>NZ_JAVRHN010000015.1:0-101320 GCF_031846645.1 Autumnicola psychrophila
GTATTGAAAGCTCCATGTCCAGATTAATCGAACTCAGGTTCTAATGTTATCGAATCGACAGAATATTATTTTTAAAATTATTTAATTCATCAGATTTTTTCTATTTTTGACATCCGTTTTGCTCGAGTGGCGGAATTGGTAGACGCGCTGGATTCAAAATCCAGTTTCTTCGGAAGTGCGGGTTCGATTCCCGCCTCGAGTACTTTAAAAACCTGTAAATGACCTATTAATAAGGCTTTACAGGTTTTTTTGTGTCTTGTTGACAAATATTTGACAAAGGAAATTAAAAGTACCTCCTTTTCTGAAAATTATAAGCGTTTCAGATTAATCCTTATTGGGTTCATTCTTCTAGGTTTTCAATTCCACTTCTATCACGGTTAAGATTCACTGGAATTAATCTCTATATTTATCCAACTAACCAATAATTAATTTTAAAGTTATGAGAACCTTCTTGATAGTCATCGGAATCTTACTAGGTGTTTTTGTTTTATTTGGTATTGTCAATAGTATAGTAGGTGAGGAAGATACTAAAAACGAAACCTATGCCTTAATTTATGCAGAAAAGGCAATCAAGAGTAAATTGAAATCCCCATCTACTTCAGAATTTCCGGGAGTGAGAGGAACATCTATTAAGAAAGATGTAGATACATTCTATGTGCGTTCGTATGTAGATTCTCAGAACGGTTTTGGTGCAATGATGCGCACTAATTTTGAAGTCAAGGTTATGTTTGTAGGTGATAAGGTGAAAACGTCAATTCTAAAACTTCAATAAAGGTTTAAATTCATCATTCTATCTGGTCAACTAAAAATCTTTTCTGCACTTTCTCATTTGTCTTCAAGGATCTATAATAGTAATCAATAACTTCAATGGGTTCCTGCCCCTGGGGTATTGCAATTGTAATTTTTCGTTTGCTACTATTCTGGCAAAGGAATACCATATTTTCGTTCACAACATCCACCTCCTGAATATACAGAACCTCAACTTCTTTACCTTCTTTAGTATCTGTTGCAATGGTTATTGTTTCAGGTTCAAAGACTATCCTGCGATTCACTGTTTCAGTGCTACTTGTGAATATTGAGGGATAAGTTTGAGTAAATGGAGAAAAAAAGACCTGTTGCCCTAACAGATAAAAGGGTGCAAAGAATAATATTAAGCAAAGTCTTCTCATTAATTAAAGATAGGATTTTATTCTTAAGTGTTGTGATCCCAAAAAAATCATCCTTAACGCTGATTAACTTGACTGCCTTATTTAGATTGAGTATAAATAGTGAGGTTTTTTAACCTTACTAATTCTTACGTTTTTGGATAAGAGAACTCTTTTTTATCGTGTGAAAAACAAAATTCCTGCTCCGGCATAATGACCGTTACAAAATCTTGGGAATTCTAAGGATTTACGCGCATGTTGTGATATGGAAAAAACCTTCATTGCAACTTCCTTTTTTAGGGTCGGAAAACTCTCTGACGCCTGCGCGCGTATAGACCCCAAAAAACTTGGATTCTCAGGAAAGTATTCTTTTAGGTCGTTCAGTTCGTTAAGTTTTAACCTCAGCGATTCTTTACTGTTTCTCGACTGTTTCTCGACTGTTTCTGTTAAAACAAGTTCTTTCCCTGATTCTTGCGCGTGAACAGATACCAGCAAAGTCTATGCGCGCGAAATCATATATTCTTGTGCGCCCGTTGTGACCTCGAAAAAACCTTTGTTCTTGTACGCGTAGTGATTGCCCAAAAACCTTAAATGAAAATTCCATGCGCGAACAGATAGTGGGATATTCCGGTGCCGTTTCCTCTTTTCTCGGGCTTTTTTGAATTCTTCAACCCTTAGTGTAATCTTAGTGTCTTTTGTAGTTCTCTACGCGCGCGCGTATTGGTTACTTTTTTTAATCTTAGGTATTCTTAGGAATTTTGGATCTCAGTTATTCTAAGTTTTCAACCTTAGCATTTTTTAGCATTTTGCTTTTTCAACTCTTTTACCCTTGCATCTACCTTGCTATTTTTTAAACCTTGACAATTCTTGGCAATCCGAGTAATTCCGAGTATTTACGCCAATTTTTTACACATGGTTTCGTTGGCCGCTAAGCATATAATGACTGTTACAAAGTCTTTTTTATAGTGTGTAATTCGAGTAATTCCTTGCGCGTGGGTAGTTGTACAAAAAGTACCTTTTATAGGGGGATTTTCCCCTTGTTTATCTTAAAAAAACGTTCTGAAAGAATAGTTTCTATATTTGAGGTTCAACTAAAACCTTAATTATGAAAAAACTACTACTATTATTACTGCTTACCACTTTAATTTCCTGTGGCGGCTATGAATCTACGGCTGTTTCTATTGAGCCTGTTGAAAAGGTATTTCAATTGGATCAGGATAAATCTGATCTTTACATTAAAGCCAATCAATGGATGGTTGAAAATTTCGGAAGCGCAGAAGAAGTTATTCAATTTTCAGATAAAGAATCTGGAGTAGTTACTGGAAAGTATTTAATAGGCGAAACATTTAGAAAAGAAGGATATGCGGTGCGCCCGGTATACGCAATTATTAAAGCGCAGGTAAAGGATGGCGCTGCTAAATTATCTATTGATCCTGAAGAGTACATATACACAACTGGTTTTGGTCATGCTCCGCAATATGTTATTACAGAATCTGATGTGCGCAATAGCATAGAACAATTAATGAGTTCATTTGAAATTTACATGAATCAAGAAATAGATACAGATTGGTAATCTAGTATTACTCCTGCATAACCGGCCATAAAAAGCCGGTTTTTTTTCTGCCCGCGCAAAAGAATTTTGCACCTCATCGATTCTTACCCAAATACTCTCAGTAACTTAAAATCAAATTCATTTTTTACCTCAGTTTTAAACATAAAAGCCTTTTCCTCTATTCCAGTATCAGAGGGAACATATTTAAACATTCCGTAAAAGTTGTTCATCCTTTTGCCTTCAATATCTGTATGACCTTGAATTTTTTCTAAGATGGTTTGATCAAATGGCAATTTTGCTTTTACCCATTCTGGTTCGAATAGTGGGCGGTCAAGTTTTCTTATTTCGAAATCTGCATTTTCTTTTACCGATTCTTTCCCTGGTAATTGTGTCATAAGTTCGCTGTTGCCCTCGCTAGATGAAAAACGAACATAATCTTCAGGCATATAGTATAAACCACCATTAAACCATTTGGAGTGCCGTAGTAGATTATTTGCCGGGCTAAGTCTGAGGTTAAAAGCGGTATCTGGAGAATAAACCCCTATTGGTCTTTGCTCGAAATCATCTTGCCATTTCTTAGGCTCGTAAAACTTGGCCGCCCTGTCTGATCTGCTTATAGATCCAGTTTCCTTTGCATCGATAATAAAATTGTCTTTGTCGTAGGGGCTATCCTCTTCTGCCGATTCTCCATACTGCCGTCTACGTGCATCTTCTACTCCATAAGAATCAGTGCGGGACGGGCTTAATACTTCAAATTTGTTACCTGGCACTGTAACGGTTACGGGGGTAATCCAATTGCCTTGCGTATTGTATTCATCTAGGCCTAACGGTCTTTCGTAATTGCCGCCTTTTGTGTACCCCGTGGTAATAGATGAATAATAGAATTCTGCTGCCGTGGTGCGTTCTTCTACCTGAATTTCGCCTAAATCTACCGTTACCACACGCTGAAAGAAATAATCTATATTTTCAAGTACCAACTTCTGTTTTGCCCCCTCTGTAACTACTCCATAGGCTACCGGTGTAATGGCGTTCAAAGATTTGTACAAATTCTCCCAACTCCAGGTAATAGGCCATTCAATTAATTTTCCCTGCTCGTCGGTCTTTGCTAAATTTCTGAGCCATCCCCCGGGCATTGTAATAAGGTTTTTCCACTTTCCGGAAGAAAGAATACTGCTTTCAAAACAGGGGTTTCCTGTGTAAATCTCGCTTAACCTTTGTCCGGCTTCAAACAAAGTAATTGCTTTTGCTTCTGTACGTTGGTAAAAAGAATCTACTGCTACGGTCAATCCTGCATTATAATCTGAGTAGTGAACGTCCGCCCATCCGTCAAATCTTACCGGGAACCCGCCCCCAAATTGCCCCACCATAAGAAGGCCTAATGCAAAACTTTCATTTTTCTTTGGTTCTAGTTCTATAGGTTCTAGCGAAGAATAACTAATTAATTCATCTGGATTAATACTTCGTGGATCTCCCAAATCCTTTAAAACGGTTCTGCCGCCTTCCTGCAATCTCAGGTTGTCTCCATTGTCATCACAGATGTACTTATCAAAAACCAATTTTAGGTTTAAATCGTTTATTCTGTTTCCTGTTACATCGAGTTTAAAACTTGTATTTATAGAAAACCTTGTGCGTCCCATATCCCGCTCTGCCTTGTAATAAAACATATTGGCTATGCTTGGTTCGTTCCATCGTTCATCTAGTTCATACGTAGGGAAAGGAGGTTGAATATTTTCGGGGTCTGCATTCGCTATTACATTTAGCGGTAAAGGGTGAAAGGAGGTTCTATCTTCGTCTATAGAATTCCACTTGCCACTGTGGGCTGTAAATTCCTGTACATTTTCATTTCTCAATTTGCTCAGCAAGTAAATTTCCCTTCCCTGAATACTTACCTTGTCGGTGTCTAATTTGGGGATAGAATTTCCTTTTATGTCAGTAGTCCGGTTAAGTTCAAATTTCTCCCTCATGTTTGATACCAGTAACTCTCTTAAACCTCCTTCCATAACATCGCATTCGAAATACCCGTCTTTGATCTTTCTAGTGGAGAATTCAAGATAACCGGTAAAGGACAAATTCCATTCGTCTGTCTGTGGATGCTTAACAAGTTTAGTAAGTTTTACTTTGGCCTGTACTTTGTCTATTTCAAAGGCTCTTTCCAGGTATTCTTTTGCTGCTCCGGTAAATCTTAAATTATTGGTCAGATTAACGAATATACCGTATGTTTTTTCGCTTCGACCAATTAATAATTTTGTATCGTCCCATCCCAAAGGATCTTGATCAAGTTCTAATTTTCCAAATTTGGAGTTAAGGATAAATCTGATTCTGTTGTCAAACATCGTTTTTAGTTTTAATTATTAAATAGTTGCCAGGTTAAACAGAGTTGGTTGCGCTCTGCTGTAAATTCTTTGTTGCTGTAGTTTTAAATTGTTGTGCTTGTTTCTGATATTATGGGCAATTTCCTTTATCTGGGTTTGGTGATCTTTATTGCTCCAGTTCCGGGAAAGAAATTTTCTTTTCACCTCATCAAATATTTTAATATCGGTTTTGAAGTAGTATTTCAGGCCGGTATGACTTAGGAGAATACTGCCTTTTTTCTGCATTGAAATGTTTATCCCTGTAACCACACAAAAACGTCTGTTTTCGTCCTTTTTCTCAGAAGTGCCAACACCCGTTTTTAACCGTATATGTAAAGGGTTAATTTCGGGTGTTGAGGTATTTAAAAAGTCGGCCTTTTCTTTTATCAATTTTGCTATCTGATCTTTGAGGTTTTCCGGTTGTGCTTTGGTAATCTTGTTTAAATTATTCCGGTGGTACTTTAAACCGTCATAGGTTAGATTTTCCCAAAAATTGGGGTTACTATACCTGTTTTCGTACTTCGTGCCTTTCAGGGCTTTAAAATCATAAAAAATGACCTGTTGCCATTGTTTTAAAAGTATGGGTGTAAAGTTCTGTAATCCGAAATTCAGTAAATCTTCTAAAGTGTAAATGCCTTTACTGTTCAGGTCATGCATCTTTGTATATTTCATTTCGATTCTCATAACCTCATCTTCAATTTTAAAACCTCGGTTTTTATAGTGGGTTTTCTTATCGTATATTTTTAAAATATGCCTTTGATGTTGCGCCTGGATATAATTTCCTTCGTCTCTGGTGAATACCCATTTAAGCCGGTCAGTTTTATGTAATAAGCATTGTTTTAAGAGGTTTTTAGTCTTGGCCGGTGGATTTATATTAACGCCTATTTCTAATTGCTTTAAAACGCAGTTTTCAGGACGTATTCTAAAATTCTCTTTCAGATTTTCCAGTACGTCTTGTATTTCATTAATCCCGAAGTCATTAAAGTTATGAGCGCCTTTGTTCCAGTATTTATGTAAACTCCCTTCAACTGTTATGCGTTGCTCCGGGTTCGCGGTTGTGGATCCAAATATTTTAAATTCCATCCCTCTGAAATATGCGTTTAAGTATGCTCCTAATTCCCCTGTTTTGGTGTTGACTTTGTTATGAAATTCCAAATAGGGGCTTCGCTCCAGATAATGCGGGGTAACTCCTTTGAGTTCATATTTAACAAAGTCTATCAATTATAATTTATATCTTTGGGGTGGGTATGCGTTGCCGTATTCCCGAACATTTGAACAATTAGAGGGGGTTGAACGCCCCTCTTTTTTTGTTTTATATCTTCTGAGAATTAACTAACGGTTTGCTCTATTAATTTGTTTAAATCCCGGGTGTAATAGTTCTTGAAGTAGTAGAGGGTAATACAACTTTTATTTTCTGTGAATTGTGCCAGGATGAGGTTCTTTTTTTTCTGGCTGTCGCCAATATAGATACCCGGGACGGTTGTTTTAAAAAGTCCTGTTATTGGCCTGCTCCATTTCTTACCCTGTCTAATCTTTAGCCAATAATCGGGCATTGATTTTGCGTAGTTTCGGTCTTTCTGAACGTTTATTGTTTCAGATAGTAGGGAAGTGCCGTTAATGACCTCAGCAAGTTCATAATGCTTTACGCTTCTGTATTTGCCGGGATTTATTTCTTTGTAACTATGTATAATCGGTGTCGGGTGCGCTGCCATTGCTAAAATTTTAAAGTTCAACAATAGCCTGTTCTACTTCAGACCTTTTATAGTAAACGCGGTTGCCTAAGGCGTGCTTTTTGAGTTTTCCTTTTTTGCTCCAGTTATGTACGGTCATGATATCGACCTTAAGCATTTTTGCTACTTCAGAGCGGCTTAAATATTCTTCCGGCTCTTTGGGTTGGTACTGCTTTTTAAGTTCTTCTAATTGCTTTTTTACCCCTTGTAAAATTGCATCCTGTAATTGCTTTGGGGTAGTGTTGTGAAGTTGGGTTACATTATCCATTGCGTAGTATTTTTAATTATACTGCAATAATAATGTGAGGTGGGTAAGTGTGTAAAACGTGTGCAAAGGCAACCTTGCACAAACTTTATTTCATTAAATCTTTCAAGTATGAATTAATTTCTTTTTCTCTGATCTTATTGGGCCGCGTTCCATTTACTACATTTCGAATGTTTGAAGTGTCGTTACCCATTATATAAGCCATTAACTGGTATTTCTCTGTGTCGGAAATATTTAGTTTTCTTATTTGTCCTTCAAAATCTAAAACCTCATTTGCTATTCTAATTCGTTCTGTAAGGTTTAGTTTCTTCCCATTAAATAAAAGGCTTTTATTGGAAGGTACTAGATTTTCTTTTTCTCCTTCAATTATCTGAAGTAGGCTTGCTTTTTCTTTTTTTAAAAAATTAATCATAACTGGATACCATTGGTGAGAGGGTTTATTTCTCAATTGCATTTCATAGAAATCAATACATCCTTTGATAACTGCTATTCTTTTTTCTGGTTCTTGAAGTAAAAACCGGGGGTTTAATAAATGATCTTCAAGTTTTTCACTTAAAGATAAACCAGAGGGTTGATCTTTTCTACTTTTTCTAGTCACCGGCTCGTGGTGCTCTATAATGGAAAGATATTTTTCAACAAATCTTGTAATTCTTCTGCTGAGCCATCGAAATTCGGAATAATTGTCTATTTCTGAGGTATTTACTTCTTTAAGGCATTTAACTTTTCTTATTCCTTTTGCACCCCTTAACACCACTGGGTTTATTTGCAAATACTTTAGAATGAATAAATGCAAAGGGTGCGAAATATATGGATCAACAGATCCTGCTTCTATAAATTTATCTTCTAAGAATTGTATTCTGTCAAAAATAAATGCTTTTGTTGGTTGGTGAGGGTGAGGTGTGGTCATTTGAACAATTTTATGCGGTGCCATTGCTAATGTACTAAAAACCCCTTGCATGGTTCTGCAGAGGGTTATTTATACTTTATAATTTTAATGTTGGTTTGAATACCGGTACTTCAATTCTTATATTCTGCTCTTGGGCTAATTTAAATAGCCGATCCTTTTCTGCTCTGGTTTTCTTTAATTCAATTTCTATTTCTTCAGGAGTTAAATCTTTACCCTTTCGCCTTAATTCCTTTTCAAGGTGTTCTATGACGGATTGCTTTCTTTTATTCTCCTTTTCAAGATATTCTGTAAGGTCACTTTTCATAATATTTACTTTTTTGGATTTATTTTATTTGGGAAATGATTTCTTCTAAAGATTGTTTAAAATCTTCTTTGTTTTTATAATCCCTACTCTTTTTAAAAATTTCTTTTGTTAGCCGGTCTGATTCAGATTGGCTTTTTTCGTTTTCCTGCTTTAGGTACTCTACTAGATCATTTTTCATAATTGATTTTTTAAATTTTTCAACTTAATTGTTTTAAGGTGAATTATATATTACGTATTTCCTGCCGCAACTTTTTTTTTATTTCCTTCCTTTCTTCTCGGGTATATTCATTCCTGTATTCCCGGTAAATTTGAAGTTCCTTAAAGATTTTTTCAGTTCTTGATTCCATTATTTTGCTTTTTACTGGTTTGCTGCGTTTTTAATGACCTTCATTTCAGGCTCTTTGTTCTGCTGTATAGTTTCATAGAACTGCATAAACATATCTGCGTTGAGGTCTTTATCTTCCCGGCGGTTAATGTACTCCAGGAACATACTTTCTTTAGAATGGCCGGTAATTCCGATTAGAACAGGAGTAGGTATTTTTTTATAGTAGTTGGTTGCAAAGGATCGTCTGAATGTGTGAGAAGTTACAAGTTCGTGTTTTGGGTAGAAGTCTAATTTCTTCCGCTTCGTTTTCTTGTCGTACTTTTTGCCCTCTATCATTTCATTGATTTTCGCAAGTTCGCAAACATCTTTGATATGCTTATTTAATTTTTGAGTACTGATTGAATAGGGAAAATCATTTTCTACAATATCAATAATGTGCGGGGCAATTACTCCGACCGTAACGGCTTTCCCTGTTTTCTGCTGTTCAATATCAATATAAATGCGGTTGTTCTTGTATCGTAGGTTATCGGGTGTAAGTTTTAAAAGGTCGCTTGCCCTTTGTCCTATTTCGCAACCTATCAACAACCATTTGCGGGCGTTTTCCTGGGCTTCTGTTTCTAGTTCTGCCTTGCGTATTTGTTCCAGTTCTTCAAAAGAGAGGGTTTGTATATACCTATCCTCGTTTTGCTCTTTAAAACCTTCTATTTTGTGCGCGTAATCATTAATTTTTATATCCATTTTTTCAGCATCTAAACAAACGGTTTTAAGGTTGTCTAATATTTTACCGGCTGAATTAGTGGAATAAATTTTAATATTAAATAACCAATTTGTAAACCTATCTACAAAGGGTTTATTTATATCCTGGAAATGAATTTTGCTTTTTATTACTTTCTCATATTCCTCAATAATCTTTTTAAAGTTCCTATAACCTTTTAAACGGTTTTCAGAAAGTCCTACTTTGTTACTACCTTTAATTTTTCGTGTGTTGGCATTATCAATTATGTACTGGATATGATTAGTTAATAGGCTTTGATCTGTTTTTTTAACCCGGTCAAAACACTTTTCAATATTCTTCTTTAACCAATTCACATCTATTAATTGCCCGGTTGCCTGTGCATCATTAACAGCATTATATATAAACTCCTGTAACTTGTTCAATTTGCTAAAGGTCTTTTTCGTTTCCTCTGAATTTTGCTTAGGTCGTTTCGTGGTCTTGCTCCAGTCTTTAGGGTGTACTGTGAAACCGGAAGGAGTAGAAATAACATTTCCTTCTTCTAGTGAAACATAAATAAAAATTGAAACTGATTTGTTTGCCTTACTGCGTATTCTAAAGTTTACCGTTGCCATAATCTGAAGTATTGAACATTTGAACAATGCTAATTTAGTTCAATTTGTCAACTTGACAAAGACTTGACAAAGGAAATATTTATTCTATTATATCTTATTATATAACATTAAGTACTCACTAACTACTGGTTTTATTGGGTTTAGTGGGAATTTACAGTGTTAGTTGAGGTTTTAAAGTAGTTTTCGAAAAGGGCAAAATAGTGGGTTTCTATTCCCGCCTCGAGTACTTAAAGCCCTTTTAAACGCAATGTTTATAAGGGTTTTTTTTGGAGTAACAAAAGGGTAGCAATCATCTCTTTAGATCTTAATATCAATTGGTCATCAAATTTGATAAAGCATTATAATCTTCATATCAGCAGTTGCCATTAAGATTTAAAAAATAAACTGTAAATAGATTAATTACCTTAATTGTTCGCAAATAAATATATATTGGTTTAGTTATGAAAAAGTAAAATGAAAATAAAACCAATTATTGCTCAGAACTTAAACTATGATAACATACTCAAATGTTACAACACAATCGATTGCGTATTTCTTGTTACGCTGACTTCATCTAATACTACAATCTTGAAAGGCAATAGACGGATTTTAAAGTGGTTCTCCTAATACCTTTTGGAAAGACTATACCATTTTAAACCTAATTTAATTTGAAGATGGTCAGGGGTCTGTTATTGTTAGCAATAATTATGTGAGGCTGTTCCTTAATTAAAACCAACTTCATATTTTTAGCGTTTAAATCATTGTAGAAATTGATATCTTTATAGGGTTTAAAACCTCCTTTAGAACCTCCTAGCAATACATATCCCACATTGGAGTCGTAGCGCACTGTTTCTACTTCAGCTTCATGTACAGCACCTATACCAATAACATCCATTTTTCCATCATGATTAACATCTGTAAATGCAAAAGACATGGTTGGTCCCAACTGTGCGTAATTCGGCAGATGTCTCAACTTAAAATTACCACCTCCTTTATTTTCCAGATAAACAGATTTAAATTCGGTAGTTTGTTTTTGATAGGAACTTTCCAGCACTCTTTTTCCATAAATATCTTCCAAGGTTGAATTCGCAAATTGATGATAGGTTTGAATTTTCTGACTCACAAAAGGATTTTGGCTTGAAGAACATTCTTTACCACGAACAGGTACTAAATTCCCTTTGTAAAGTTTGCTCAAAAACATATCGTACTTCTCGTCATCCTCTAAGTCTTTTCCGTAGATATACAGTGGCTTTTCTTCTGTAGGATGATATTTATTGTTTCCTCCAATATTACCTGCAAAATAGTCCATATCACCGTCGTTATCAAAATCAATTTCGGCAATTGTATTCCACCAACCCCCAGTATTTTCCAGGGATGGTACATTTGCTAATAAAAATTGTTTATCTACATTCTCAAAAACGATAATTGGCATCCACTCTCCGGCAACCAATAAATCTAAATCACTATCGTTATCGTAATCACTAAAAATTAAGTCATTTACTATTCCAATTTCTGAAAAATTTGGCGCAACCTCTTTAGTGACAACAGTAAATACCCCATTGGTGTTTTGCAACACGTAGGACCTGGGCGGTAAGGGATATTTACCTGGAATTAGGTGTCCGGCCACAAACAAATCTAAATCCCCATCGTGATCATAGTCTAAAGAAGTAACGGCTTTAGTACTGGTTAACATGGTAGGTAAATTGTAAGATTTAGAAAAGTTGCCACGACCATCATTTAAATAAAGCCTGTCCTGTAGTAAAGGATCATTTTCTTATAATTCGTAGCCGCCGCTGGTGACGTAAAGGTCCAAATTACCATCATTGTTGGCATCAAAAAAATGCGCTCCATTATCTTCATATTTTTTATCTTTTTCAAAAATGGCTATCTTTTTTTTCTGAAATTTGCCATCCGGATTCTGAAGGTATAGTTCCGCAGGCTGATCTAAGGCACCTCCGAGGTATAGATCGGCTAAGCCATCTTTATTTACATCAGCTTCTGCAAAGGCTGGACCTTTTTGAGATTGTTTTTGAGGCAAAAGCACCTGGCGGGAAAAATCATTAAATTCATTCTCATGGTGTCTATAGTTTAAGCCCAAATGCTCTGGACTTACCCTATTGAAATTATTAGAAAACTTGTATTTTGATTGATTTCCGTCGGACTTAGATTTGTTTTGATGAAACGTAAGTGTTTGATTTGCCTCTACATTCTCCTTTGTTGAGATACTTCCGTTATTCCATATAATTTCTACCCGTTTAATATTGGTTTCTTCACCAATACCAAAGTTTAAAATGGGAGAAACAGAAGATTGATATCCTCTAGAAAGAAACAATTCCTGATATTGCTTGGAACTATCAGTAAACAATTTGACCTTACTTCCAATTGCGGTGACATTATTTTTACTTCCAATAAGTTTTATATTTAGAAAATTGCTCGTGGAATTGTTACGATAAATACCAGCCTTATCTTCAAGATTATTGATGATAATATCCAAATCACCATCATTGTCCAGATCTGCATATGCTGCGCCGTTTGAATTTACCGCTTTAGTAAATCCCCAATTTGTATTTTCCTTACTAAAAGAAAGATTACCATTATTCTTAAAAGCATAATTTTGAAGCTTTTCCGAAGGCATTCTGTTCAAAATTTGTTCAATGGACATATCTTTAATAGAATCTTGTTGTGTGTCCAAAAAATTCCCAAAATCCTGATTTGCTATTTCTCGTTTAATTCCGTTTGTAACAAATACATCTTTAAAACCATCACCATCAAAATCCGCAATCAGTGGTCCCCAACTCCAATCGGTTTTTGAAAGTCCTGCAAATTGAGCTATGTCACTAAAATATCCATTTCCGTTATTGAGATTAAGAATGTTGGACATATATTGATAATGGTATCCTGAAGTAACAATCGACCAAAAACCACTGGTGTTCATGCTCGGCATATTCTGCTTCCCTCTGCTATGGTCTTCTGCAGACATATCAAGAACCAATAAATCTGGTAATAAATCATTATTAATATCGGCAATATCAGAGCCCATACTACTGTATGAGGTGTGTTTTACACGTGTATCTATTTGATTAATAAAAGTGCCATTTTTGTTATTAATGTATAATTTATCTGGAGTAATAAAATCGTTGGCAACATATACATCTGGCCATCCATCGTTGTTATAGTCACCTATTGCGGCACTCAAACTAAATTCTTTATTCATTATTCCGCTATCGATAGTAACATCGGTAAATTTATTGCCGTCATTTCTAAAGAGATGATCTGAGGTTTGTGAAAAAAAATCTTCGTCTTTCAAAATTGCTGCGAGAATAACAGAATTAAGAAAATCGACTCGGTGATTAATTAGATACATGTCTAAATCGCCATCCTTGTCATAATCAAGGAAGTAAGATTGAATTGAAAAACCGTCGTTATCTAACCCCCAGTTTTGTGCTTCTTCATTAAAAGTTCCATCCTTCTGATTAATGAAAAGTTTATTAGTACGGAGCGAATTGTTGTTTAACGATGCCGATTTACAAACATAAAGATCCATCCATCCGTCATTATTTATATCTATCATATTTACACCTGTGGTCCATCCTTCAGAATCTTCTACATGGGCCGCCTTTGTAATATCTTGAAATTTAAAATCTCCCTTATTAATATAAAGCTTATTGGATTTCTGGTTAGAGGTAAAATAGATGTCTTGTAAACCGTCATTATTTACGTCTCCTATGGCAACACCACCACCGTTATAGGCGTAGTAATAGTTAAGAACATTAAAATCAGAAGTTTCCTCTACGGAGTTTTCAAAATGAATATTGGTTTGATCATTAGATAGCAATGTGAAAAGATTGTCACCTACAGTTGGTTTCTTTGTAACTTCACCTTTATCTTTACAGGAAATTAAAAATGTCAGGAATAGTAGAAATAAATAAAAAGTGAATTTATGCTTCATTGTAAGACCTGGAGTATAATGAAATATATTGTAAACCTAATTTTATTCGCTCAAGACGCCATGATTGTATTCTGCAGCCAAATATAAATTTAAAGTATAAGAATTTATTTTGAAAACAGGTCGCAAGCGGTCTTCTAAAATAACATATTGCTTTTGGATAAAAAAACAGTATTTAAACTTATTGCTATTAGCTTCCCGTTTCTTCTAATTCTGGTGGTGGAGGTAATGCTCAGACTTTTTGGATATGGTGAAAATTATCAGCTTTTCCATAAAGTTACCTCCGAAAATAGCAAGGAATATTATGTGATGAATTCTGATATTTCTAAAAAGTATTTTAAGAATACAGGATTTAATTCCGATAATCAATCAGACCTTTTTTTAAAGAGTAAAACAGAAGATACATATAGAATATTTGTTCAGGGTGCCTCCACCGTAGTGGGTTTTCCATTTTATAAGAATGGTTCATTTCCGCGAATACTCAAACATAGGCTTTCCCGCACGTTCCCTGAAAAAAATATCGAAGTGATCAACACCGGAATTACCGCTGTTAATTCATATACGTTATGGGATCTGACAGATAAAATAATTGCACAAAATCCAGATCTTGTTATAATTTATGCGGGACATAATGAATACTATGGTGCTTTAGGTGCAGGGTCGTCTGTTTTTACCGGAAATCATCCTTCTCTAGTAAGAAGTTATTTAAAGTTGAAAAACTTACGTTTTTTTCAGTTACTGGAAAATACTTATTCTAAAATTTTCGCCTCAAAAATTGATGCTGGTTATAAGGTTGGAGAAACAACATTAATGGAAGTGATGGCCAGGGAACAGCAAATCCCTTTTGATTCAGAAATTTATCATGCAGGTATAGATCAATTCCGAAGTAATTTAAATATAATCATATCAAAATATCAGGATAACAATATTCCTGTTTTATTATCAACACTAGTTTCTAATGAAAAAGATATTCCACCATTCATAAGTGATGATATGGAGGAAGAAAAATTTGAGCGGGCTTTAAGAAACGATAAAGGGAATATTTATAGAATCGGGGAACAGAATGCTGAAGCCGCCTTCAAATTGGGGCAATATTATATTGATAAGCAAAAGGATTCGGCAAAGAAATATCTGCAAATTGCTAAAGAATTAGACTTGCTAAGATTCCGGGCACCCGAAAAAATTAATGATATAATTACTGAATTGTCAGAAAAAGAAGGTGTATTTCTGGTTGATGCAAAGAAACTGTTTCGGGATAAATCGCAGAGCGGATTTATTGATAATGAATTAATGACAGAGCATGTTCATCCTAATATAAAAGGGAACTTTTTAATAGCTGATGCGATTTATAACAAAATGGAAGAACTACAATTCATAGGCCGGTGGGACAATTTTATTCCTTATGATGATGCATTTCAGGACATACCTATAACTCAAATAGATTCTATTAGAGGAAAGTTTATTGTAGAAGACCTAAAACGATCATGGCCCTATATTTTAGAAATGTCTGGAAAAAATCCGGTAAGAGGTTATCATTCAATTCAGAATCCTACTTATGAAGAGCGAAAAGCCATCAATCTTTACTCTGGTATGGAGAAATGGGAGGATGTAATGAGGCAGGCCTATCATACCTATAATAATGAGGGCGATTTTAAAAATGCGCTACGTGTGGCACAATCTTTAATTTCTGAATATCCAGAACAACCAAAAGTTTACGAAATGGCCGCTGAGATTTGTATGAAGATGGATATGATGGATTATGCTGAATTTTATTCTAAAAAAGCAGAGCAATTGAAATAAAAAATTATTTACCAGGGCTTATCAATGTCTTTACTGGTAAATAAATGATTCCTTTTATGAAAATAGGAATCTCCCTTCTCTTTTTGCAGAATTTGATTTTTTCCGAATATTTTTTGCAGAGATGATAAAGGAACCAAGAAAATATAAAAGCAAATGAACATGATAAAATAATTCATTACGAAACCTAAATAATCAGAAAATCTAAACCAGATTTTTACGATTATTAAAGCGGCTTTAATTGAAATTAAAGGAATTGCCAAAAATGCGACAGATAAGTAAATTAACCAGATATTCCCATAAACTAAAAAACAAATGAGTCCAACTAATGCCAGAACAATTATGGTTTCATAGGCTTTTTCTTTCTTCATTAAAATAGGCTATAGATAAACGGTGCTAAAGCGGACCCGTTTGTAATAAATATAAGGCCTCCTAAAATCGCAAAGATTAATATCAGAGGCACCAACCACCACTTTTTTCGTTCCTTTAAAAAAAGGAAAAATTCCTTTATGAACTCCATCTATTTTACAATTAGATAATTCTCAAGCACTAATATATCCATCCCGGTATGCATAAAGCAAAGATAAGCATTTTCAGGAGTGTTAACTATTGGTTCATCCTTCACATTGAAGCTTGTATTAATTAGCACTCCGTTTCCAGTAAGTTTTTTATAGGCTTGTAATAAGTTCCAAAACCTTGGATTCATGCTTTTTTTCACAACCTGGACCCTGGCAGAAAAATCTGTATGGGTAATTGCAGGTAATTTGGACTTAACTAAGTTACGTTTTTCTTCAAGGCTAAGTTCATCAAAATTATTCGGTAATTTTTTTACTAGTGATCTTTTAAGCTCATTAGTAAATAACATATAATAAGACTGTTTTCCTTGTTCAAAATAAATGTCATAATCTTCCTCACATACTGCTGGGGCAAAGGGTCTAAAACTTTCTCTAAATTTAATCTTTAAATTCAGTTTAGACTGCATATCACTATCTGTTGCATCTGCTAAAATACTTCTGTTGCCCAATGCTCTGGGACCAAATTCTGTTCTTCCCTGAAACCAGCCAATTACTTTTTTTTCAGCAATATAATTTGCAATTTCTTTATATAAGTCTTCTGAGGATTCAAAATATTGGAAGTTGCATTTATTTTTCCTCAAAACTCTTTCAATTTCGAGATTTGAAAAATTGGGCCCTAAGTAATTATTAAAGGGGTCGTGCAAACCAGAGAAAGTTAAATTAGATTTAAGATAATTAGTTGATAATGCAGCTCCTATTGCGCCCCCGGCATCGCCTGCAGCTGGTTGAATATAAATGTCTTTAAAAATTTTCTGATGATATAAAGTTGAATTGGCTACACAATTAAGAGCAACACCTCCGGCCAAACATAGATAATCGGCATTTGTTTGTTGTTTGACGTGTATGATCATTTTAACCAGCACTTGTTCTAAAATTTTTTGAACAGCAAAAGCCAGGTCGGCATGAACTTGGGTTAAAGTTTCCTGGGGCTTTCTTTTTCTAAATTGAAACAATTTCTCCCATTTTTTTGGGTTTACCATCCGTAATCCAACGGGGTATTCAAAATAATCTGTATTTAATTTAATTGAACCATCGTCTTTAATGTCAATTAATTTTTCTTTGATAGTATCAATAAACTGAATTACCCTACCAGACTTTGCATTACTATAAGGCGCGAGCCCCATCATTTTGTATTCACCTTTATTCACTTCAAATCCCAGGAAATAAGTGAATGATGAATAAAATAAACCTATGGAATCTGGAAATTGCAATTCTCCCATTATTTTTATTCCTTTTTCACCGCAAGCGATTCCATAAGAGGTTGTAGTCCATTCACCAACACCATCAACTGTTATAAATGCACTTTTTTTAAATGGTGATGTATAAAATGCACTAGCAATATGGGATAAATGATGTTCTGGAAAAACTATATCAATTTTAGAAACTTTACTAATTTTATATATCTGCCTTAATCTTTTTCTTATAATCTGCTTAATAAATAGTTTTTCCTTTAACCAAACAGGCATAGCTTTTACAAAGGATTTAAAACCTTTGGGCGCAAAGGCATAATAGGTTTCCAATAACCTTTCAAATTTTAAAAAAGGCTTATCATAAAATGCTATTGCATCTATATCACCTAGATCAAAACCAGATTCATTAAGACAAAATTTAATGGCTTCTTCAGGAAAAGAGGCGTCATTCTTTATCCTGGTAAAACGTTCTTCCTGCGCGGCATACAGAACTTTACCATTCGAAATAATAGCAGCAGCCGAATCATGGTAATATGCGGAAATACCAAGAATTTTCATTTAAATTAAATTTTACCGTTTTATGATTTAAAATGTAAAAAGCGTTATCATTGGATTAGCTGTTGTGCCGTTTTCTTTATAAATCTACCAAAACAAAAGAGGTCATCTATTTTCCAGACAACCTCTTTTTTAATTATTAAATCAAATTTTTTATTCAGACTACCTTTGTTTTAGGCACTGCTTAAAAGCTCTTTATTAGATTTTAATTATATCCGGGGTTTTGGTAAGCAGCTTTTTCAGCTTCAGTCATTTCCATTCCATCCAGTTGACCTTGAGGAATAGGACGTAAATAATGAAAAGGCTGAATGTCACGATTTATGGTCATTGGTGTGTGGTCTCCTTTATCGGAACCTGCAATGGTATAAGTTCTAGCCCTCTCTTCCCATTTCTGAGTGCGGGTGAGGTCATACCACCGTATACCTTCCCCATAGTACTCCCTTGTTCTTTCATCGAGGATATAGTCGATTGTAATTACGGCTGGTGTATTTGCAATTAATTCATCGCTATAGTCTTCAATTTTTTCTTCTTGCTGGTTATTGCTATACCTCCATTTACCGGCACGACCACGAATAACATTGATAAGTTCTCTAGCAGTTTTTCCCGCTTCAGTATTTGCTCCTTTTACGGCAGCTTCCGCAGCAACGAAATACAATTCAGAAAATTTTGCCACAGGAAAAGGCCTTGTGTAAGTGACATTTGCCTGTCCTAGGGTTTGACCATTGTCTGTGCGATGAGGGCCCAATTTCCATAGGCCAGGATACATGTACCTACTAATCCCCTGAGGAGCGACTACCCAATCCGCCCTGTCCGGAATAATGCCCCCTCCTACATTACTTAACCCTCCTCCTTCCGGGTAGGAAATATTACCGGGATTATTATCCAGGAATGTAAGTGCGGGATCTTCCATTGTAATAGGCAAAAAGTTTGCATTATATAAAACATCGGAACTAATATTGTTCCGGTTCCAGTTACCACGATAGATCGTAGTGAATGTGCCGTCATAACGGGAGTCGGTTGATTTGTTGGCAAAAGTGTTTATAATGGTTTCTTGGGTTGTAGCTACACCCGTCCATGGTCGGCCATACTTCTGTACCGCTTCACGTCCAACGGTTACCACTGGTTGCCATTCAGAGGGATCTTCAGAACTTCTTATTTCAGTGTAATTCCATGTAGCAAACCAGGGTGCGAAATTTCCGGGAGAACCACCGGAGCCCCATCCATTAACAGCAGCACCATTAAATAAAGAACTGAATTCCGTATGGTCGGCATATAATAACCATTCTTTATTTCTTTCATTTTCTCCACTGTGCACGTCGTAATAATATTCTAATAATCCAACTGAACCTGGACTTAGCTCAATTCCATCAACAGCTACATCATATGCTTTTTGGTAATAATACTGGGCATCATGTCCATCAGGATCCGTTCTCGTTGTTTCGGGATAGGTAGGAATATTTTTCGGATTTTCTAGCCACCAAGCATAGGTTAAATATGCTTTTGATAACGTCAATCGTGCTAAGGTTTTATTAGCGGTTCCTGTTAACCGCGAGGTCTCCGGCAAATCTTCAACTGCTCGAATTAAATCCGGAAATATAGCTTTTGTATAAACTTCCGGTACTGTATTTCGTACAGAGGTACGGGCAGTAGATCTGTTAAACTGTAGTTCGCCAGCACCGAGATCCAAAGGCACACCACCAAAGTTCTTAACGAGTAAAGAATAATAAAATCCCCTAAAAAAACGAGCTTCCGCTACAAGTTCATCAGAAATCGTCCCTACCTCTTCTGCATTTTCAATAATACCGTTCGCCGTGTTGATGCTGGGAAAAACGCTCCATATAGCTCCGTAGGGATTCTGGGTAGATGAAAGATTTCCTACACCAGACAGATCAGCATTCTTTGAATCATTATTGACATTTGCTCCATACGTACTTTCATCAGTTCCCGATTGAACACCGGCGTAATAATATCCATTGCCGTAGATATAGCGCAATCGCTCATATAAAGAAGTAATACCTCCCTCAACACCTTGCTCGGTTTGAAAAAATTCTGGTGTAAAGATGCTTCGTGGTTGTTCTTGTAGAACATCCTCAGAACAACTTCCGAAAAGAATGACCAGAAGCATACTTAAAACTAAAACTTTTTTGTTTTTTGATTTTTTCATCATATTTTTTATTAAAATGATACATTAAGACCTACGATAAAGTTTCGGGTTGTAGGAGTATTCGTGCCTATTGTTAGTAATCTTCGAAGATTATTACTTAATGGAACCGCGGCATTTTCATTTCCATAAGAATTGGTTTCTGGGTCCATTCCCGAAAAATCATTATAAGGTGAAAATAAAACAAAGGGGTTTTGAGCGGTCAAATATAGTCGTAACCTGTTCAGGCCGTTCGCCTCTAACCACTGTTCATTATCAAAATTATAGCCTAAGGTAATGGTTCTTAATTTTAAATAAGAAGCATCAAAATAGGATAAAGAATTGAGATATTTTGGTTGATCACCACCAATACCGCCTGGTTTGGGAAACATAGCGTCAGTGTTCTCAGGTGTCCAATAGTCCACATCGATATTACCTCTTCTCCCGCTTAAAATGTTTAAGTAACCATTTGCACCATAAGGTGTTGCTATTAATAAACCACCACTTTGAAAAACTCCTACCATAGAAAGATCAAGATTTTTATAAGATAGTCGCGTATTAAAACCACCCTGAAAATCAGGTTGCATATCCATGATTTGTCTGTCATCTGGACCTATAGCCCTTGTTGGGGAGCCGTCTGCATTGAAATCACCTGTATATTTAACCCTGACCATACCTTCGTTGCCACCTGGTTCGTATGTTTGAAGAAATTCATAACCTTCATCCCCCTCGTTCCATAATCCTATTGCTTCATAATCATAAATGACATTAATTGGGTTTCCCACAAACCACCAGTTGCTTTCGTCCCTTTCCTGCCCGGATGCTAATTTTGTTAGCTCATTTCGATTACGATAGAAATTTACACCCACATCCCAGGAAAAACCATCAGGGTTGTCCAGGATAATTCCGTTTAGTGAAGCTTCAAATCCTTTATTAGTTGATTCCCCAATGTTAGCGATGTAACTATTTACACCGGAAGTTGTTGGGAGACCTACGCGAAATAATAGATCTTTTGTCCTAGTATCATAGTACTCTAATGTACCTGTAAGCCGATTTGTAAACAGACCAAATTCAAGTCCAAGGTTATAGGAGGTTGAATATTCCCATCCAAGATTATCATTTGGTAATTCTGAAACAAAGAGTCCAGTTGTATATGTATCTCCGAAATTATAGGGTCTGGTACTTAACAAACCAAGTGTGGAATAGGGGTCAATGGATTGATTCGATGCGGTACCATAACCAGCGCGTATCTTAAGTAAATTTAGGTAATCTACGTCTTGCATAAAAGATTCGTTATGGATGTTCCATCCTGCAGAAATTGCAGGATATGAAACCCATTTGTTGCCTTCCGATAACCTTGAAGACCCATCATAACGATAACTAGCAGATAGCATATACCGAGAATCATAGGAGTACATTACGCGACCCATAACCGATTGAAGTCCACTTTTAAGGTACGCTTGTTGATTAGGATCAACAATTGGCTGTTCGTTGGCTCTACCTAAGTTGAAGTACTGAAAAGCATCAGCTGGAATATCATTAGCGTTCACTTGAGATCTGTAATACAAGTTTTCAGAAGAGGAGTAAAGAGCTAATAAATTTAGATCATGCTTTTCTGCGAAGGTTTTATCATAGGTAAGCAAATTTTCTGCGGTCCAATCGAAGGTATGAGAATTTGTTATGGAAGCATTAGAAATTGTTGATTCATTTGTGCTGAATACTCCTTCTCCCTGGTAATAGCCTCCATTACTCTGCCTATAATTTAATCCTAAATTTAAACGATAGCTCAAACCTTCAATACCGGGTATTTTCACTTCAGCAAAAATGGAATTGTAAGAACCAAAGCCTCTTGTTTTATCCACATAGCTATCCCCTAAATCATTGAGTGACTGGCTTGTATAAACCCACTGCTCATCAAGAGGCATGCTGATAACTCTCTTTAAAGAACCATCTTCATTATATGGACTGGCAATTGGAGAACTATTTAATGCGCCATACATTCCAATGCTATTGCCATTACTCACTGAGTAATTGTTGTTAGTTGTAAGGCCTACACGGAGAAATTCCCCTATACTTTGGTCAACAGAAGCTCTTAGAGATATTCGCTCGTAATATTGTAGTGGCAGCACAGCCTCATCCTTATTGTAGTCCATACCTGCGCTATAGGAACCATTTTCAGTTCCTCCTACAACGCTAACATCGTGATTTGTTGTTAAAGCAGATTCATAAAGCAAATCCTGCCAATCAGTATTTATATCGTTAGATTCATCCAAAGTATTATCATAAATTCCGGCCTCTTCTCGGAGCTCAACAAAATCAGGACCGTTCATCATAGGATATTTACCAAAAACACTTTTTAAACCTACAAACCCATTATACCTAAATTCTGCTTCGCCTTTTTTTCCTTTATTTGTAGTAATTAAAACAACTCCATTGGCACCCCTAGATCCATAAATTGCAGTGGCAGAAGCATCTTTAAGTATATCTAGACTTTTAATATCCGAAGGGCTAATATCCGCTATAGATCCAGCAAATGGAATTCCATCCAGAACAATTAAAGGGTCGTTGCTTGCATTTAATGAGCGTGTACCTCTGATACGGATTTGTAACGGGGCTCCCGGTTTAGAGGATGAGGGTGACAATTCTACACCTGCAAGACGTCCTTGCAAGGCCTGAGTAACGTTTGAGGAAGGAACTTCTTTTAATTCATCACCTTGAATAGAAGCAACAGATCCTGTTACTGATTCCTTTCTTTGGGCACCATAACCGATTACCACTATTTCATCCAGAGCCTCAGTGTCTTCGCGCATAACAACGTCGATATTATCTCGGTTATTAACCGGAACACCTTGAGTGATAAAGCCAATAAAACTAAATTCCAGAACTGAATTGGCAGGAACATTGTTTAGAGTATATTCACCATTAAAGTTTGTAGTGGTCCCGTCCGTACTTCCCTTAATAACAACTGTTACTCCGGGAAGTGGGCCTGCATCATCAGTTACGGTCCCGCTTACTGTGATGTTCTGGGCATGAGCACCAAAACCAATGATCAAAAATAAGAAGAAGAGTAACTTCTTCCAGAGGTGATTGTCAATAATTTGTAATTTTTTGTTCATAATTTAGTATTTAGTGTTGGAATTGGATAAATGCAAAAAAACGCTCTTAATTACTCTTAAAAGTTGATAAATATACAGAAATATTCCCATAGCGCAATCGGTTGTGTAGATAATTTGTGAATTTTTATAATTTTAACATAAAGCCATTGCTGTTAATATGAAGCATTCTGAAAACAGGTTGTATGTCTTAAGTAGGCTTTTGTTGAAATGTAACTGTAAACCAAATCAGGCATATCTTTTCTGACCTATTCCAGACCTTCCTGACCATTTTTGATGATTATTTTTTTACAATCAGGATCTAATAGATAGTAATACAAAATTCCATTTTGGGTTTATCTTATTCAATCATAAGAGATTTTTACGCAGTTCCCTAATTTCCAGGGCTGTAGATTTGGCTCTTTTTTGAATCAATTACTTCCTTTTAAAGATGGTGAGTGGACCGTTGTTGTTGGCCATAATGTAGTGGGCTTCTTCTCTTATCTTAATACCTGCCATTCCCTTTACATTATAGCCGTTATAGAAACTTATATCCCTTTCAGGTTGTAAATTTCCTTCGGAATCTGAAACTAAAATATAGCCTGTGTTAGAATCGTACCTTATAGTCTCTACTTCAGCCTCAAAAATTCCTCCAACACCAAGAATATCGGGAAAACCATCGTCGTTTATGTCTGTTATCTGAAAATCCATTGTAGGGCCAATTTGGGCCTTAGTTGGTAACTTCTTTTTTGTAAAGCTGCCATCTCCATTATTTATCGCAATAATAGAACTGAATGTGTATACTTCTTTATGATAGGAGTTGGAAATTTCTTCTTCCCCATAAATGTCTTGTAGCGATGAAGAGGCAAATTCTTCATAAGTCGGTATTTTTTCGCTAACAAAGGGGTTTTGTGCTGTAGAACATTCCTTTCCCCGTACTGGCACTAATTTACCCTTGTAAACCTTGCTCAATACCATATCGTAGGTGTTGTTGTCGTCAAAATTATTTCCGTAGATATGGAGTGGTTTTTCTTCAGAAGGGTGAAATTTGTTGTTCTCTCCCAGGTTACCTACTAAATAGTCCATATCTCCATCTTTTTCAATATCAACTTCCTTAACAGTATTCCACCAGCCTTCAGTTTTATCAAAATCTGTTATGGATTTAAGTGCAAATTTGCCATTTCTGTTCTCCAGAATGCTTATTGGAAACCATTCCCCAACAACAACAAGATCCTCATCATCATCATTGTCATAATCTGAAAAAATCAGGTCGTTTACTATACCTATTTGCAGTAGTTCCTGGGCGATTTCCTGGGTGATATCCTTAAAATGCCCATTTTCGTTCTCCAGGAGGTAAGATCTTGGTGCTAAAGGATATTTTCCGGGGATATGATGGCCGCCAATGGCGAGATCAAGGTCTCCGTCGTTGTCAAAATCTGTTGCGCGGACGGTTTTTGAGCTAGTGCTCATTTTCGGCAATTTTCGGCTTACAGTAAAGTTTCCGTTGCCATCATTAATATAGAGCCGGTCCTGTAGAAGGGGATCATTCTCGTCTAGTTCATAACCGCCACTGGTTACATACAAATCGAGATCCTCATCACCATCGGCATCAAAGAAAAGAGCGGCATTATCTTCAAAATCTTTCTCTTTTTTCCAAAATTGCCGATTTATACTTTCAAATCTCCCTATTTTATGCTGAATATACATTTGAGCAGCCTGTCCTGCTGCACCACCAATAAAAAAATCATCAAGACCGTCGTTGTTGATATCTGCAACCTGAAGCGCAGGGCCTTGTTCTGAAAGTTTTTGAGGGAGTAAAGCCTGCCTCGAAAAATCATTAAAAGTGTTTTCTTCATGTTTAAAGTTAATTCCAAGCCTTTGTGGATCTACAGATGTGAAATTTTGAGTTGACCTTAAGGGTTGCTCTTTGTCACCTTTATATTGCTTTTTGCTGAAGCTAATTGTTTGATTTGGCTCTATATTTTCTGCGGCCAGAACCGAATTGTCTCCCCAAATCACCTCAATCCTGTCAATTTCTGTTTCTTCACCTATCCCAAAATTCAGGATGTTACTTACTGAGGATTGGTACCCCCTGGAGGTATAAAGAACCTGATATTGTTGATTTTCAGGGGTGTACACTTTTACTTTTGTACCAATACCATTAATATTATTTTCACTTCCTGTGAGTTTTATATTAATAAAATTACCTACAGAATTGTTTTTATAGACAGCTGCATTTCCAGAAGAATTGTTAAGAACCAGATCCAGGTCACCGTCATTATCAAAATCGGCATAAGCAACGCCATTTGTATTTATTTTTTTATCTAATCCCCAGTTACTGGTGCTATTTTCAAAAGTTAAATCGCCGTTGTTTTTAAAGGCGTAGTTAGAAAGTTCATCAGAAGGCATAAATTTCATCATTTCAGAAAAGGTAACATTTTCCTGTTCTTGCTGAAGTTCTCTTACCCTTGTCCTGTAATCCTGGTTCCCGAGTTCCCGTTCTATTCCGTTTGAAATAAATATATCTTTAAATCCGTCATTATCAAAATCGGCAATTAAAGGTGCCCAGCTCCAGTCGGTTTTTGAAATACCGGCCAATTGGCCAATGTCGCTAAAAGAACCATTACCATTGTTGAGTTGCAGGACGTTGGACATGTACGCATAGTGGTAACCGGAATTTACCATCATTTGGAAACCTTCAGTATTCATGCTCGCCATATTCTGCTTCCCACGCTGATGATCTTCCGCCAGCATATCCAGCACCAGAAGGTCGGGTAGAAAGTCGTTGTTGATGTCGGCATAATCAGAACCCATGCTGTTGTAGGAAATGTGCTTAAAACGGGTATTGATCTGGTTAGAGAAGGTTCCGTTCTTGTTGTTGATGTAAAGAAAATCGGGACCAATATAGTCGTTGGCCACATAAACATCTGGCCAGTCGTCGTTGTTAAAATCACCAATAGAAGCGCTAAGACCCCATTCTTTGTTGATAATCCCTGCCTGTAGTGTGATATTGGTGAAATTTCCACCGTCGTTGCGAAACAGGTGGTCTGAGGTTTCAGGGAAATATTGTTTTTCGCCCGTAGGCTCAATTTTATTCGTGTTCCCAAAATCAGGGCGGTGGTTTACCAGGTACATGTCCAGGTCACCATCTTTGTCAAAATCAAAAAAGTAAGCCTGAATAGAGAAACCATTATGATCCAGTCCCCACTTTTCGGCTTCATCTTTAAAAGTTCCGTCTTTTTGATTAATGAACAATATGTTCTTCCGAAGTTCATTATTTTCAATAGAGGCAGATTTACATACGTAGATATCCATCCATCCATCGTTATTAATATCTATCATAGTAACTCCGCTGGTCCAGCCATTGCTGTCTTCTATTCCGGCTTCTGCCGTCACATCTTCAAATTTAAAATCTCCGGTATTGAAGTAGAGCTTATTGGAATTTTGATTAGAAGTGAAATAAACATCCTGAAGGCCGTCATTGTTTATATCACCAACAGCAACGCCGCCGCCAGTAAAAGCATAAGGATAATTGATATAGTTAAACCCGGAATCCTGCTTTACACTATTTGTAAATTCTATATTTGTTTTGGATTGGTCAAGCTCGGTAAACAGGGTTTCTGCGTCTGAAGTCTTTCTTTTTACTTCATCCCGGCCACAACCTGCGAGAATAATTAAGCAGATAAAAAGTATTGTTCTGAAAATTAGGGACATGTAGTACAAATTTTTGCAAATATAAAATTTCTTCCATGTTTAAATGGGAATATAAAACTTAAAACCGCCTTCCCAATAAAGGAAGACGGTTTTCAACTCTCATCACAATACAAATTAACTAACTCAAAAACTAAAACTAACTACTTTTATGTTTCAGCAGGCCTGCAAAACTAGACATGATAAATTGTTCTCCTGGCTGCTTAAAAAACAAAATTTTATTCGAATAGGGAGAGATCTATAGCCTTTCCCATTATCTCATATCCCAGTTCATTGGGATGCAGATAATCACCTGAATGGGCTTCTGATAGGATAACCAACGTATCCTGTGGGTTTCTTATGGCTTTGTCAAAATCAATAACTGCATCAAAACGTCCGCTGTTACGTATCCATTTGTTGACGGAATCACGGGCAGCTTCACGAAAATCTTTGTAGTAAAAAGACTCTTTTATTGGTCCAATTGTACCTCCGCACAAAGAAATAGGCTATTATTTTTTGTTTTACATATCGGAATCTAGATGTAAAACCTTTAACAATATGAAAAGTATATTTATAGCTTTTGGGTCTATCATTTATTTTCGAAAAGACTTTCAATAGTTATATCAGAATTTTCAAGCTCTTCAGACGTAGCCTTTATTTGGATTGCTCCGGGTTTTCCAGCTATTGGACGTACTATAACCATCACTTTTCCATTAAAAGCTTTGCGCTGATGTGAAGGAAAAGGAGTCATATTGGTAGGATCTCCATTATCTGTGGCTACAATTTCTGCAGGACCTTCAACCGAAAATTGAATAGTGTTATTTGCCGTGGGAACGGTTAGCCCATCTTCATCAACCACTTCTACAGTAATAAACGCCAAATCTTTCCCATTGGCATTTATGTCTTTTCGCTCGGCTGATGTTTTTAAAGCAGCTGGTTCGCCGGTAGTTTTTACGATATCCTCAGCCCACTTTTCTCCGTTTTTATAAGCTATTACTTTTAATTCTCCCGGTTGATAAACCACGTCATCCCACCTAAGGCGGTACTCATATTCGCCTTTTTTCTTCCTTCCCAAAGATTCTCCGTTCAGAAACAATTCTGCTTCGTCTCCTGAAGTATATACATGAACAGGGGTTATTTCACCCATTCGCTCCGGCCAGTTCCAGTGAGGTAAAATATGAGCCATGGGATGATTGGGTCTCCAGCGGGATTGATATAAATAGAACCTGTCTTTTTTAAAGCCAGCCAGATCTATAACGCCAAAGTATGAACTCCGGGATAAATAATAAGGAGTAGGTTCGCCTAAATAATCCCATCCACTCCATACAAATCCTCCAGCAACATAAGGATGCTTATCAATTGAAGCAAATACCTTATCTGGGGAAGCTCCAAAAGGGGTTGTATAAAGACCGTAGGCGCTTACAAAGTCATTTTCTGAATCACCTCCGGTGGTGTCGCTAACAGGAGCACTTATTCCTTCAGTTACAGGAAATACGTAGGTTCCCCGGCTACTCACCGCTGCAGCATTTTCACTGCTTATAATTGTTTTGTTTGGAAACTTCTCATGAAAAGCGGGATAAAGCGGAGGGGTGTTTATTCCTTCTAAATGAGCATAGGCAGGAGCATTTCTAATGCCTTCTCCCTGATAATTCAGGTTTATAACTTCTGTTTCTTCAGTTATGGGCATATCTGGTTTTGCATAATTAAAGGATGCGGTAGTAGGTCGGGTAGGATCTTCCTGATTCGCAATTTCACGTAATCTGCGGGCGACTTCGGCTCCTTTTTCTCCAGTGTATTGTTCCCCAACTTCGTTGCCGGTGCTCCACATTATAACCGATGGATTGTTTCGATCACGGCGTATGAGAGCACGTAAATCCTGCTCATGCCATTCCGGAAAAATTAAATGAAAGTCGAGCGGAGTTTTCTTACGTTCCCAGGAGTCATACATTTCGTCAACTACTAGAAAGCCCATGTTATCGGTAAGATCCAGTAATTCGGGAGCAGGGGGGTTATGAGCCATCCTGATGGCATTAACTCCCATCTCCCTGAGTTTTTCCAGTTGCCGTTCTGCCGCTCGTTTATTAAAAGCCGCACCAAGGGCTCCTAAATCGTGATGCTGGTTCACGCCTTTTATGAAAACAGGCTCGCCATTAACTATCACTCCTCTTTCGCCATCAAATTCTATGGACCTTATGCCGAATTCAGTATTATATTGATCCACAATTTTCCCGTTGAGCAGGAGGCTAGTCTCCGCCACATATAAATTGGGAGTTTGTGTTGGAGGTGGCCCCCATAACCTGGGATTATCCAGGGTGACAGAATCTTTAATTGTAATGTTGCTTTTTGCAGGTATGCTTTTTTCAGAAGCATCAAAAACAGCAACTGGAGCCTTACTTTTTTCACCATCTTTATTTAGAGAAAAGACTTTGGTCAGAGTCTCAACTACAGCTTCTTCTTGGGAATCATTATCAATTTTCACTTCTAGTTCCAATGTGGCAGAGGCTTCAGAAACATCTTTGCTTTTGATAAAAGTGCCCCACTGCCCTACATGAAGAGGATTGGTTTTTACCAGCCATACATTCCTGTAAATTCCTCCTCCCGGATACCAGCGCGAGGAATTTGGAGGATTATCAAGACGAATGGCTATTTGATTTTCTTCTCCTGGATTCAGGTACGGGGTAATGTCCAGTCTCCATGAAGAATAGCCATAGGGCCAGCCGCCGGCAAGTTCTCCGTTTATCCAGACCATCGCGTAAGACATTGCCCCGTCTATATCCAGAAAAACAGATTTATTTATATCCGCCTGCGGAAGAAATATTTTCCTGCGGTACCATGCCACCCCGGGACTTGGTAAACGACCCATTCCACCACCTACTTCTGCATCCCAGCCTTTGAGGAAAGGCCCTTTAATGGCCCAGTCATGAGGAAGATTTATACTTTCCCAATCACTGTCATCAAAACTTGGCTGGACAAAATCAAAATCCCCACCTGGGTTTCCTTCGGGCCGCTGGTAATGTTTAGTTGAATCATTAAGAAACTGATTTCCCGTGGGCATTATCCATGGTTTTAGAACATCCTTAGCTGTTACCACTTCTACAGCTTCAGTAGGTTTTGCGTCTGCGGGTTTATCATCTCTTGCATCAGTAACTTCAGGACGAACATCATAAATCAGATCATCGGCTTCTTCGGCAGAATCGTATTTCATGAATTGCCAGCTCTGGTTTATAGAAATTTTTTCCCGTTCATCATATTGAAACATTTCTGACTGTGCCATCATTTCTATCCCGCAAAAGAAAAGGAATAATGGCAGGACTAATACTTTTATCTTTGTCATAAGATTATATTTTTTCATACTTAAAAATAATTTCTGTTGTTAATTAGCATATTAAAAAAGCTGTAATAAAAATGGCTGCCCAAAGCAGTAAGTTCACCCGGCAAGACGCCCTTTTCGTGCCTCCGAGTTATTTACCCTTTTACAGCTTCGTAAGTTAATTATCACAACAACGATCTCGTTAAGATCCTCGATATCTTATCTTAAGGGAATGTCAAAGTTGATATTCCCTTAATGAGAACTATTGTTGTGCTTTAACCAACAAAGTTGAATTAAAAGATGCCATCACAAGAAACGCCAGCGTCGGCGTAGTTCCAGTTAAAATTGATTGTTACTGAGTTACATCATAATTTAAATATGATAAATATACATAAATAATTTCCCTACGCAATCGGTTGTGTTAAAAATCAGGGTTCTTTTAGAAATTTTAACATTACGCCTCAGAATTAATTATTTATTATGGTGTTTAACAGTGATTTAATAAATTCATTGAATTTGCGAATACGATTAATTAAAGTTTTTCATAATTTAGCTCTTAATGTATTCACTAAAAACCGCCTTAATAAGATTTAAAATTTAAAAATTATGAATAAAAACTTTTTACGTTCCACCCTTCCAGTCCTAGGTTCACTTGTAATTTTGAGCTGCGGCGATGGGAAAAAAGATGGTAGTGCTGAAGAAAATAATGTGCAAGAGGATTCTATACCATCGCGAAGCGAAGTTAGAAAATCTGCCTCTGAGCCTTTAGTGACTGACAACTATACTGCAGATCCATCAGCTCACGTTTTTGATGGCAAAATCTACATTTATCCTTCCCATGACTGGGATTCCGGAATTCCAGAAGATGATACAGGTGCACATTTTGATATGAAGGATTACCACGTCTATTCTATGGATAGTATAGGTGGGGAGGTAAAAGATCATGGGGTGGTATTGGATGTTGAAGATGTGCCTTGGGCTTCAAGACAAATGTGGGCACCAGATGCTGCAGAAAAAGATGGAAAATACTACTTTTATTTTCCGGCCAAGGATGAAAATGATATTTTTAGAATTGGCGTGGCGACTGCAGATAACCCGGCCGGGCCTTTTAATCCGGAACAGGAGCCTATCGAAAACAGCTATAGTATAGACCCAGCGGTATACGAAGATACAGACGGCGAATATTATATGTATTTTGGAGGAATCTGGGGAGGACAGCTTCAGGATTACCGTAACAATGAGTATCAGGGAGAAGAAGATGTTTATCCGGCTGATGATGAACCTGCACTTTCACCAATGATTGCCAGAATGAGTGACGATATGCTGAGCTTTGCAGAAGAGCCAAAAGAAGTACAACTTCTTGATGAAAATGGAGAGCCGCTTCTTACCGGGGACAACGAAAGAAGATTTTTCGAGGCTGCCTGGGTACATAAATATAATGACACCTATTACTTCTCTTACTCTACTGGAGACACGCACAACATAGCTTATGCAACGGGTGACAATCCTTACGGTCCTTTTACATACCAGGGCGTGATCCTGGAACCGGTTTTAGGCTGGACAAATCACCACTCCATAGTTGAATATGAAGGGAAATGGTATTTATTTTATCATGATAGTTCACTTTCTGAAGGGAAAACGTACTTGAGAAGTGTTAAAATGACAGAGCTTAATTATAACGAAGACGGAAGCATTCAGACTATTAATGCTATGGTTGAATCTGGAGAGGAAACCGAACAGGATGCTTCAGCAGAATAAAGGAAAATTTTATAAAATATTTTTATTGTAGTTCCGTATTTTGCTCAGATACGATGACCTAAAGTGATTAACTACAGAATGGTGCTTTTCAGCGAGATGCAAATGTAAAGTACGGGGATGGGCTTCTGAAGAGAAGCCCATTCTTATTTCATTTTAGGGCGAAGAGCATAAACGAGGTCAAATTTTAAAGGGGAATGGTTCGTCACTATTTCTAATTTAAAACCTGGTGGTTCTTCTAAAAGGAAAAGGTAGCTTAGTGCAAATAATGAAATTATGCTGAAGGATATTTATTTAGGCGATAATTGTCAGGCTCAAGGGCGATCCCAATATGGAACTTCCTACCTGCCGGGTCTGTGAAACTTTAATATGTTGAAAAAGCAGCAAATGCTTTTAATTATGCTTTGCAAATTTTCGGATTCCGAAGACTTACGATTTTAAAGTCAATTTCCAAAAATTAATGTTCTTCCAACACCTTGATTTTAATATTTTTAAACCATATTGGTTGTCCTTCTGCTTGTAATGCTATATAGCCTTGATTTAAACTTTTATTGGCTCCCAGGTCAAGTAAATGCTTGGCGTCATTATCGGTATCATCAAGTTGAGGTTCGGCAAACCGCATTACCTCTTTTCCATTTACACGATAAATAACTTCTTTATTGCCGTGAACTTCAACTTCAAATCGTACCCAGGTATCTAAAGGGAATAACTCAGAATTTGAATTGATTATATGTTCCGTAATATGTTTGCCGTCCATCACAATATTTGTGCCTGGCGTAACTGCATTTCCAGTTTGTGTTCCAGCGGTGGCACCCTCTGAAAGAAATTGCCCTTCAATACTGACCGGAAAACCTTGTTCAATACGCATGCTTTGGGGGGATTGAGCGTGTATCATTACGCCACTGTTAAAATTGGTCCAATGTGGTGCATCTGGCATTCCTAAACCAATAATTTTATAGTCAACGCGGAATATGTAATTCGAATAGGCAATATCAGTGAAAATATGTCCAAACTGCATATCAAAATTTTTATAACCTTCATAGGAAACCTTCAGGATACTGTCCTCTGCATAAAATGTTTTGTTTATATTTTCATTCATCGGGTGTCCGGCAATCTTGACAGTCCAGCCATCTAAATTTTCACCATTGAATAAGGGAATCCAGTCAGATTCAGAATCACTCACCTGGCCATTTGCTGCGGTAATGAAAATCATTAATAAAAGTTGTAGTGCAGGAGTTTTCATAAGGTTAATTTTAATGTAGCTTGTCATTTGCTGTTTCATATTATCATGATTTTCTTGAACCGAAAAAGGGAGCTAGGGGTTACTTGCTGAAGTTGTCAGAGGTATTTGTGCTATGGTCATGCTAATCACAAATGGAAAATTAAAATTTTTTAACTGCTTCATAATTGTAGTCAGGTTTATATTTTCTTGTTTATGATTTTTCAGTTCTGCAATTTTCTGTCTGTGATGAATTACTATTTTATTGCTACTCGTTTTTCTTAAGAAACAAATAAGATCTAAAAGGAGCCTATGATCTCTTTCTAATTATTTCAAGTAGCTCAATTTTGTATCGAATAAACTTCATCTTCTCCTAAATATTTAAACCAGTCGAAAGCGGCTTTATTTCTTGAAGTATTACCGTTGGAAGTGGTGTACATTCCTAAAACTGCTCCCACAAAGCCACCTGCAACCCTGGTGCTAAGATATTTTCCGTCTAAATCACCTCCCAAATTCTTCCAATCTTCTTCAGTTTTATAGGAGAATTTGTAAAGATCCTCATCAAATTCAACTTTCAATTTTACAAGGGACTCAGGAGAATCCAGTTTAGCCGATTTTAATAAAACCTCACCATCTTCAGATCCTTTATAAAGCTGAATAACCTCTTGACCTTCAGCAAAAGATTTACATATATAATAATAGTGGGTTTCATTTTGAAAGGCTATTAAGCCAGCTTTCTCGTTGCTTTTTTTAGTTGAAAAATCCAAAGAAACAGAAGCTTCTCCCGTAAGATGTTGCTGCCTGTGCGCAATGAAACTTGGATTAGAGGTACCGGATACGGTTTCAGGTCGGGTTTCCATCACTAAAAAATCTTCCTTTTCAGTTAAACTGTACCACTTGTTCTTAACCGTTCTAAGAAATAACCAGTGTAAATCGAGTTCTTCATCATTAAAATCTTTGGTAAAGGAAAAATTTCCATTTAAAGGAAAAAGAGTATTATCTAGCGCTACTCCTTCAGGTAAAGGATATTGATATTTAATTTCTTCACCTCCCAGATCAAATACAGGCCAGTCGTTCACCCATTTTACGGGTGCAAGAAAAGTTTCTCTTCCGGTGTTATAAAAGTCACCTTCATAAGGTCTCACGGCAAGAAAAACTCCGTACCATTCGTTATCCGGGCCCACAACGATGTCCGCATGGCCGGCAGAAGTAATTGGGTTTTCCCTTTCAGGATCTAAATGCCTTTGCGTAAGGATAGGATTATCTTCGTAAGGAATAAAATCGTCGCCAATATTTTTATTTCTGTAGACGACTTCGGTATGGTTTACGGCTGTACCACCTTCTGCGGTCATAAGATAATAATAGCCGTTTTCCTTGTAAATTCGTGGTCCTTCAGCCCAAACAGGTTCTTGCGAAATGTCTACTCCTCCATTTACCAGGATACGATTTTCTCCTTTTACTTCCAGTTTTTCTTTATCAAATTCGAACATACGGATTGTGCGGTGCCCTTCATACAACGGTTCGTTGTTGGGAGCCGCTCCGTTGTAAACAATATAAGATTTCTCATCATCAAAAAACAATCCCGGATCTATACCCTGAACTTCAGGTAGCCATACAGGATTAGACCATGGTCCCGCCGGATCCTCTGCGGTTACCACAAAGTTTCCCTTACCATCAACAATAGTGCAGGTTACATAGAAGGTGCCATTATTATAACTGATATCTGGTGCAAAAATTGCTCTTGAAACTCCGAATCCTTCCAGGTCCACTTGTTCCGGTCGGTTCAGGACATTTCCTATTTGCTTCCAGTTTACAAGATCTGTACTGTGGAATATTGGGATTCCGGGATAAAAAGCAAAAGTGGAATGTACCATATAATAATTGCCATTTCCGTCATCTGTGATCGCAGGGTCGGGATAAAATCCAGCCAGGATCGGGTTTTGAAAATAATCTTGTTCCTGGGCTTGTGCTGGTAAAAAGCCAAGGCAAAAAGCGAAAACAAGAAGAAAAATTTTTGATTTCATATCTTAAAATTTATTATCGGGTCAAGATAAAGAAAAAATGTTATGGAGCAATCGGTTGCGTAGTGAGGTTCTTCAGAAAATTATAATATGTATAAAATCTTTGGCGTGAAGGTTGTTAATAAACCCTTACCTTGCATATTAAAATTGAACTTTTAAATTTGCAGAAAAGTGATATTCACTCTGAGAAGTTGTAGGAAAATTATTTCTCAGTAATATCACTTATATAAATGAAATAGAGAAGATTAACTCCCGAATTTTAGCCGCTGTTGGGCTTTATCGTGTATATTTATCGAAATTTTATTGTGTAATATTCTAGCCAGGTTTTCGAAAATTTTATGATAAATAGAAATAAACAATTAAAAAAGATGCGGACCTTCCTTATATGGGTCGTGTTGTTTTTTTCTGGATTTCAGGGATTTTCTCAATGCACTAACCCAGGATATAGGCCATGTGGGGAAAATGGTGCTTGTATTCCATCAAGACAATGTCGCCCAGGCGTGCCACCGCCACCGGGTCTTCCTATAGATTTTGGAATTTCAGCATTAATTGCTTCGGGGCTTCTTTTGGGGGGTTATCATCTTCGGAAGAAAAGAGAAGATGATTAACGCAAGTCATTGATCCGCTTTACATACTTTCCTATTACATCAAATTCCAGGTTCACTATATCTCCTTCCTTTAAATTATGAAAATTAGTATGATTGTAAGTATAAGGTATTATGGATACACTAAAGCTGTTCTTTCCTGAATTTACCACAGTAAGACTCACACCATTTATGGTAATAGATCCTTTTTCAATAGTAATATTTTGCATAGCAGGATCGTACTCAAAGCTAAAGTTCCAGCTTCCTCCGGCCTCTTCGGTTTTAATACAAATTGCTGTTTGATCTACATGCCCCTGCACGATATGGCCATCCAGTCTGTCGCCAAGTTTCATTCCGCGTTCCAGGTTAACCAGATTGCCTTTTTTGAGATTTCCAAAATTTGTCTTCTCAAGGGTTTCTTTTATTGCAGTTACGCTGTACGTGTCCTCTTCAATAGAAATTACCGTGAGACAGACTCCGTTATGGGCAATACTTTGATCTATCTTAAGCTCGGGAGTGAATTTCGCCTTTACTTTAATATGTAAATTCTCTTCTTCTTTGTGTAGTGTAGTAATTTCCCCTACTTCTTCAATGATCCCGGTAAACATGGATTGTATTATATTAGTTACATTTGTGTTGTAAAAATAGAAATAAAATATCGGGAATTTTATGAAACAAGTTCAAAAGATAAAATTGGGAATTAGTATAGGAGATTTGAATGGCATAGGGAGTGAGATTGTTCTTAAAACTTTTGACGACTCCCGTATGTTGGATTTTTGTACCCCTGTTATTTTCGCTTCAGCAAAGACTGTCACATTTCTGAAAAAGCAGTATAAACTATCCCTTAATTTCCAGGGAATAGACGATCCTTCCAAGGCAATAGATGGAAAAATAAACGTGATGAACGTGTGGAAGGAGAATGTGAATATCAATTTTGGCGAAGAAGATCCCGAAGTCGGGAAATATGCGTTTCTTTCTCTAGAAGCTGCCACAGTGGCATTGAAAAATGATGATATAGATGTTTTAGTTACTGCGCCCATAAATAAAAGCAGCATCCAGAGCGAAAACTTCAATTTTCCTGGACATACAGATTATTTAGCACAAGAGCTGGAGGGGGAGAGCCTTATGTTTATGATTACCGATACGCTTAAAATAGGATTACTTACAGACCATGTGGCTCTAAAAGATATAGCCAGCGTGATTACACCGGAATTAATTCAGAAGAAAATCGACATTATTCATGAAACTCTGAAACAGGATTTCAGGATTCAAAAGCCGAAAATTGCCGTTTTAGGCATCAATCCTCACAGTGGTGATAACGGAGTTATAGGCAGGGAAGATGAAGAAATTCTGAAACCAACTTTGCATAAAATCAGGGAAAAGGGTAAGCTCGTTTATGGTCCCTATTCTGCAGATAGCTTTTTTGGTTCCAAGAATTACAAAAATTTTGATGCGGTGGTTGCTTCTTATCACGACCAGGGGCTTATTCCTTTTAAAACCCTTTCTTTTGGTAACGGAGTGAATTTTACGGCAGGCTTAAATAAAGTGAGAACCTCACCAGATCATGGAACAGCTTTTGAAATTGCCGGAACCAACTCTGCCAATATAAATTCCTTTAAAGAGGCTGTATTTAAAGCCATTGAAATTTACAAATGCAGAAAGGAATACAGGAAACTAACAAAGAATGCCTTAAAGAAGCAGGGTAGAAAAGATACTAACAAAAAATTGTTCACAAAAGATAATTAATTAATTATATTTTTTATCTTTGCAGCCGCCTAAGCCTAAGGGCCTAGGGCTCGAAACTGAGTTTGAGATGAGAAGATTAGCAGCATATACAATCCCCTTTGTGGGATTAAAGCTAGGGAAGCACCAGTTTGAGTACGATATTGATAACGAGTTCTTTGATCATTTTGAGTACGACGAATTCAACAGTGTAGATGTAAAAATCGACCTGCTTTTCGAAAAGAAAAATACCATGATGGAGCTTACCTTTAAAGCTTCAGGAACGGTAAATGTTGATTGCGATATTACGAATGAACCATACGATCAGCCAATAGACAGCAGTCTTTTTCTGGTAATCAAGTTTGGGAATGAGTATAATGACGAAGATGAAGATTTACTTATAATCCCGCATGGAGAGTATGAGGTAAACGTACAACAATATATTTATGAGCTTATCGTGCTATCTTTGCCAATAAAAAGGGTACATCCCGGCGTTGAAGATGGAACTTTAAAGTCTGACGTGCTGGATAAGCTGGAAGAACTGAGCATCGACAAGAAAGAAAAAAATAATGAGGAGGATATAGATCCTCGATGGGATAAACTTAAGAATTTACTAAACGATTAAATAATAGCAAGCCATGGCACATCCAAAGAGAAAAATCTCTAAAACCAGAAGAGATAAAAGAAGGACACATTATAAGGCCTCGGTACCAAAAATAGCTACCGACCCTACAACAGGCGAAGCACATTTGTACCATAGAGCACACTGGCACGAAGGTAAATTATATTACCGCGGTCAGGTATTAATAGATAATACAGAAGAAGTAGAGGCTTAATGTCTTAGAGCTTCAATAAATTAAGAAAACTCTCACGCCGTGGGAGTTTTTTGTTTTTAGTTGAATAAGTCCTAAAAAGACCTTAATTTGCACCACTTTTAGAAGAAAAATTAGTACATTCCTTTTGATGTGCTTTTTTTTGTGCAGCGGCATGCACATTGGTGTTTTAAAATTGATTCTATGAATAAAATCACAGCAGCGATTACAGCTGTGGGTGCATATGTTCCCGACGATATTTTAACCAACAAGATGTTGGAGGAAATGGTGGATACCAATGATGAGTGGATATTCTCAAGAACAGGAATTAAGGAACGTAGAATTTTAAAAGATCCTAACAAAGGAACCTCTTTTTTAGCTATAGAAGCTTCAAAAGACCTGCTGAGAAAAACAAATCTTGATCCGCAGGAAATTGATCTTGTATTGGTAGCTACCGCAACACCAGATTTACCTGTTGCGGCAACGAGCGTTCACGTTGCAACGCAAATTGGAGCTACTAATGCTTTTGCGTATGATATTCAGGCAGCTTGTTCAGGATTTCTTTATGCAATGTCCACCGGTGCAGCCTATATCGAATCTGGCCGGTATAAAAAAGTATTGGTGATAGGTGCAGATAAAATGTCTTCCATTATCGATTATACAGATAGAACAACCTGTATTATTTTTGGTGATGGCGCCGGTGCAGTTCTAATGGAACCTAATGAAGAAGGCTTTGGTTTGCAGGACGAAATACTTCGTAGCGATTCGATTGGAAGGGATTCTTTAAGAATAGAAGCAGGTGGTTCTCTAATGCCTCCTTCAGAAGAAACTGTGGCAAAAAAACTTCATTACGTACGCCAGGATGGAAAAACGGTGTTCAAATTTGCAGTATCCAACATGGCAGCGGTAAGTGAACAAATCATGAAAAAGAACAATCTTACCAATGAAGATGTAAACTGGCTCATAGCCCATCAGGCGAATAAGCGAATAGTGGGAGCTACCGCCAGTAGGATGAATCTGGAAGACGAAAAAGTTCTTATGAATATTCAACGGTATGGAAATACGACTTCTGCTACGTTGCCGTTACTACTAAGTGACTACGAAAAAAACTTTAAAAAGGGAGATAACCTTATTTTTGCCTCATTTGGAGGTGGCTTCACCTGGGGTGCAGCCTATCTGAAATGGGCATATAATTCTTAAAAAAACCAACACTTTAATATTATGGATTTAAAAGAAATTCAGAATCTGATAAAGTTTGTAGCCAAGTCTGGTGCCAGTGAGGTTAAACTGGAAACGGGAGATGTGAAAATCACTATTAAAACCGGCGGCTCAGACGATAAAGAAACCATCGTACAGCAGGTGCCCATGGCAGGACAAATGCCGCAGCAAATGCCGGTACAGCAACAGGCGCCTTCGCCGGCTCCCGAAACTGCACCGCAGTCTGGCTCATCTTCTTCAGATAAAAAAGGATCTGCAGCAGAAGATAATTCAAATTATATAACCGTCAAGTCACCAATAATTGGAACTTTCTATAGAAAACCTTCACCAGACAAATCTGTATTTGTTGAGGTAGGAGATAGTATTAAAGAAGGGGATGTGCTCTGCGTAATTGAAGCAATGAAACTTTTCAATGAAATCGAGAGCGAAGTATCCGGTAAAATTGTAAAAGTATTGGTAGACGACTCCTCTCCTGTAGAGTTTGATCAGCCGTTATTTTTAGTAGACCCTTCATAATTACTGCCCATTTATCTGAAGAGAAATTTTCTTCAGAAGAAAAACACAATAGGTATGTTTAAAAAAATATTGATTGCCAATAGAGGAGAAATTGCCCTGCGAATTATCCGTACGTGCAAAGAGATGGGAATTAAGACAGTGGCAGTATATTCTACTGCTGATGCCGAAAGTCTCCATGTAAGATTTGCCGATGAAGCCGTATGTATTGGCCCTCCACCAAGTAACTTATCTTATCTAAAGATTTCAAACATTATCGCCGCTGCAGAAATTACTAATGCAGACGCGATACATCCAGGTTACGGATTTTTATCTGAAAATGCTAAATTTTCCAAAATCTGCGAGGAACACGGCATTAAATTTATCGGCGCCTCTGCAGATATGATTTCCAAAATGGGAGATAAAGCAACCGCAAAAGCTACTATGAAAGCGGCTGGCGTGCCCTGTATTCCAGGTTCTGAGGGAATTATAAAAGACTTTAAGGAGTGTAAAAAACTTGCTCAGGAAACCGGTTATCCCGTGATGCTAAAAGCAACTGCCGGTGGAGGTGGTAAAGGAATGCGTGCCGTCTGGAAACCCGAAGACCTTGAAGCTGCATGGGAATCTGCCCGTAAAGAAGCCGATGCTTCTTTTGGAAATGATGGTATGTACATGGAAAAACTTATCGAAGAACCACGTCATATCGAGATTCAGGTAGTAGGCGATAGCAGCGGGAAAGCCTGTCATCTTTCAGAGAGGGACTGCTCCATTCAAAGGCGTCATCAAAAGCTTACAGAGGAAACTCCGTCTCCTTTTATGACAGATAAACTTAGAAAGAAAATGGGTGAGGCAGCTGTAAAAGCAGCCGAATATATTAAGTACGAAGGTGCGGGAACAGTAGAATTTCTTGTAGATAAACACCGTAATTTCTACTTTATGGAAATGAACACACGAATCCAGGTAGAGCATCCAATTACCGAGCAGGTAATCGATTACGACCTTATTCGAGAGCAGATTTTAGTCGCTTCCGGAGTGCCAATTTCAGGGAAAAATTACTTCCCGCAGTTGCATTCTATAGAGTGCAGGATTAATGCAGAAGATCCCTACCACAACTTTCGTCCATCTCCGGGTAAAATTACCAATATGCATGCCCCGGGAGGCCATGGTGTAAGGATAGATACTCACGTTTACAGTGGCTATGTCATCCCACCACACTACGATTCCATGATCGCGAAACTTATTACCACTGCCCAAACGAGGGAAGAGGCTATAAATAAGATGAAGCGTGCACTGGATGAATTTGTGATAGAAGGTATAAAGACCACCATTCCCTTCCACAGGCAGCTTATGGATGAAACCGACTATAAAGAAGGTAACTATACTACAAAATTCATGGAATCCTTTAAAATGAAAGCTCCGGAAGAAGCGTAGAAATTATCAAATATTAGTAAAACCCGGAATTTTTTTCCGGGTTTTTTGATTTTGGGCGTTACCCCGTGAAAAACGGGGTCGGGCTATCCGTTCTTAGTCCCGCTCCACAAAAAAGTGGAGCGGGAGCTAACCACTCCTATCCCTAACGCAACCACCAATCCTGCCGGGCACCCCCTCCTTAAAAAGGAGGGGAACAGGAAGCAAATAAAATCATTGTTGCAGCAAATAATACATCTCAATTCAGCACAATCAAAAGCTCCCTTGAAAAAAGGGAAGGTTTCTTCATTAAAATGGAACTGATAAAGACGAAAGAATAAAAGTAGTTGTCCCTTATCTGCAGGTCGATAATTGCCATTTCTCAACCTTATTTTAATAAGATGAGAAAAGAAAAATTTTCGTCTCTCGTACCTATAACTTCCTACTTCAAAAAAGGTTGATAATTGCCATTTTTCCTATGCAATCAAATTTTATAAAAAGCTCCTTCCCTTTTTTCAAGGGAAGGTGGTTTCATCAGCATGGAGCTGATGAAGACGGAAGGGTAAAAACAGCGCACCCTTATCTTCAGGTTGAAATTTGCCATTTTTCGACATCAGCTTTGCTGTGATTAGGAAAAAAATATTAGTGAATTAGTGGTAAAACCTGAAGCCAAAAATTGCCATTTTTCGGTCTATTGACAACATGGTGCGAGTCAACTTAGAAAGTTTTTGTAAATTCATACAAAAGTAGAATATTACCTGCCTTTCCAAAAAAATCCTTCCGAATGATAAAAAAAATATTCAGGTTTATTCTGAAACTCATTGGTGCTTTATTCCTTTTTTCAATCCTGATGGTAATTATATATAAATGGGTGCCCGTCCCGTTTACGCCATTAATGGCAATCAGGTTTTTCGAAAATCCGCAGGAGGATATTAGGCACGATTGGGTAGAAATGGAAAAAATATCTGCCAATTTACAGCTTGCGGTAATTGCGAGTGAAGATCAAAATTTTCCAATCCATAGTGGTTTTGATATGGAAGCTATAGGAAAGGCGATAGAAAATAATAAAAAAGGAAAAAGAGTGCGCGGGGCCAGCACCATCTCGCAACAAACAGCGAAAAATGTCTTCCTATGGCCACAGCGCAGCTGGTTGCGTAAAGGTTTTGAAGTATATTTTACTTTTTTAATTGAACTTTTTTGGAGCAAAGAACGCATCCTGGAGGTTTATTTGAATAGTATAGAAATGGGAAAAAGCATATACGGAGCCGAGGCTGCCGCAAAGGCCTGGTTCAATAAATCTGCTACTGGATTATCCCAGTACGAAGCTGCTGCCATTGCCGCCATTCTGCCAAACCCAAGAGAATATTCGGCAAATCCTGCCAGTAATTATATTCAGCAACGTAAAAACTGGATTGTACGGCAAATGAATAATTTGGGGAAGTTAAATCTTGAGTGAAATTATCGAAGATTTTTAGACCTCACAGGTTTTTAATACCTGTGAGGTCTAATTTTAAACCACCTCCTTTAATTATAATATCCACATAAATGAATACTATAAAACAAACATTATTTGAAGCTTGTGAACAGTACGTTCAGGAACGAATTCAGCGGATTTCTTCTGCAATGAAAGCCCTGGAAAGCGATTTGGAAAACGAATCCAAGAGCAGCGCAGGAGATAAATACGAAACCGGAAGAGAAATGATCAATATTGAGTGGAATAAGCTTTCCAATCAGTTACAGCAATTTAAAATGCTCAGGGAAACTCTTGATAAGGCACGGAATAGGAAATCAACCGGAAAAATTCAATTGGGAAGCTTTATCAAAACTAACATGGCCAGTTATATTGTTGCTATTCCGGCGGGACAAATAGATATAGAAGGGGAGAAGTACTTTGCTATTGGAGCGAATTCTCCAATAGCACAAATTCTTCAGGACAAAGAAGCTGGAGAGGATTTCAGCTTTAACGGAAAAACAAATCATATCGTTTCGGTAGAATAGTTTTCTTAAACTGTCAATTGTCAGGAAAAAACCGGTGAGGTTTTGAATTTTAAACTATAACTCAGCAGCGGGATTTTATAAGCTTCTCCGAAATCTTAAGTCCGGCGATGCTTCCCGGTTTTAATGCTGATGAATGCATAAAGAAAATATGTTGCCCTTTCAAATTGGTTTCTATTAACCAGTTATGACCATGAAAATGGGCATTTTTGACAATCGACTTAATTTCAGATTTTGAACTGAATTTGATTTCTTCAGGATATAAAATGATTTTTTTTCTGCTCTTTTCTGAAGGTTTTATGTTCTTCAGCAATACTTCATTTACATCTCCAAAGAGCGAGGCGACATAAACATTAGGCGGATTCTTATATAACTCCTGCGGACTCGCTTCCGCGTAAATTTTCTGATTCTTTAAAACGATGGTTTTATCCGCAAAAGAAAGTGCATCGGTACTGTCATGAGTGGCCACAATACAACTAATCTTTTCCTTTTTGAGGTAATCGAAAAGCCTGCGCCGCAAATTATTCTTTCTAAACTGGTCGATATGGCTAAAGGGTTCGTCCAGTAAAATAAGTTCCGGTTTCTTTGCCAAAGCACGTGCTAGCGCTACTCTTTGCTGCTGCCCACCGCTAAGATGTTTAGCCTTTACATCCTTTAGTTCTGCCATTTCCACAACATCCAGAAGTTCCATAATCCTTCGTTTTTTCTTTACAGGATACATATTGCTGAGATATTTTCCCACGTTTTCTGCAACTGTTAAAGGGGGCATAAGATCGAAATCCTGGGCGAGATATTTCATAAAAGAATGTCCCGGAACCAGGTTAAAGGCAGGCCCAAAAATTTGCTCGTTGTTCCAGATGATCTCCCCCTCCACATCCTGAAGACCGTAAATCACCTGTAGCAGCGTACTTTTTCCACAACCGCTTTCACCAATTACCGAAACATTTTCTCCCTGATCAACTTCAAAATTTATATTATTTAGTACCGGTTCTTCGGCGTATCCAAAGGTTACATTCTTAAGTTTTAGCATAACAGATTAAACTCTTGTTTAGAAAATGATAAATTTAATGTCAGGAAGACGAATCTTAGTATCTTTCTCTGGATAAATCTAATTAACTTTTATTAGAAAGATGCAGGAAATTATAGTTTACGATCTTAACCAGACCTTATATCAAAAATCATCTAAGGATGAATTCTTTAAATTCATTTGTTATAAAAAAGGCTATAAACTGGTGCACCTCTTTCAGATAGGCTTGCTTACTGCCGCTGGTAAACTCCGCCTGATGAGTAAAACTTACTTTAAAGAAAATTTCTATAATTACCTGAATAAACTCCCGCCAGAACAAGTAGCTAAATATGCAAGGCAATTTTGGGACGTTGAATTTCCTGAATTTTTTAGGGAGGAAATGGTAGCTGATATTATTGAAAAAGATAAGGCCGGAATAAAAGTTGTGATCGTTACCGGCGGTTTCGAAGTCTATACGAAATATCTCGAAGAGCTTTTACCCCTCAAAGTAATTGGTACGATCACCGAATATAAGAATCAGGACTATAAGATTATAGGGAAAACCTGTAATGATGGTGAAAAATTAAGGCGACTCGACGCAGAAATAAATGGTGATTATAAGATTTTGGAAGCTTATTCAGATGACGACGAAGAAATTTTATATAAAGCTGAAAAAGGTTTCTTACTTAAAGAAGGAAAATTGGAATTAGTACAAGACAGCAAAAAATAGATATCGATATTATAATGAAAAACCTCACAGGTTTTAAAAACCTGCGAGGTTTGAACTTAAAAACAAAAACTATCCTTTTACGTTCTCTTCAGTTTTACTTGGCAAAACTTCATATCCCATATTGTACAAGGTAAAACCGAAAATATCGGCGTATTCTTCGATAATCATTTTGGTAGGTTTCCCTGCACCGTGACCGGCTTTGGTTTCAATCCTGATCAATGCAGGATTATTACCGGCCTGTTTATCCTGTAGTTCGGCAGCAAATTTAAAAGAATGCGCTGGCACCACACGGTCGTCGTGATCTCCTGTAGTTACCAAAGTAGCGGGATATGCTATGCCTTCTTCCAGGTTATGCACCGGAGAATAACCATACAGATACTGGAACATTTCTTTATTATCTTCTGCAGTACCATAATCGTAAGCCCAGCCCGCGCCGGCGGTGAAGGTATGGTATCGCAACATATCCATAACGCCAACAGCAGGTAAAGCCACCTGCATTAAATCCGGTCGTTGGGTCATTGTGGCGCCAACCAGCAAACCTCCGTTAGAACCACCTCTAATTGCCAGATAATCGCTGGAGGTATAATTTTCTGCGATAAGATATTCTGCAGCAGCGATAAAGTCATCAAAAACGTTCTGTTTCTTCATTTTAATTCCGGCATCGTGCCATTCTTTGCCATATTCTCCACCTCCGCGAAGGTTTGGAACTGCATAAATCCCGCCTTGTTCCATCCAAACGGCATTGGCTGTGCTAAAAGAAGGAGTAAGGCTAATGTTGAATCCGCCGTATCCGTAAAGAATAGTAGGGTTCTTTCCGTTAAGTTCCAGTCCTTTTTTATGCGTGATAATCATAGGAACTTTTGTTCCGTCTTTTGAAGTAAAAAACACCTGTTTACTCTCGTAATCTTCAGTATTAAAATCGATTTTTGGTTTATTATAAACTTCAGAAGTTCCTTTTTCAATCTGGTATTTGTAAATCGTGCCCGGCGTAACATAATTGGTGAAGCTGTAATAAAGCACGTCTTCTTCTTTTTTAGCACCAAATCCACCTGCAGAACCTATTCCGGGCAATTCCACATTGCGGACAAGGTTACCTTCGTAGTCATATTGTTTTACTTTAGAAATGGCATCTTCCATGTATTCGGCAAAAAAATAACCTCCTGCCGTTGATGGGCTCAACACATTTTCTGTCTCCGGAATAAAATCTTTCCAGTTTTCCGGCTGCGGATTTGCAGCGTCTACGGTAACAATTTTGCGGTTAGGAGCATTCAGATTTGTAACGAGGAAAAGTTTGCTGCCTTCGTTTTCTATCACGTAGGTATCTGTGTCCTCATTGCCGATAATTGTCATTATTTGCGGGTCATCCTGGGAAAGGTCCATCATAAAGAGTTTTCCTCCTGAAGTCGCATTTCTTGCTGAAATAAATAAGTAGCGGTTATCTTCACTCACGCTTCCACCCACATAGCGGTGCTTCTGATCTTCAGTTCCGCCGAAAATTAGCTTATCCTCGCTCTGTTTTGTGCCCAATTTATGATAAAACAGCCTGTGCTGATCTGTTTTTGCTGAAAGTTCACTTCCTTCAGGCTTTTCGTAGCTGGAATAAAAGAAACCTTCATCCCCTTTCCATGAAACTCCGCTGAATTTTACATCTCTGATGGTATCTTCAGCAATTTCCCTGCTTTCAGTATCCATAATAATGATTTTTCTCCAGTCGCTTCCACCTTCAGAAATACTGTAAGCCGCCATTTTCCCATTTTCAGAAAAACTTAAACCACTTAAGGAAGTGGTTCCGTCTTCACTAAATTTATTCGGATCCAGAAAAACTTCAGGTTCTGCATCTTCAGATTCCTTGCGGTAGATTACAAACTGATCCTGTAAACCATCATTTTTGGAAAAGTAGATATAATTTCCCTCCTGAAAAGGCGCGCCTATTTTTTCATAATTCCATAGTTTAGAAAGTCTTTCTTCAAGTTCTTTTCTGAAGGGAATCTTCTTCAAATAATCAAAAGTCACATCATTTTGGGCTTTCACCCATTCTTCAGTTTCTTCGCTACGGTCATCCTCCAGCCAACGGTAGGGATCTTTAACTTCGGTTCCAAAATAGTTGGTAACCGTATCGACTTTTTTAGTTTCGGGGTAATTCAAAGCAGTTTGTTCATTTCTGGAATTCTCGTTGCATCCAGCCAACAGACCGAGTCCAACTATTCCGGTTATAATTTTTTTCATAGATAAGATTAAAAGTTGCCGTATACGGAGGTTTAGTACGAAAAAATGCCTGTAGTTTACATTTCTACAGGCATTTTTAAGATACTTCTTAAATGATAATTATATAAGTTTGTTCTTTAAAAGATATTCGGCAATCTGGACAGCGTTTGTGGCAGCTCCTTTTCTCAAGTTATCGGCCACAATCCACATATTTAGCGTATTTGGCTGTGAATAATCTCTTCTTATCCTTCCTACAAAAACATCGTCCTTTCCTTCAGCATAAATAGGCATTGGATAAGTATTGGTATCCGGATTGTCCTGAACGGTAATCCCAGGGAATTCACTAAGGGTTTTTCTAACGTCCTTTTCATCAAAGTCAGATTCAAATTCAACGTTTACAGCCTCACTGTGCCCGCCAACGACAGGAATCCTGATGGCCGTGGCGCTAACGTTTACTGAATCGTCTCCAAGGATCTTCTTGGTTTCCTTGGTCAGTTTCATTTCTTCTTTAGTGTACCCATTTTCCTCAAAAACATCGCAATGTGGTAATGCATTTCTATGGATTGGGTAAGGGTAAGCCATTTCACCTTTCTCTCCTGCATATTCATTTTCGAGCTGCTGAACGGCTTTCACGCCTGTTCCGGTAATAGACTGATAGGTGGAAACGACAACTCGTTTGATCTTATATTTGTCGTGAAGCGGCTTTAAAGCCATTAGTAACTGAATTGTAGAACAGTTTGGATTGGCTATAATTTTATCTTGGTCGGTAAGTTCCTTAGCATTAATTTCCGGAATTACCAGTTTTTTGGTGGCATCCATTCTCCATGCTGAAGAGTTATCTATAACGGTAGTTCCAACTTCAGCAAATTTTGGAGCCCACTCCAATGAAGTTCCTCCTCCGGCAGAAAATATCGCCAGATCAGGTTTTTTTGCAACGGCAGTTTCAAGTCCAATAACTTCATAGTCTTTGCCCTTGAAGTTTACCTGCTTTCCAACCGATCTTTCTGAAGCAACCGGATATAATTCGTCTACCGGAAAATTTCTTTCCGCCAGTACCTTTAACATTACCTCGCCTACCATTCCGGTAGCGCCTACAACTGCTATTTTCATAAATAATACTTTAGTCATTTCCGCAATGGCGGAAAATTTCAAATAATTTTTCGTTTTGCTGAAGACTTTTCAGGTTTTCAATTCCTTAGAGTCCGTATATTTTTAATCTCTGGTGCAAATGTATTATACAAAAATTTATAGCGGCATTTTAACCTTTTAAATTTGATTCAAATATGGTTTTTTGTACTCATTTGTACAAATTGTTAAAAAAAGGACCCCTTGCTTTCACAAGGGGTTTAATTAATTGCTACTTTAAATATGCAGTATAGCGGTGCACGTATTTTTACTCGATAATCGAGATTTAAAAATTTCTAAACTTAGCCCGAGCCAATTTATTCCTATGGAGTTGTATTTTGTTTTCTCAGCTCGTCCCTTATCTCAACAAGTAATTCTTCCTGAGAAGGCCCTTTTGGAGCAGCCACTTTTGGAGCATCCTTTTTTGTTTTTGTCTTCTCGTAAGCTCGTAACAGTAAAAATATAAAAAATGCTACTATTATAAAATAGATAAGGGCCTGTAAAAGATTCCCGTAAGTTATTACAGCAGCTTCAGCTTCTTTTGCGGCATCAAGAGTTTCATAGTACTCGCCGTCCAGCGAAAAGAATTTTTGCGAAAAATCTGTTCCGCCGGTAAAAATGCCAATTATCGGCATAAGTACATCTGCAACTACAGAGGCGATAATTTTGTTAAATGCTGCTCCCATTACTACTGCTGTAGCCAAAGCAATAATGTCACCTTTCATTAGAAAGGCTTTAAAATCTTTAAAAAATGCCATAGGAATATTATTTATCTGTTAAAATAGTCCAATTTCTTCTGAAAAGCTAATTTTTTTTATTAAGAGATTATCCTGCGGGTGACGCGCTGTGAGATACCCGTGATAAGCTCGTAAGAAATAGTATTCCCGGCTGCAGCAAAATCAGAGGCATGTGGCTGTTCGCCAAAAATCACCACCTGATCTCCTTCTTCGCAATCAAGATCTGTTACATCTATCATTAAAATGTCCATACAAATATTACCAACAATGGGAGCAAATTTGCCATGAACAAGAACCCCGGTTTTCTCATTTCCGTATTTTCTATGGATACCATCTGCGTAGCCAAGTGGCAGCGTAGCAATTCTGGATGGTCTGGTAGCTTTAAATGTCCTATTATAACCCACGGTTTCTCCTTCTTCTAAATCCTGAATTTGAGAAATTAAAGTCTTTAGTGTACCTACAGGCTTCAGTTTTTTATCTATTTCTTTATCATTTCCGAAGCCATAGAGGCCAATTCCGCAGCGAACCATACTCATAGCAGCTTCAGGATAATTAAAAATAGCCGAAGTGTTGCAGACGTGCAAAATCGGTTCATAACTGAATTCTTCTACAAACTGTGCGGCAATTTTTCTGAAAGTATTAATCTGGTTGAGAGTAAATTCCCGCTCCCGCCAGTCATCACTTGCTGCCAAATGGGAAAAAACCGAATGCACTTTTACTGCAGATGTGGTGGCAAGCTTTTCAAAAACTGTTTCTACCTTTTTTGGTGAAAAACCAAGCCGATTCATGCCTGTATTAAACTTAATATGGACAGGATAATCTTTTTGGCCGAGCTTTTCGGCAGTGGCAATAAAATCTGTAAGAAGATGATCGCTGTAAAGGCTTGGTTCCAGGCAATTTTCTACAAGCTGATCGAAATTTTCCTGCTGCGGATGAAAGATCATGATAGGCGTGGTAATCCCTGCCTGCCTTAGCCGTACACCTTCCTGGGTATAGGCAACCGCGAAATAGTCGGCACCTAAATCTTCCAGTTTTCGTGCTATATTAATGGAGTCATTACCATAAGCGTAAGCTTTGATAACGGCCATAAATTTCACATCTTTCGGAACCCGCGAACGGATGGTGTTATAATTATGAGCAAGGGCTCCCAGATCTATTTCCAGTACTGTTTCGTAGGCTTTAGGCATTTGTTTGCTTTAGTTTAGGGTCAATTTCTTCTGCATCCTTTACGTTCAGCTTTTTTACCCTTTCCCTAGACATTGCCTTGTAATAGGCAGCGCGGCTAAGTGGCTCGTATTCTTCGTTTTCGCCAAGAAAAACCAGGTCGTCGTTTATCGCTTTTCTATAACTAAACTGCGCCAGGTTTCCTGTCCTCGTACAAACGGCATGTACCTTGGTTACATATTCGGCTGTAGCCATAAGGTTGGGCATTGGGCCAAAAGGATTTCCTTTAAAATCCATATCCAGACCCGCCACGATTACCCTCACCCCGCGATTTGCAAGGTCGTTGCAAACCGTCACAATTTCGTCATCAAAAAATTGGGCTTCATCAATGCCCACCACATCGCAACCATCGGCCAAAATTCTGATGTTGGAAGCAGATGGCACCGGAGTAGAGCGAATTTCGTTGGAATCGTGCGACACCACCATTTCTTCGTTATAGCGAATATCTATGGCGGGTTTAAAAATTTCAACCTTTTGTTTTGCAAAAGTGGCGCGTTTGAGCCTGCGAATCAATTCTTCAGTTTTACCCGAAAACATACTTCCGCAAATTACCTCAATCCACCCAAATTGCTCTTCGTGATTTACTGTATTTTCGAGAAACATTTTGTAATTTTCAAATCGAAATGGGAATTACCCTCGTTTCGTATAAAGGTGGAACAAATTTATTAAAAATACAAGCTTTGCAGAAGGGGTAGGTGCTAAAGTTATAAAGGCGAAGCAGGTATTTTTGAGATAGGTAAACTCCGTTGTGGTATCTATGAGGATAAATGATAACCTTTTTGATTTTGAGACGTATCTTAAGATTTTAAATCTTGAATATTAAGTAAGATTCAGAATGTAACTAAAGTTGTCGGTTTTAACCGGTAAAAAGCAGAATTATGAAAAAGAAGATTGAAGATGAGCTTTTAAGGCTTGCAGAGAAAATTTTAAATAGTAAAGACAATCTTGATGTTGCGCAGTTAAAAGCTGAAGCCCAGAATCTGTATGAAAAACTTTGTGTTCTGCATTTCACAGAAAGACACTTAGCAGAAACAGAGCTTGAAAAACCTGAGCCTGAAAATTTTTCTAAAGTGCCGGAAAAAAACGAGCCGGAGAAGCAAAATGAAACAGTTGATGAGCACTCTACATATTTTGCGCCAGACGGGACAGAGTACAACGATTCTGAGGCGATCACAGAGCCCAATACTGAAAAAATAAAGAACATTGTTGCAGAAATGCCGCAAGAAACCGAACAGATTGAGGATCTATTTGCCAGAATTAATACTGAAGAAAAGCCGAAACAGCAATCTGAAGCGCCTCAGCAAAAAGAAGAGGTTAAACCGGAACCAAAACAGCCGGAAGACAGACCCGATCCTGAATCTGAACCACAAGCCTCGTCACAACCTCAAGAACCAGCGCCTAAACCACAGCCGGAGAGTAGTAAAAAAGATTTTCACGATTTTGGAGTAGATTATGATAGTCTGCCAAAATTTGAACCGGTAAATCAGAACGGAAAAACACCACGCCCAAAGTCATTAAATGACCGGTTAAAGAAGGGAATTACGATTGGATTAAATGAGCGTCTGGCCTTTATAAAACATCTTTTTGAAGGAAATGCTACAGATTATAATCGTGTGCTTTCCCAGTTAAATACCTTCCACACGCTGGAAGAAGCCAATAAATTTATTCAGTTAGTGGTGAAACCAGATTATAACAACTGGGAAGGAAAAGAGCAATATGAGCAGCAATTCCTTGAGAAGATCGAAAATAAATTCGAATCATAAAAGTCCGTTTTTATGGCCAAGCTTTACCTGGTTCCTACTCCAATAGGAAATCTTGAGGATATTACTTTGCGGGCGCTAAGGGTGCTTAAAGAGGCCGATCTTATTCTTGCGGAGGATACAAGAAACAGCGGCAAACTCCTTAAACATTTTGATATTTCCACTCAAATGCACAGTCATCATATGCACAACGAGCATAAAACAGTGGATAGTATCGTTCAACGGATCAAGAATGGAGAAACTATTGCGCTCATAAGTGACGCCGGAACTCCGGCAATTTCAGATCCCGGATTTTTGTTAGTACGTGCCTGTGTAGAGGCTGGAGTAGAGGTAGATTGCCTTCCTGGGGCCACAGCTTTTGTGCCAGCACTTGTAAACAGCGGACTTCCGAATGATAAATTTATTTTTGAAGGTTTTCTTCCGGTAAAAAAAGGCCGGCAAACAAGGCTTAAACTTCTGGCAGAAGAGACCCGGACTATGGTTTTCTACGAATCTCCTCATAAACTCCTTAAAACCCTTACCCATTTTACTGAATATTTTGGTGCGGAAAGGCAGGCATCGGTCTCTCGTGAAATTACCAAGCTCCACGAAGAAACAATAAGAGGAACTATTGCTGAAGTTTTGGAGTATTACACAAATAAACCACCTAAAGGAGAGATTGTGGTTATCGTGGAAGGTAAAAAATAATGTTCCAACATGTCCTTCCTTTCATTTTATCATAGGAGCGTTCCGCCCTGGTATTTCTGGTATTTAAAATTTCATGAAAAAATTCACCAAAAAGGAAAGATAATTGCTGAGGTACTCAAAAATACTTGAATGCGAGACCTGCTTAAAGAAATCCGTCGTTGCGACCTCTGTCGTAAGAATTTACCTTTTGAACCAAGACCAATCCTGGAAGCATCTTCAGAATCTAAGATAGTTTTAATAAGTCAGGCGCCTGGGCAGGTGGTGCATAACAATAGGATAGCGTGGAATGATCAGAGTGGTAAAAGGCTGCGAGAATGGCTTGGTGTAGACAAATTTACTTTCTACAACACGAGCAATTTTGCAATTTTGCCAATGGGCATGTGCTATCCCGGAAAAGCAAAAACCGGGGATGCTCCGCCACGAAAAGAGTGTGCTCCATTGTGGCATAAGAAGGTGCTTTCGAAATTCGATAACCTAAAAATGACCATTCTTATCGGTTCTTATGCTTCAAATTATTACCTGAAGGATAAAAACAACCTCACTCAAAAAGTCGCTAATTTCAGGCAATATCTTCCGGAATTTTTTCCAATTCCGCATCCATCTCCCGTAAATATCTTTTGGAGGAAAAAGAATCCGTGGTTTGAAGATGAGGTGGTGCCTGAGCTTCAGAAAAGAGTAAAGGAAATAATTGAATAAGACTCCGGAAGGCAGAAGTATCCAGCTCCGGTTTTTCTATCTTGGAAGCATAAATTAGAATTATTTTTTACACCTTCGCAGAAAATCAGAAAGCATGAAAATTGCCCAATTTATCACTACACTTAAAGAAAAGCCTGAGCAAAATACTTTTGCACAAACAATGGAAGTAATTGATGCTCACTATAAATTTACACCTACCGCCTTTAAAAACGGAAACCTTGAAAACCATTCCGGCGAGAACAATGGGAGCTGTAAAATTTTTTATTTCGGAAAGTTACACAATCTTTCTGAAGAAGCTGTTCTGGCATGTTTTGGAGAAGTTTATTTTGAAGATGTACTGAAAAATCCTGAAGGCACAGGGCACCAGAATATCAGTTGGAACGGAATCGAATTTAAAGGCGAAGCTTTACAGCCTGAATAATTCAAATTCTTTATTATCTTCAGCTAAAAAATTGAAGTAAATGCGCTGGACATTAAAGCCCAAACCAGATCAGGAAAACGTAATAAAACTTTCAGAAGAACTGGGGGTGGGGAAACCTATTGCCTCTCTCTTGGTGCAGCGGGGAATAAGGACTTTTGAGGAAGCAAAAAAGTTCTTCCGTCCTTCACTAAAAGACCTTCACGATCCATATTTAATGCAGGATATGGACCTTGCCGTAGCTCGAATTGAAAAAGCCATTGCTTCCGAAGAAAACATTCTTGTGTACGGTGATTATGATGTGGATGGCACTACCAGCGTTGCTTTAATGTCTTCCTTTTTGCGGTCTTATTCTCCTTTTGTCGCAACTTATATTCCCGATCGTTACGATGAAGGCTATGGGGTTTCCTATAAAGGAATTGATTTTGCCGCAGATAACGACATCAGTCTTATTATTGCCCTGGACTGCGGAATAAAAGCCGTTGAAAAAGTCGCTTATGCCAGGGAAAAAGGCATCGACTTTATCATCTGTGATCATCACCGCCCCGGGAGTGAAATTCCGGCTGCTGTGGCAGTATTGGATCCCAAGCGGGAAGATTGTAATTATCCTTATAAGGAACTTTGCGGCTGCGGAGTGGGTTTTAAATTGATCCAGGCGCTCGCTGCAAACAGGGATTTAAAACTCGAAAACCTTCTGCCGTACCTGGATTTAGTGGCTACTGCTATTGGCGCAGACATTGTTCCCATTACCGGAGAGAACAGAATCTTGGCTTATCATGGGCTGCATGTAATTAATGTAGCACCAAGGATGGGTTTTAAAGCAATTCTGAAGCAGCTTAAAAAAGATACAATTACAATTACCGATGTGGTTTTTATCCTTGCTCCACGTATTAATGCTGCCGGAAGAATGAAGCACGGGCTGCATGCCGTGAATCTGCTAACGGAAGAAGATGAGGAAACAGCGATAAAATTTGCTTCAGAAATTGAAGAATATAATACCGACAGGCGTGATACCGATAAAACAATAACCGAAGAAGCGCTTGCACAAATTGAAGCCTCACAGGAGCAGGATCGCAATACAACGGTTGTTTATGACGAAAACTGGCATAAAGGAGTCATTGGTATTGTTGCTTCCAGGTTAACCGAAACCTATTACCGTCCTACCTTGGTTTTTACAAAAAGCGGCGAGAAACTTGCTGCTTCAGCACGTTCTGTAAAGGGTTTTGACGTTTATGATGCGCTGGAATCCTGTAAAGAACATATTGAGCAGTTTGGCGGACACAAATATGCCGCGGGACTCACTTTACTGGCTTCGGAATATGAGAATTTTAAGCTGAAGTTTGAGGAGGTAGTTTCCGAAACCATCGATAAAAACCTGCTTACCCCTGAAATTGCCATAGACGCCGAACTGGATTTAAAGGATATCACTCCAAAATTTTATCGCATTCTAAAGCAATTCGCTCCCTGCGGGCCGGGAAATATGTCTCCGGTTTTTATGACTCAGAACCTTCGGGATACCGGTTATGGCAAATGTGTAGGTGCAGACCAGAGTCATTTAAAATGCCAGGTAAAGCAGGAAGGAGATAGCCCTGTTTTTAATGTTATTGGCTTTGGCCTCGGCAATAAGTTTGACATTATAGCTAGGAATAGGGCTTTTAAAGCGGTTTATAGCATTGATGAAAATCAGTATAATGGGAATGTTTCACTACAGTTGAGACTTAAAGATATTTCCGAATAAGCTCACGCTATTTAGATTCAGTTTAAATAATTTTTTATCTTTGGAGAAAGCATTCAAAGATGGACGACGTAGATTTAATTTATCACAACAAATTCGGAATAGCTTTTAGGTGGAACAATTCTGAGCTTAAAGCCGATCCTAACAGGATTCAGATAATTTTTAAAGATATGGGCTTCTATCTTTTGCGTGAAGAAATCCTTCAGTTCTCGAGCAATATCAAACTGGCAGAAAAAAGATCCTGCAGTAATTGTCAAAACCCCGAAAACTGCAGAAATATCCTCCTGAGGTCTCCGCTTCAAAAGATGGATTTTACTGTGAGCAGTGAAGAATTGGAACAAATCTCAGAACTTATTGAAGGTACTCTGTTCCGGCTAAACTTACTTCATTACCTGGACGATATTTGTAAAAATTAGGGATTGGTTTCTTTTAGTTTGAAGTATTTTTATTTAATTGTTGTAGAGCATATAAAAACAACCAACTCAACGAACCTACTAAAATGAAGATTGCATTTCCACAGGATGATGAAGAGCTAATTCAGAAAATATTACAGGATTTAGATCAATATAAAATTGAAAGAAAAGAGGCGGATATTGGTGGCGGAGCTGACCTATGGGTCACCATTTTGATTGTAACCGCAACCGTATTTCTTTCAGGAAAGAAAATTAATGAGAATTTACATGCTTGGGTGGAAATTGGAAGAAAACTAAAAAAATTATTTAAACAAAAATATAAACCTCAAGCAATTGATAAGGAAGCAGCCATTGCACTTGCAGTTTCCATAATAAATGATAAAGCAAAAATTAAGAATATTGAATTATTAAGTTCTAAGGAAATAGTTGGAAATCATTAGAATACAAAAGGATTCAATTTAGAATTTTCTCCATATAATTACTATATTTTAACTTTTGAAGTTAATGATATTGAAAATTTCATATTCTGCATTAAGTCGAATGGGGAAATACGATTTAAAGATTATTTCGAAAATACGGAATGGAACTTTCAATACGACTGGAAAACCTTTGAGGATAGAGAAGATTATACTTCCTAATAAAACGATCTACAACATTGATGCTAAAAATGCTTAAACCAGTCTTGAATCGAAAGTCTTTGCTCGCTTGCAACGCGTGATTTTCCTGCTGACAATTAAGCTATCACTGTTTTATATGGTCGTTAAGTGCAATTTTAAAACGGACTTTATCCAAAACAAAATCGACATAACTTCCACAGCAATTGAAAAAGGAATTGCTTCAAAATTTAAAAAGCCGCAAACTAAAAAAGATTATTTGAATCTATAAAATAATAATAGTAACTTTTAAATTTTTCTATTGTGAGTCGTGGAGGTGCAAAATATAATGAACAGAGGAAAAAAAACAATTATCAGGTGTAAAGGAGGTAAAGATTACGTTTTAGTATCGCTGGATGAGTATAATTCACTAAAAGAAACTTTATACTTGTTAACTGGCAGAAACAGAGCAGTCTTATTAAAATCTATTGATGAGCTGGAATCCAGGTCAGATGTATGAAAAAATGGGCTTCCTCAATCCTAAAACTTCTCCAATTTCACTTCCTTCCCATCAAAAACAGCATAAGTATAGTAATTAATCCAGTCGCCGGTGTTGATGTATGTCGAATTATTATTTAACTCAAATTCTAGGGGCAAGTGTCGGTGCCCGAACAGAAAATAGTCATAGTGCTTTTTTTCCAGTTTTCGCCTGCAGTACTGAATAAGCCACTCTCTATCTTCTCCCAGGAATCCCTGATCTTCTTCACCTGAAATCATTTTATTTTTAATAGAAAAATACTGCGCAAGCGGTACGCCAAGATCGGGGTGGAGCCAGCGATAAAGCCATTTTGAAAGTGGATTGGTAAATACTTTTTTCATCCGTTTATAACCGTGATCTCCGGGACCTAGTCCGTCGCCATGCCCAACAAGGAACGTCTTATTGTTAAACTTAAACTCTTTGGGTTTATGAAAAACCGGAATATTCAGTTCTTCCTCAAAATAATTATTCATCCACAAGTCGTGGTTTCCTACGAAAAAATATACCGGAATTCCGCTGTCCTTAATTTCAGCAAGTTTGCCAAGGGTACGCACAAATCCTTTAGGAACTACGTGCTTGTATTCAAACCAGAAGTCAAAAAGATCGCCAAGTAAAAATATTGCAGCAGCGTCTTCTTTAATATCATCAAGCCACTGCACGAACTTCTTTTCACGTAACCGACTTTCTTTTTGAGTGGGCGCACCAAGATGGTTGTCGCTGGAAAAGTACACTTTTTTGCCTTCAGGAATAGTCATAAAATCAATTCTGGATGTAAAGATAATATTTTAAGCAAAAGACCTCACAGGTTTTAAAAACCTGTGAGGTCTGGGTTACTTTTTGAGGTTTAACCCTTCCGTCCTGGTCTTCTGCCGAAGATTAGGCTACCTTCCCTTTAAAAAAGGGAAGGAACTGTCATGTTTGTTTTTTAAGCTCCCCTCCTTTAAGGAGGGGTGGCCGCAGGCCGGGGTGGTTGCGCAAAGGATAGCAGCGGTTAGCTCCCGGTGCACTTTTTTGTGCGGCGGGACTAAGAGCGAATAGCCCGACCCTTTAGGGTTGCGCCCTACTTATTATCACTCGCATACCACTCGGCAAACGAAGTTTCGGTTTCCTGAAGTTTTAACGAATGTAAATGAATATGAGAGGGCAGGTGTTTCTGAATTTTCGCTGCAAAATCGATAACCATATTTTCACTGGTTGGCTGATAATCTACCAAAATTACGTGATGGTCCCGGTTCTGAAGTTCTTTTGCCAGCTCGAGGTGCGGCGTATTTTTGTTGAAAACCGTGGCGTGGTCAAACTGATCTACAATTTCTGACTTCACAATTTTTTTAAGGTCGCCAAAATCGATTACCATTCCAAATTTCACATTTTCAGCGTCTGTAATCGGCTCGCCCATAACCGTAACACTCAATTTATAACTATGGCCGTGAACATTCCGGCATTTGCCGTCGTAGCCGTAAAGGGCATGGCCGGTTTCGAAAGAAAATTGCTTGGTAATCCTTATCTTGCTCATGGCATCTCGATTTTGCTGCAAAGATAAAAGATTTTCAACGCATAAATTTTTTATACAGGCAATCATTTTCTACTTTATATTTGGCAAATTTTTTCACTATGGAAGGAGCATTAGAAGAGTTATATGAGCAGCTGGAGTTTCGGGAGAATCCGCTGTACGAGAAGATCATTTCCGATCTATTAGAGAACCAGTACTCGATTGTCGATTCTTTTTTTGACGAAGATGAAGTGGAGGCGCTACGCAATTCCCTTCTGAATAAATATACCGAAGACAATTTTAAAAAAGCGGCTATTGGTAACAGGACCAACGAAGTTATCGCGAAGTCGGTACGCGGGGATTTTATCTTATGGATTAACGAAGCTGAAGCGGGCGATGCAGAAAAGCTTTTTTTCAATAAAATTAATTCTCTTGTAGATTACCTGAATAAAACCTGTTTCCTCGGAATTCTTACAAAAGAATTTCACTATGCGCTCTATCCTGAAGGGACTTTTTATAAACGGCACCTGGACACTTTTCAGAACGACGGGCGCAGGAAACTTTCTATGGTTTGCTATCTTAACCAAGAAGACTGGAAGCCTGAAAACGGGGGTGAGCTGGTGATCTATAAGGATGAAAATGGAATTGAAACTTCAAACAGTATTTTTCCTTTTCCCGGGCGTATGGTGATATTTGAAAGTCAGGTGCTCGAGCATGAGGTAAAACCTGTAAAACAGGAACGGCTGAGCATTACGGGCTGGTTAAAAACCCGCTAGCTATTTTTTGAACTTTTTATATAGCACAACAACTATAAGCAAAATGGCCAGTAAGAGCCAAAATCCATAACCACTAAGAAAACTAAGGATTTCCCAGGCTTCTCCGTCGGGGGTCTCTTGTTGCATCATCTTTCATGTCTTTTGCGCCAGCTATAACGCGCGTAAAAAAAAATGCCCAAAAGAAAGATTATCGCTACCAGGTACATCCAGTTCCCTTCGATAAATTCCCACAGGCTGTAACCCCACATTTGGTCTTCAGAAGGATTGCGGTCCTGTGGTAAGTGTTGTTGTAGTGCCATAACAAAGTTCAAAGTTCAAAGTTCAAAGTTCAAAGTTCAAAGTTCAAAGTTCAAAGTTCAAACTAATTTGAAAAGGTAGGATGTTTATTTTATATATCCACTGGCAGTAAGAAAACTTTAATGTTTTCAATTTCCAGTTGATTTCTGAATGTTATTTCGCAGAACATCTATTTCCTGAACTTTGACAAAGCTTCCCGTGTAAAGTCTGAAAGTACTAATTCTCCTGAAACAGCAGCTCTCTCCTCCAGCAAATTACCCCAGTCGGCAGTATTTTTCCATAGAATCCGCTTCATTTCCTGTAGGGCCTGCGGATTATAAGAAGCTAGCTTTTCAGAAAAAATTTCTATTTCCTTGTCCAGATCTTTAATCGATTCAAAAACCTTGGCATAAAGTCCTTTTTCCTTTGCCCAATAGGCATTTTTCCACTCATGTGCAGCCAGCGTTAACTCGCCCAAAGCGGCAACTCCCATTTTTCTTTCCACTGCCGGGGCAATTACAAAAGGACCAATTCCTATACTTAATTCAGAAAGTTTTATTGCCGCGGCATCTGTAGCCATGGCATAATCACAAGCGGCTACCAAACCGACTCCTCCGCCAACCGTTTTTCCCTGCACTCTACCTATAATAAGCTTTTTACATGTTCTCATTGCATTAATTACATTTGCAAAGCCGGAGAAAAATTCCTTTCCGGATTCCCGGTTTTCAATCTCCATAAGTTCATCAAAAGAAGCACCGGCACAAAAAGCTTTTTCACCTTCAGATTTAAGGATAATCAGGTTTACAGAATCATCTTCAGAAAGTCGGTTAATTTCTTTTTCCAGTCTTTTCAGAAGTTCAGAGGGAAAGGAATTACTCGCAGGATGTCCAAATTCCAGGGTGGCAATTTTGTTTTCAACATTAGTATATAAACTTCCGTTTTCGCGTGTGGTTGTCATTGTTTGCTTTGGTTTTACTCAAATTTACGTTTTTGTTCGGAGTTTGTAGTTCGGGGTTCGTCGAATTCTTCACTTATGCAGGTCGATAATTGGCATTTTTGGATGCTCTTTTAATGGAGAGAGAAAAGACTTTAGCTATTCGTGATTTAGAGTTTTTTAATTCATAGTATTCCCAGCTGAAGGGTCTAAGACTAACCCTGAAATATGCCCGATCGACAGAAGATATTATCTACAAACCATGAACAATAGACGATGAACTTTATAGTATTTAAACTTCTTTATCTAAATATTTTCTTCGGAATTGGATTACCAATGCGCTGCTCCTAATCAGCATCCATACGAAAAAAGCCATCCAGATCGCATGCAATTTTAGTCCGAAATAGTCTGAAATGAGCAGGGTAGGAGTAAATCCGAGGAAAGTGGCAACTAAAAGAACATTCCGAAGATATTTTGCTTCACCCAGCCCTTTAAAAATTCCGTCGAACATAAAAGCAATGGCATTTACAGGTTGCATCAGCAATACGATCCAAAAAACTGAAGAAAATAAGGCAAGTACAGTGGCTTCCTTATTAAAAAGTAAACCTATTTCGTCGTAAAAAATTCCGCAGATTCCCATTAAAATAAGTGCGATAAGAACGGCATAAAGGCTGATCTTTTTACTCAATTCCCATAAATTTTTATAATCCCGGGCGCCAAGTAAACGACCGCCAATGGCATTTCCGGCATTTGCGTATCCATCAATAAAAAAACTGAAAAATAACCAGATATTCATCAAAATACTCTGCGCCGCGATATAACTTTTTCCATAATCTGTAGCGTAGGCGTTCGCCAGGTAAATGGCAAAATTTAGTGCAGCGGTTCGCACAAAAAGATTTGCTGCCATTAACAACAACGGCCTCATTTGCGGATTAATGTTAAAACTTAGCTTGAAATGAAAAGGGGTTTTCTTAAAGAAAAACCACAGCGCCATAATCAGCATTGTACCCTGGGCGGCGAGGCTGGCAAAAGCAGCACCTTCCAGGTGCATCGCAGGAATATAACCTTCAACTCCGTACACCAGCAGATAATCCAGCGCCACATTAACTACGGCACCGGTAAGGCTGCATTTCATTGCCCAAAGCGTATTTTGAAGACCCCGAAAAACCCCAAATATCGCAAAAGTAACCAGCGTTAAAGGATAACCCAGCGCTCTAATCTGGTAATAATTTTCAGAATATTGTAAAATAAGACCTTCGGCATTATAAGCGCTAAAAATAGCTTCAGCAAAAAAGGCGGTAACGGCATAAATAACGAGACTGAAAATAAGATTAAAGCCAATGGCCTGTGGAATAAGCGTTTTTACGGCATGTAGTCTATTGGCACCAAGATGCTGAGATACTATTGCTGAAATTGCTGTTTTCGTTTGCGCAACAATCCAGATAATCGCAGAGAGGAAGGAGCCTACAATTCCCGCTGCGGCCAGGGCCTCTACAGAATTTTCTTCCACATTGCCAATCACCGCAATGTCTGTGAGCGAAATAAGCGGCTCTGCAATTCCTGCAATTATCGCCGGAATTGCGATTTTGTTGATGTTCCTAAAACTTACCGAAGTCGCCACTGTGAAAAATTAAGCTGCAAAGATAAATATCTGCTGCTGTTTTAGGCTTGCTTTTTAAGACTAAGGCCGAAAATTGCCATTTTAGAGCGCCAGTTCATAATAAAAGAAAAATTTCTGGTTTAGCTGGTTTATACTGAAGGTATCCAGCCTCACCGACTCATAATTGTGCTTCCGGCATGATTTTCAGCAAAAACCATCAGCGATTTTCCCATTATGCAGCGTCAATTGGCAGGGGTTGTCACCAGACTGTGGATATAGAGCTTGTTTCTGCTTTCGTTAGTCATTTAACAAGAATATTTTCTTTGTCCATAAAATTGGTCAAAACCAATGATGCTTTCAATTTGGCAATTTTCGACCTTAGGTAAAATCCTGCTTTTAAATTTCTTTTGAAATTCGTTCACCGGGATAATGCTTATTCCACTGGTAAAATTTCCTTTTGCTGCCTAGCCGCAGCGCAAGTTTCCGTTAGCTGCCTTATCTGCTCAAGATCTTTTTCCTTAGCAAGTGCGATCATCTAAAATTCGGAAAATAAAAGATTTAGTTATTTAAAGAAAATTATTACATTTGCGGCACACGGGGGATTAGCTCAGCTGGCTAGAGCGTTTGGCTGGCAGCCAAAAGGTCATCGGTTCGACTCCGATATTCTCCACAAAAACCACTGCATTTGCAGTGGTTTTTAGCTTTTATATTCTTTCCTAGTCTCCGTAGGCATCTATTAGATCCTGATCGTCGGTTTCCATAAATTCTAAAGTATTGTTCAGAACATACTTAAAATCCTTTGAAAAATCTTCCTCTTCCCAGGGATGCTTCATTCCAAAAACATGATCTGCATTTTCCACTAGTAGTAATTTCGAAGTTGGACTCCATTCAAAAAGATTACCAGCATCTGCTATAGAAACACTGGTGTCGCTACTACCATGCACAACAAGATGTGGAATTTCCAGTTTTTTTGCCGCTTTTTGAATATTCAGTCGTTCTTCATTTTCTTTAAAATTTCGGTAAAACTGAAAATGATGCGGGAGTTGCTGTTTAGTTCTGGTGTTGGTAATATATCGAACACCTTTCTTCTGCCACGCTTCAAGTTCTTTTTCTTTAGGAAACCTTGATCCAAAGTCGCTTATAGATGCAAAGGTGATAAGATTGGTAATCCTTTTTTCTTCCGCAGCTTTTATTATAGTAATTCCTCCACCCCTGGAATGTCCTATTAAATTAATATCGGAAACATCCAGGTGCCCAAGATGTTTAAAGTCGGGTAGTAGCAAGTAATCAATGACAGACTGTAAATCATCAAGTTCTTTGGTGAAATTATTATCACCAAAGGCCTCAATATTTAGAAATTCTGTTGGGTTATCTGGTGTAGTTCCATTATGAGAGAAGTTAAACTTCACGAAAAAATAACCTTTACGGGCAAACCATTCTGCCATTAAATTCCAGCCACCCCAGTCTTTAAAGCCTTTGTAGCCATGACAAAATATTACAATGGGCTTTGGTTTTTCTTCAGATTCAAAGAACAAATCGGCAACAATGGGTTTACCATGTTTTCCTTCTATAATCAGATTTTTTTTAATCTCCATTTTTTCTTTTTAGGCAGAAGTTTGTACTAAAAACTTCCGTAGGATTTCTTGATTTCTTTTTCCGTGAAAGGTACTTCAGGATTACAGATTTCCACAATTAATTTGTTCAATTCTATCTTAAAAGATTCGATAATATCCTTATTTATTTCATATTTTTTAGCACTTCGCTGGTTCGGAGTTTCTTTTTTGCAAAATTTAAGAAATCCTCCCTTCAGATTTTTAAAGGAAATTATTCCGGCTTCCACAGGCTGTTCTAACCTTTTAGTTTGGTTTATCATTGTTGCATAAGTCAATACCTGGAAACTTTTACTGTATTTATCATAATCTGTAGCAATGGCTTCCCAGTCGAAAATTTCAATTTTATTTTGTTCTACTTTTCCGGTTTTATAATCTATAATTCGGGTAATCCCGTTCGTCTTTTCTACCCTGTCCACTTTTCCGCGGATATAAACAGGAAAATCAAGTTCTGGGATATGTAGAGGAGCTTTTAGATTGTTTTCTATCTGAAGGATTTGGATTTCATCTCCTCTTTTCAAACGTTTCTTTTCATATTTCAGAAAATTAAGAAGATACCGTTTTGCTACCTCGAAAATGAGCAAATTCTGACCACGGTCCATAGGTGCGCGTGTATACGATTTTTCAAACTGAAGTTTAATTTCGCTATCGACCCGCTTTATAAAAGTTTCAATAATTTCTTCGGAAATCAACTGATTTTCATACGGCTCGTAAAACTCCTGAAGTGTATCGTGTACCACGGTACCGAGCGTGTTGTAAGCCACAGTTTCTTCTACTTCTTCCTGCTCCTTTATCCCCAGAACGTACTGGTGGTAAAAATCTAGCGGATTCCTGATGTAAGTCGTTAATGCTGAAGGGGAAAAACCCGAAGCTGCCAGAGATTTAATTTTCGCTATGATCTCAGGAGTTTTACTTATTTCCTGAAGCTGCTTTGGATTTGCCCCGACTTTAGGCGCAATGGATTTTTTAATAATATGATGTTTGGACTGTTTTTCTATTTGCAGCTGCGTCAAAAAACGGCTCTTTTCACCGGCATTTAATCCGCTGCTTTCCGTGTTGTACAGCAGCGTCACCTTTTTTGCCCTCTGCAATAACCTGTAGAAGTGATAGGTGTAAACCGCATCTTTCTCTCTGTAAGTCGGCAGTTTATAAGCTTTTTTAAGATCGTACGGAATAAAAGAATTACTTGATTTACCTGAAGGTAACACGCCTTCATTCACTGAAGTAATTATTACATTTTCAAAATCCAGGGCTCTCGATTCCAACATCCCCATTAATTGTAGTCCGTTAAACGGTCGCCCCTGGAAATCGAGACTTTGAGTACTCATAATTTCCCTAAAGAAGCCGTGTAAGGATTTGATAGTTTTTATATGAGGATAGGAGGTATTCAGATTTTCGAGTTTATTAAACAGGACGTGGTAATGGTAAAGAAATTCCAGCCCCAGGTTGTTTTCTGTGGTTCTGAGATGCATTTTTACTTCAGAAATAATATTCTGTAAGTTTTGCAGCGCCAGCTTTGGAGCATCCTGCCAGTCTGTAAAGCAATAAGTAATCAGGTTTTTAAGATCTTCAGGGAAAAAAGAAATTAGTTTTACGGGCTTTAGGTAAACTATGTTTTCTTTACTGATTTTTGCTGTTACCTTTGCAGAATGTAGATTTAAAATAGGGGTGATTGCAGGATGATTAATTATAGAAATCACATCCTTGTAATAATATTCCTTTTCCTTGTTAAGGTGAATATGAAAGAGCTTTTCAAAGAAGGAAGTTATTGGAGCATTTTTGAGAGGGAAACCCATCGTGATGTTAAGTGCTGAAATATGGGGCGGCAGGCTGTTTAAAACCGGAAGTAGTAAATCTTCTTCCCCCAATACAACCGCTGTTTTCTCCAGTTCAGACTGGTTCATATTTGCCAAAATTTCACCTAAATATTTTGCCTGGCCTATGTTTTTTGGAACACCTGCAATTTCAATAGTTTTCTTGCCGGCGTATTCTTCTGTTCTTAAAGGAAGGGAATGGGATTGATAATAGGGCCATTTTTCAAGGTATTCTCTTATAAATAGAGAAGCACCGTGCTCACGGTCTTGAAGAAAAATTTCATCCATATCCCAAAACACTTCAGCAGTAGTATTTTCCAGCATGTACTGGAATATTTTTTCTTCCGCAGCATTTAGGGCATTAAAGCCAATGAAAACATGTTTTTGTAAGTTTTCCAGGGTATACTCTGGAATCTTTTCCGCTGCTTCCCTGTATATTAAACCTTGATATCCCTGCTTTTTAGAGCGAAATTCATCTGAAAGCTTCTCATAAAATTCTGGTAATTTGTGCCAGAACTTCAGATAGTTTTTGATTAAATCTGTTTTCTCTTCCTGCAAAAACCAGTGTTTTTGATCTTGAATTTCTGAAAGATAATTGAAGAATGCACGGTGATCAATCAGGTAGCGATCTACTTCATTGAAATCATGGATGAGCGTTTGTGCCCAATTCATAAAGGTATCGAAATCTTCCTGTTCTTCTTTTGGAGTACACTCTTGGTATACTTCAAAGAACTCGAAAATTGAAATGGTATTGTCTACTGTTTTTAAACCCGAAATTTCTTCGGTAAACTCTTCAATACTGTAAATTTTTGGAGCGAAAATAGCTGTTTCGCTTAACCTGGAAAGTTCGTTAATCAGAAAAGCACCGGCCCTTTTGCTGGGAAGTACAAACGTTATTTCTGAAATATTTTCTTCGGAAGAAAGGAGCCTTTGAATTACGCGGCTTATAAATGATCTCATGCTACCAAAAATAAAAAACGCCCCGATTAATCGGGGCGTTTTTAGTAAAGAAAATTAATTCTATAAGTTACTACTTCTTAGTCTCTCATTTCTTTTTCTTCATCAAGAGAAATTTCAACTCTTCTGTTTTCCTGTCTTCCTGCAGAAGTACTGTTAGTAGCAATTGGTTGAGATTCCCCATAACCTTCAGAAGTTAATCTGGAAGATGAGATTCCTCTTTCTACAAGTGCTTCTCTTACAGATTCCGCTCGTTCTCTGGAAAGTTGCAAGTTGTAATCATCAGCTCCTGTACTATCTGTATGACCTCCAATGTGGAATACAGTGTTAGAATACTCTTCCATAATTTCAGCAATCTGATCTAATGCATCTTCAGATTCTGTACGGATTGTTGCTTTGTTAAGATCAAACAATACAGTATTTGAATACTCATTTAATTCAGAAACAACTTCAGCACTTGGCTCTGGACATCCATTATTTGCCATTGTACCAGCAACATCTGGACATTCATCTTCATCGTCAACTACTCCGTCATTATCTCTATCTTCATAAGGGCATCCATTATTATCGGCAGGACCAGCTTCGTTTGGACAATCATCTTCATTATCGGCAACTCCGTCACCATCAGAATCCGGGCATCCATTCATTGCAGCAGTACCAGCTTCATTAGGACATTCGTCTTGTGGATCTGCAACACCATCCCCGTCAGTATCAGGACATCCGTTAAACTGAGCTAAGCCAGCTTCATTGGGACATTCATCCATACGGTCTTCTATACCATCTCCGTCAGAATCTGGACAACCATTAAATTCTGGTAGTCCAGGAGTCTCAGGACATTCGTCATCTTTATCGTATATACCATCACCATCAGAATCAGTACCACCAAATATAAACTTAATACCGGCAGCATGTTGGAAATGCGATGCAGTTTCAGTTTCGAAAGAGTGCTTATAATTAGATTCAACAGTTAAAGCAACATTGTCTGAAAACCAGAAGTTAAATCCAAGTTTACCATTTAAAGTAGCACCATCAAAGCCTTGCAGATCATTGTCTGTATCACCAATCCAGTTATAACTACCACCAACACCAACTACAGGGTCGAACCAGCCATCATTAAGAAGGGCTCTAAGACTGTAATTAGCCATTAAATCTGCTGAATAATAAGAGAGATCGCCAATAGATCGTTCTCCAAATTGGTCAATTTGGTTTATAGATCCTCCAACCTCGGCTACAAACCCAGCGCCAATATAACGTCCTACTGTAAGTCTCGATACAGCAGGGAGAATATTCCAGTTATCTGTTTCAAAATAATCGTTGAACCACTCACCCTGTGGGGCATCCTGTCCAGTAGGATAAAAATCCACTGCATTTGTCTGGATACCTATAGACCAGGGATTGTTGGCATCCTGAGCATTAACCGAAGTAAGTCCGAGAACCAACATCGAAGCTAATAGGAATTTGCTAAAATGTTTCATATTCAATTGTTTAGTTTACATGTTATTGAAAACAAAAGTATACGCTTAAGGAACATTAACAAAGAAAGAAATAATAAAGTTTTCTTAATTAGCCCTTGAATAATGGCGGTTTCGTGAGGTTTTCTTCCCAAAAAAGAGCCAATTTTTTTCGTGCCTTCTATAAAAACTTTTCTAAATAATCTCCAGTTCTTTACCAACTTCAATAAAGGCTTTTACGGCTTTATCAAGATGTTCCTTTGTATGAGCAGCAGAGAGTTGAACCCTTATTCTAGCCTGTTCTTTTGGTACCACAGGATAAAAGAAGCCAATTACATAGATGCCTTTTTCCAGAAGTTTGTCTGCCATTTCCTGGGATAGCTTCGCATCATAAAGCATTACCGGAACGATTGCTGCCTCTCCATCTATAATATCAAATCCGGCATCTTTTATTCCTTTTTTAAAATATGCGGTGTTTTCTTTTAATTTACTGCGTAGGGAATCGTCTCTTTCCAGCATTTCAAAGACTTTAATAGAAGCTCCTACAATAGCTGGGGCAAGTGAATTAGAAAAAAGATAAGGTCTTGAACGTTGTCTAAGAAGTTCTACAATCTCTTTTTTTGCAGTCGTATACCCACCCATAGCGCCTCCAAGAGCTTTCCCAAGAGTTCCGGTGATAATATCAACTCGATTGAGTACATTTTTTTCTTCCAGGGTTCCTATTCCCATGTCACCAATAAAGCCCGTGGCGTGACAGTCGTCTATCATTACCAAAGCATCATATTTATCGGCGAAGTCACAAATTTTGTCCAGTGGAGCTACAAGGCCATCCATAGAGAAAACGCCATCGGTCACTATAATTTTAAATCGCGCTCCGTTTTCATTAGCTGCTTTTAACTGCTTCTCGAGATCTGCCATATCACTGTTTTGATAACGGTATCTGGCAGCTTTACATAAACGTACGCCGTCAATAATTGAAGCATGATTAAGGGAATCCGAAATTATCGCATCTTCCTTGGTAAGTAATGGTTCAAAAATCCCGCCGTTGGCATCAAAGGCCGCAGCATATAAAATTGTGTCTTCAGTTCCGTAGAAATCGGCGATCTTCTGCTCGAGTTCCTTATGGATATCCTGGGTTCCACATATAAAACGTACGCTGGACATTCCAAAACCATGTGAATCCATAGTGTCTTTGGCAGCCTGTATCACTTCTGGGTGCGAGGAAAGTCCGAGGTAATTATTGGCACAAAAATTTATCACTTCCTGCCCGGTGGAGATTTTTATCACGGCATCCTGCGGAGTGGTAATTATTCGTTCTTTTTTATAAAGTCCAGCCTCTTTAATGTCTTCAATTTCTTTCTCTAAATAATCTTTTATTTTTCCGTACATAGTCTTCTTTTTTGCAAAATTACATTTCTTTTATACAAACATTGGAGAAACCTCCTCGTTAACATAAACCAGGATCTTTTCTTGAATTTCATAGCCCATTCCGCTAAGAACTTCAGCATATTTGTTAATCTGGTTTATATGCGAATCTGCCGTATTTCCGGTTTTATAATCTATGACCGTGCATATATTTCCAGAGATCACCAGCCTGTCGGGGCGAATTTTCTCTTCAGTAGTAATAATGGTTCTTTCATTAAAGCTATTAACTCCCGGTGAAAAAAATTGCTTTAGCTTTGGATGGTTGCAGACCTTAAAGACAAGTTCTTTAATTTCTTCCGCAGCATTTTCTGTTATCATTCCGTCTGTAACAGCATTCTCTATAGCCGCTTTAATATCTTCTTCAGAATTTATTTTTGCCAGAATTTCGTGTGCAATTTCACCTTTTTCTATTGCGCCTTTTTGTTTCGTATCCCAAAGTGAGCCAGAGCGGGTCACTATATTTACCGCCTGGCTTTGTGTTGCTGAAGAATAAAAATGTTCAGGAGAAATGGTATCGGTGCTACTTTTAGTCTCTTTGGCTATTTCTGAAGTTTTCCCGAATTCATAACTTTTGCTTTCGTCCCACAAGCCTTTACTTCTAAGGAATTCTATGAGTAAGCCTGAAGTTTTGTTGGTTTTTGAAATCCCTTTTTTATCCAGGTCGAAATTTGTCAAAATATAGAGTTGATCTGAAGCGCGGGTGGCGGCAACATAAAGCACATTTAAAGTGTCCAATTCCTTTTGGTGAAGCAATTCCTGGTAAACTTCGCCAGATGCGGGGTTCCAGTTTAGCATTTTTTTGGAGGCACTAAGGTAACTTACAGGAATTTCATTCATAGGTTCCTCCATTTCCAGCCAGAGATCGTCTCGTTTTGTGTCGCTGAAGTCCGAATTCGCAAAAGGATAAATTACAATGGGAAATTCCAGCCCTTTTGCTTTATGAATGGTCATAATTTCTACCGCGTCATCATCTTTCGGCACTAAAATGCTTAAACGCGACTTCTCCCTTTCCCATAAATCCATAAATTCTGAAATCCCCAATGAAGATTTTTGGGTGTTTTCAAAAATGAAGTCGAGAAAGAATTGAACATAAGCATCAGAGGCTTCGACCAACTCAAAAGTCTGAATAATATACTCTGCAGCTTCATATAAGGAAAGTGTTGTAAGGTTTTCAAGATCGAAATTCAGGTCAAAATCTTTTAGCCAGCTAAAGAATTCATTTCCGTTGAAAGGAAGGTTTGCACTGATGATCTTATGCGGACTTTCCAGTTGCAAGGCTTTTTGCAGATAGTCGAAAATTGCCATTTTTAGCATGTCATCTTCTGGATTAATCGAGAAGGCGAGGAGATCTGCAATAAAGTTGACTTCAGGAGAATTTGAGATAAGCAAAGTTTCTGAAGAAACTACAGAAATACCGTGCTCGCTGAGATGATTCGCAATGGCAATTCCTTCGGTTTTTTTCCTGGTAAGAATGCAAATATCTCCTTTTCTGAAGTTTTTAGACTCCAGCTCACGAATGATTTCCAGAATTTTTTCAGGATAGACCTCGAATTCTTCTTCCCGGTTTTCTGCTTCAAGAAAACTGACATTTACATAGCCGCAATTTTTACGGATAGGCTCCTGATTGCTTTTCTGAAACAAATCCTTATAATCCGGATGGCTCAGGTAATCTGCCGCAAATCCAAAAAAGGCGTTGTTAAATTTCACAATTTCTTCGCCACTTCTGTAATTGGCCGGAAGATTAACTACGTTCTGCGGTATCGAAAATGGCCGTGTTTTGGTATTGCTCAAATCTATAAACTGCTCTGCTTTCCCGCCACGCCAACGATAAATAGATTGTTTGGCATCTCCTACCAGCATTAAATTTGCCGGAACTTCTTCTCCACCCATTCCCGCAAGGCTGGCATCCATTAACGGAATCAGATTTTCCCACTGCATTTGGGAGGTGTCCTGAAATTCGTCTATAAAATAATTGTTATAACGTTCGCCCAGCCGCTCGTAAATAAAAGGAGCAGGCTGATCTTTTACCTGCGCACTTATTTGCGGATTAAATTCTGAAATAAGAACCAGGTTACGGTCTTTTTTTATTGCCTGTATTTCCTGGTTGATTGCATTGAGCAGAGAAAGCTGAACCGTTCTTTTATTTACTGCTTCAAGAAATTCTATTTTGAAATAATTGTCTTTTGTAGCATTAAAAAGATCGACTATCTTGGGTTGAATAGTATCGATAATTGCCTTTTTGGAATCGTCTTTAAAAGTTTTTTTATATAGCGGGTCACTTTTTAATTTCTGCATCCATCCCGTTTCAAAACTCAAAACAGTCTTTCCATCTAATATTTTTTGAAAATAACCGGGTACATATTTTCCACTAAAATCTGAATCTTCGAGTCCGTTTTGCTTTAAAAGTTCAAAAAATTCTGCTGCCAGTTTTTTATTTTCCTCCTTTGCTTGTTTTGTTTCAGATTTAAGTTTAGCGGCAAATCTTTCAAAATCTTCCAGGGATTTGTTCTGAAGGAGTTCGAGGGGTTTCTGGTTGTTTTCGTTGATAAGCAGTTTAGAAATGTCAAAAAGATCGCGGGCAATGTCCCAGCTTTTATCATCATCTGCTTTATTCAGTGTAAAGTCAACGAGGATTTTTGTCAGTTTTGGATCTGTACCTGCTTTGCTAATCACGCTTTCCACAGCTTCCATAAGGATTTCTTCCTGAGCCATCTCCACTTCAAAATTAATCGGCAGCCCCAGGTCTTTTGCAAAAGTCCGTAATACGCGGTGGGTAAAACCATCTATGGTAGAAACTTCAAAAGCGGCGTAATTGTGGATAATACTCTTCAGGATTTTTGCTGACTTTTCTTTGATCTGAGCCAGATTTAACCCGGTTTCCTTGGAAATTACTTCGAAAAGTCCTCTGGATTTCTCCGGAATTTCTTCCGAAGAAAATGCGTGCAGGCTATCCACAATCCTGCTCTTCATTTCGTCTACTGCTTTATTTGTAAAGGTAATGGCCAGGATATTTTGATACTCCTCTTTCCTTTTGGAATTAAAGAGGAGTAGAAGATATTCTTTTACAAGTGTAAAGGTTTTTCCTGAACCTGCCGAGGCGTTGTAGATCGTGAAAGAATTTGTCAATTTTTAAAAAATTTGAATAGTTACTACAAGCTTCTAAGGTCGTATTTTGCTTAATAATATAAAAGACATTACGGAAAAGCCGCGCTATTTAAGGATTTTATAACACTTAATTGTTTCTTTTATAGCGCTTAATAGCTAACTTTGAGTGAGTAAAAATAATAATCATTAAAAATAAATATTATGGCATTTGAGTTACCAAAATTAAATTATGCATTTGATGCACTAGAGCCTCATATTGATGCTAAAACCATGGAAATTCACCATGATAAGCACCATGCGGGTTATACAACAAAATTGAATAATGCTATTGAAGGTACTGACCTTGAAGGGAAGACCATTGAAAATATACTTAAGAACCTGGACAAATCTAATAAGGCTGTTAGAAATAATGGTGGTGGATATTACAACCACAATTTATTTTGGGAAATTATGTCACCGGATGGTGGCGGAAAACCAGAAGGCGAATTATCTAAAGCAATAGACAATGCTTTTGGATCTTTTGAGGCTTTTAAAGAAGAATTTTCTAAAGCGGCAGCAGGACAGTTTGGTTCTGGATGGGCCTGGTTATGTGTTCACGAAGGTGGAAAAGTTGAAATTTGCTCAACTGCAAATCAGGATAATCCACTTATGCCGGAAATAGGCTGTGGAGGAACTCCAATTTTAGGACTTGATGTATGGGAACATGCATATTACCTGAATTATCAAAATCAGCGTCCAGCTTATATCGATGCTTTCTTTAATGTTATCGACTGGAAAGAAGTAGCAAGTCGCTATGCAAAAGAGAAATAGAAATTATTTCTTTAAGAATATCAAAAAGGTTGTCTTGAAAAAGGCAACCTTTTTTTGTTATGAATGTTTAATTATAATTGATTTTTTCCTATTTAAAAGAGAAGCTCTAAAATTGACAATTATCGATCTATAGTTGATAATTTTTAAATAATGGATTTGAAAATCTGAATTGTAGGTTACGCTAAAACTATTTTCTTTCCTAAGAGTTTTTTTCGATCTTGAAAACTTCAAAAGAAGCAAGAATTAAGAAGTTTTCCTGAATTGGAACCAGAGACTTTCTAATTTCCACTTGAACCAAAGCCGCCTTCTTAAAACGCCAATTATCGACCTGTAGTCATCTACTTTGAAATGTTAGGGTAATAAAATCTGAATTGCTGGATTACTCTGAAGCTCTATTCTTTCCTGAAAGATTTTTTTCAATGTTGAGAACGTCGAAATAAGCAAGAATTAAGAGTTCTTCCTGAATTGAAATTAGAGACTTTCCATTTTCCACTTGAAGCAAAACCGCCTTCTTAAAATGTCAATTATCGACCTGTGGTGCAGGAAAAGGATCAGAACTTTTAGCTTGCGACCTGTTGTATAGAAATAAGAAAAGGCGGATTTTTTAGATCCGCCTTTTCTTGCCCCAAATCTACCATGAACTTAACCTACTTATGCTATGGTATACCGAATATAGTAAGAAACAAGGTGCGACTATCACTTTTTAGATCAAACACCCGGATATTTGTTAAAAGGTAAAGACAGATCAGTTCTTGTAAGAAATATAATCCTTAGTAAAATATTGGTATTAGATGCGTAGTGCCTGAAACGGAAGAAAATAAAAAAAGGCGGATTTGCATCCACCTTTTTTTGCCCCAAATCTACCATGAACTTAACCTACTTATGCTATGGTATACCGAATATAGCAAGAAACCAGGTGCGACTATCATTTTTTAGATCAAACGCCTGGATATTTGTTAAAAGGTAAAGAGAGTTCAGCTTTTGTAAGAATTTAAGTATTCACAATGTAAATTGCTGATGTTTAATGTGTTGAATCTGAAACGGAAGAAAATAAAAAAAGGCGGATTTACATCCACCTTTTTTTGCCCCAAATCTACCATGAACTTAACCTACTTATGTTATGGCAAGTCTAAAGTATGTAAGTAAAACCAACTCACCAATTAAAATAGATCAACTGCATGGATATTAGTTGAAGTGTAATTTAGTATGCACGGTCTTTTGTGCCTTCGTAAAAATTAATAAAAGCACGGTTCACTACACGGTTACCTCCCGGGGTGGGATAATCTCCTGTAAAATACCAGTCTCCAAGATTTTTAGGACAGGCAAGATGAAGGTTTTCTACCGTTTGATAAATAACTTTAACTTTAGCCTTTACGGTAGGTTCACTAATTAGCTCTGAAATTTTATCTGATATTTGTTCGTTTGTGAATGGATCATAAACTTCCTTGACAAAATTCTGCACTTCAGAATCTTCCATGTCTACCTGGTCTTTGCATTTATTATATACATCCTGGATTATCTGATAACTGTTACTTTCCTTATGTAACTCCAGTGCAGCTCTAAAAGCTACCAGGTCTTCGAGCCTGGCCATATCTATTCCATAACAGTCCGGAAAGCGTATTTGAGGAGCAGAAGATACTATCACTATCTGTTTAGGGTTTAAGCGATCCATCATTTTAATGATACTTTTCTTCAGGGTAGTGCCACGTACAATACTGTCGTCTATAATAACAAGATTATCTTCGGGTCTTACCACGCCATATGTTACATCGTACACGTGTGCGACAAGATCATCCCTGCTGCTGTCTTCAGTAATAAAAGTTCTCAGCTTTACATCCTTAATGGCAATTTTCTCGGTTCTTAGACGGTGAGAAAGTATTTGCTGGAGGCGTGCATCGGTAAGAGTTTCTTTTTCAGCAAGAATGGCGTCGTTCTTTTGCTTGTTCAGTTCGTCCTGTGCGGCTTCAACCATACCATAAAAAGAAGTTTCGGCAGTGTTGGGAATAAAGGAAAAAACAGTATTTATGGTATCATGATCGATGGATTTTAATACTTCAGGCATCAGCAATTGACCAAGCTTTTTCCGCTCCTTATAGATTTCAGCATCACTTCCGCGGGAAAAATAAATCCGTTCAAAAGAGCAGGCCTTTCGCTCCAGAGGTTTGATAATTTGGTCTATGGAAACTTTCCCGTTCTTTTTGGTAATTATAGCATGACCAGGTGCAAGTTCCTGCACATCTTCAAACTTCACATTAAAAACAGTTTGGATTACCGGCCTTTCTGAAGCTACAACCACAACTTCATCATCCTTATAGTAGTATGCAGGGCGAATTCCTGCGGGATCACGTAAAACAAAAGAATCACCATGTCCCATTAGGCCCGCCATAGCATAGCCGCCATCCCAGTCTTTGGAGGATTTTCTAAGGATTTTTGCCACATTGAGCTGCTCGGCAATGTGTGGTGAGGCTTGTTGTTTGTTAAATCCTTCCTTTTTAAGTTTTTTATAGAGCTTCCTGACTTCAGAATCCAGGAAGTGCCCAATTTTTTCCATTACCGTTACAGTATCTGCCCTTTCTTTTGGATGCTGCCCAAGTTCCACAAGTTTATTAAAAAGCTTGTTTACATTAGTCATATTAAAGTTTCCGGCCACAATAAGATTCCTGTGCATCCAGTTGTTTTGCCTTAGGAAGGGATGTACGCTTTCGATATTATTCTTGCCGAAAGTGCCATAACGCACGTGGCCCAAAAATACTTCTCCCAGATACGGGATGAATTTCTTCTGCAGAGCTACATCATCAGCATATTCAGGATTAGCTTTAATTTCCTCATTAATGCGCTCATTAATCTGGGCGAAGATGTCCTGTATTGGTTGTGCCTGGTTGGATCTAACCCTGCTTATATATCTTTCACCCGGAGCGGTATTTAATTTAATACTTGCAAAACCAGCGCCATCCTGGCCTCTGTTATGCTGCTTTTCCATCATGAGGTACATTTTATTTACTCCATAAAATGCACTTCCGTACTTTTCTTTATAGTACTCCAGTGGTTTTAAAAGTCGAATGTGTGCAATTCCACATTCGTGTTTGAGGGCATCACTCATAGTTTTTTTACCTGTTTGGGTTTCAACTTTGTCACAAAAAAAGCCCTGAAATTACAGGGCGGTTAGATTATGTTACTTCAATTTCGAATTGGGTAAGTTTCCTGAACTCTTCCAGCCGCGAATGAACTTCTTCTTTAGTTATATCCTGCATCCTTTCAGTTCCAAATTTTTCTACGCAAAAAGAAGCAAGATTGGAACCATATATAATGGCGTTTTTCATGTTTTCAAAAGAAATGTCTTTGGTTTTGGCGAGGTAACCTATAAAGCCACCGGCAAAAGTGTCTCCGGCTCCTGTTGGATCAAAAACTTCTTCCAGTGGTAATGCGGGTGCAAAAAATATTTCTTGTTTGTGGAAAAGAAGTGCTCCATGTTCACCTTTCTTGATAACCACATATTCGGGTCCCATTGCTGCTATCTTTCTGGCTGCTTTTACAAGTGAATATTCTCCTGAAAGCTGCCTTGCTTCTTCATCATTAATGGTGATTACATCTACTTTGGCAATTACTTTCTTTAAATCTTCAAGGGCATTGTCCATCCAGAAATTCATAGTATCCAATACTGCCAGCTTAGGATTCTTTACCTGTTCCAGTACGCTTAACTGTACCAGCGGGTGAAGGTTGCCAAGCATCACAAATTCAGCATCTTTATAATTCTCGGGAACTATTGGTTGGAAATCTGCAAGTACGTTTAGTTGGGTTTCCAAGGTGTCGCGTGAATTTAAATCATTATGATAACGGCCACTCCAGAAGAAGGTTTTACCACCTTCTACCTTTTCAATTCCCTCAATATTAATATTGCTCTTCTTAAATAAGTCAAGATATTCCTGGGGAAAATCGTCCCCAATAATAGAAACTATTGCGCTGTTAGCATCAAAATGTGAAGCAGAAAGCCCAATGTAAGTGGCGGCACCACCGAGAATTTTATCTGTTTTACCAAAAGGTGTTTCAATTGCATCAAAGGCAACGGTGCCTACAATAAGAAGTTTACTCATAACAAAGTTTAAAATAAGCTGCAAATATACAGTTTGTTTTTCAAGGTATAAACCAAAAGGGGAATTAGGGAAATTTTATCTTTAGATTTCCTCAAAACCTTTGTCAATGAGCAGCTTTTTTTCTTTTGAAGCGGCTACAGCAAGTGTGTCGCAGCGCTCATTTTGAGGATGATTGTTATGTCCTTTTATCCACTTAAAGCGCACATTGTGCTTGCGGTATTCCTGTAGAAATTCAACCCATAAATCAGAATTTTTTCTGTCTTTGAAGTTTTTTTTCTCCCATCCAAGCACCCATTTTTTTTCTACTGAATCCACCACGTATTTTGAATCAGTAAAAATTAAAACCTCAATTCCGGGCTTCTTTAATTTTTTCAGGGCTTTAATAACTGCCAGTAGTTCCATACGGTTATTAGTGGTATGTTTATATCCTTGTGAGAATTCTTTGCGGTAGGGCTTTCCAACCCATTCCATGACAATTCCATATCCTCCGGGACCTGGGTTTCCTCTTGCGGCACCATCGGTGTAAATATGAACCTGAGGGTTACTCACTAATTTTTTCTTGTAGAAGTTCCTCTATTACCTTAGGAAAATGTGCGTATTCAAGATCGTGTATCTTAGTAGCAAGACTTTCGGGAGTATCATGCTCTTCAATAATTATTTTTTTCTGAAAAACAATTTCACCTTCATCATATCTTTCATTAACATAATGAATGGTTATTCCGCTTTCTTTTTCTTTATTTTGAATAATTGCTTTGTGTACTTTGTCTCCATACATACCTTTTCCACCATATTTTGGAAGAAGTGCAGGATGAATGTTTACCACTTTATTAGGGAATCGCTGGAGAATGTTTTCGGGAAAGATCCAAAGGAAACCTGCAAGTACAATAAGATCCGGCTCTATATCCTGTAAGACATAAAGAAGCTCATTTGAATGGTAGAAGGAGTCTCTGTCAAAATGAAGGGCTTTTACGTTAAGATCGTATGCTTTTTTTAAAACACCGGCAGAACGGCGGTTAGAAAACACTGCTACCACACGAGACTCTGGTGAATCTTGAAAATATTTTATCATATTTTCGGTATTCGTGCCGGAGCCTGAGGCAAAGACGACTATTTTTTTCTGCTTTGTTTCTCGCATGATCCTCAAAATAGGAAAGTTAACATTTATTAGGATGTAAAATTAACCGGTTTCAGTGAATTTGTGTAAATTACATTCACATTTTTAAAGTAAAAATCGGTTTTAAAATAAAGTTTTTTATTTTTGCCACCTAATCAAAATTAAAATAAAATATTATGTCAGACATTGCATCAAGAGTAAAAGCGATAATCGTGGACAAGTTAGGTGTTGACGAGAACGAAGTTGTAAACGAAGCCAGCTTCACCAACGACCTGGGCGCTGATTCATTGGATACAGTGGAGCTAATTATGGAGTTTGAAAAAGAATTTGATATTCAGATTCCAGATGACCAGGCAGAAAACATTGCTACTGTTGGTCAGGCAATTTCTTATATTGAAGACGCTAAAAAATAAAAGCAAAAAAGCCATATGGAGTTAAAGCGAGTTGTAGTAACGGGATTAGGAGCACTAACCCCCGTTGGTAACAATATTGAAGAATATTGGGATGGATTGGTGAAGGGGAAGAGCGGTAGTGCACCTATCACTTATTTCGATACCGAAAAATTCAAAACCAAATTCGCTTGTGAACTCAAAAACTTCGATCCTTTAAATTTCTTTGATCGTAAGGAAGTAAGAAGGCTAGACAGATTTGCACAGTATGCGATAGTAGCTTCCGATGAAGCTATTGAAGATTCAGGTTTGGATCTCAATGTTGTAGATAAGTATCGCGTAGGCGTAATCTGGGGAGCTGGGATTGGTGGACTTGAAACTTTTCAGGATGAGGTTATAAATTTTGCTGAAGGTGATGGAAGCCCCAGGTTTAATCCTTTTTTTATTCCTAAGATGATTGCAGATATTGCCCCGGGTAATATTTCAATCCGTCATGGATTTATGGGAGCAAATTATACCACAGTTTCGGCCTGCGCCTCTTCTGCGAATGCTATGATAGATGCTCTTAATAATATTAGGTTAGGGTACAGCGATGTCATAGTTACAGGAGGATCAGAGGCAGCTGTTACAAAGGCTGGTATGGGTGGTTTTAACGCCATGCATGCCCTCTCTACAAGAAATGAGAGTCCTGAAACAGCATCAAGACCTTTTGATGCTACCCGGGACGGGTTTGTTCTTGGAGAAGGTGGAGGCGCTCTTATTCTTGAGGAATACGAGCACGCTAAAGCAAGGGGAGCAAAAATCTATGCTGAAGTTTTAGGCGGAGGATTGTCTTCTGATGCTTACCACATGACAGCACCGCACCCTGAAGGGGACGGAGTTGTGGCTGTTATGAAAAATTGTTTAAGGAATGCAGGAATGAATCCTGAAGATGTGGATGCAATAAATACTCACGGAACTTCCACTCCTCTTGGAGATGTGGCAGAATTAAAGGCTATAGTGAAAGTCTTCGGAGATCATGCAAAAAACATCAATATTAATTCCACAAAATCTATGACTGGACATTTGCTTGGAGCTGCCGGTGCGATAGAAGCTATTTCAGCTATTCTTTCGATGAAGTACGGTATAGTCCCTCCAACCATCAACCATGAACATCCAGACGAGAAAATTAATCCGGAATTAAATTTAACCTTAAACGAGGCACAGAAACGTGAGGTAAACGTGGTAATGAGCAATACATTTGGTTTTGGCGGGCATAACGCCTGCGTGTTATTCAAAAAATTCATTGAGTAATCACGATGAGTGTTATTCAGAACATATTAAATTCCCGCTCTTCCAAGGGCGGGAATTTTTTTAATGCCATACATAAGATACTCGGGTTTCGCCCTAAGAATATTTCCCACTACAAGAAAGCCTTTACACATCGTTCTCTTAATATAAAGGATGAGAATGGCAATGCGATTAATTATGAAAGGATGGAATTTCTGGGAGATGCCATGCTAAGTGCCGTAATTGCCTCGCATTTGTTTAGGGCAGTGCCTGGTGGCAATGAAGGCTACCTTACTAAAATGAGGTCTAAAGTGGTAAGTCGTAAGCACCTGAATGAATTGGGCAAAGATCTTAATCTGATTTCTCATGTTCAGACTAATATTCCCAAAGAGCAATTTGGCGTGAATATTCATGGCAATTTGTTCGAATCTCTTGTTGGAGCAATTTACCTGGATCGTGGCTACAAGTACTGCAGAAGGTTTATTTTTGATCGTGTTATAGAGCCCTATGTAGATATAGAACAATTGGAAGGCAAGGTAATCAGTTACAAGAGTTTGCTCATCGAGTGGTGCCAAAAGGAGAAAAAAGAATTTGATTACGAAGTTTATGAGGACACAGGAAATGATGAGCTTAAACATTTTGCAGTGAAACTCAGGATTAATGACAGGGTAGTGGCAAAGGCAAGAGCAACTTCTAAGAAAAAAGCAGAAGAAAAAGCTTCAAAACGAGCCTATTATGCCTTTCAAAATAAGATGTAACAACTTTTACTGAGTTAGGTATACTATATCGTTTTCGTAAAAAGTTCGTGATTTTTAATCTGTGGAACCCATATTTTGTCATTCTTATTTTATCTTTAACCAAAGTATTTGATATGCATTCGCATAAAATGTTGCTGGATGAGGTAGAGGAAGAAAGCTTTAGGTTAGTAGCTATTTATTGTCCTGTAGAACAATATAAAATGGCTTACCTATTAAATAAATACTTAAATCTACAATTAAAAAGAGCTAGGCAGGACGTAGATTTTAACCATAAATCTGTTCAGGCAATGTACGCTTTGTTCATTTCAAAAGACCATAAAACGCATTGTGTATACAATCTGGTCACAAATAAATATAAAGGTCAGGCCAGAAAAATATTAAGCTCAGGGTCGTTATTTTATGAAGAAGAAGTGAGGCCTCTGGTTGTACATCTTATACCTGAGTATAAAAAGGTGGACTTTTTTTTGAAAATACAAGAAGACATGCCCTATAATGTTTATAAAAGACTTCTGAATATTATAAATAGTATTCCGCAAGTTCTTGCTGCATATGATATAGATGCAGATAACCTAAAATCGAAAGAAAATCTAATTTTTGAATAATGCCAACAAACAAGAAGACTAAAATAGTTGCCACTCTCGGGCCGGCGACAAGTACCAAGGAAATTTTATACGATATGCTCCAGGCTGGAGTTAACGTGTTCAGGATTAACTTTTCTCATGCAGATTATGAGGGGGTTAAAGAGCGTATCAAAATGATTAGGGAACTTAATAAAGAACATAATTTCAGTGCTGCCATCCTGGGTGACCTGCAGGGTCCAAAATTGCGCGTTGGTGTAATGAAGGAGGAAGTTGTGGTTAAGAAGGGAGATGAAATTATCTTTGCTACCGGAAAGAAATTCGAAGGAACAGCAGAGCGGGTATATATGAATTATGATACATTCCCACAGGATGTAGCTCCCGGAGAACGCATCCTTCTTGATGACGGAAAGCTCATATTTGAAGTCGTTAGTACAAATAAAAAGGACGAAGTCAAAACCAAGGTAGTACAGGGAGGTCCTTTAAAATCCAAAAAAGGAGTAAACCTTCCCAATACAAAAATTTCTTTACCTGCTTTGACTGAAAAGGACGTAAAAGATGCCATATTCGCCTGCGAGCAGGAAGTAGACTGGATAGCACTTTCTTTTGTGCGACATGCAGAAGATCTTATAGAATTACAGGAATTATTAAAAAAGCATAGCCAGTATAAAACTCCAATTATTGCTAAAATTGAGAAGCCTGAAGGGGTTCAGAATATTGAAAAAATTGTAGCTTATTGTGATGGTTTAATGGTTGCCCGTGGGGATCTTGGAGTAGAAATACCTGCCCAGGAAGTGCCGCTTATCCAAAAGAAACTTGTTCTTACCGCTAAAAAAGCTAGAATTCCTGTAATTATTGCAACACAAATGATGGAGACGATGATCACAAGCCTTACGCCTACAAGGGCAGAGGTGAATGATGTGGCAAACTCTGTTATGGATGGTGCAGATGCCGTGATGCTTAGTGGAGAAACGTCTGTTGGACAATATCCGGTGCAGGTAATAGAAAAGATGTGTCAAATATTAGAGAGTGTGGAGAATTCACCGCTTATTAAGGTACCTCATGACCCACCACACGTGCGCACCAAGCGATATATTACCAAAGCGGTATGCTTTCATGCGGCCCATATGGCTAACGAGATAAAAGCAAAAGCTATTTGTACATTAACTAATAGTGGCTACACGGCTTTTCAGATTTCTGCATGGAGGCCGGAGTCGCATATCCTGGTTTTTACTCCTAACATGAGAATTTTGGCGCAGTTAAGTCTGCTTTGGGGTGTTAAAGCTTTTCACTATGATAAATATGTTAGTACAGACGAAACCATAGATGATATCAACTCTATTGCTAAAGAAGGAGGTTATGTGAAGCCGGGAGATTTTACCGTCAACCTTGCCGCAATGCCAATGGCAGATAAAGGTATGGTGAACACTCTAAGAGTTTCGGAGATAGAATAGCAGAAATAGATCTTTATTTAAAGGCCACGGATACTTGCTGTATTCGTGGCCTTTTTATTTTTACTATTCTTGCGGTATGGTAACAAAATTCACAGAGATTATTTTTCAAAAGTCGAAATTTAAGAGGTTCTTATAATCAGGAACTAACGATGATAATATCTGTCGCTAACATCTAAATCTTCACGTACAAGAAGGTCTGTAATAACCCTTTTGTTATTGCCGTCTTGCTGATGTTCAAAAGTTAATTTTAAAGTGTCTTTTGATAAATACAATACCTTGAAGTACTTATGATTTTCCGAAATCTTTAATAATTGTGAAATTTGAGGGCCCACTAACTTTATATAGGAATCGCCTTTAGAGTTATGATGTAAGTGCCAATTTCCTTCTAAACTTTCACCAAAACCTTTGGTTTCTTTACTATTATCATAAAAGAACTTTCTCTAAGAAATGTTTGGCGGTAGGACATGAAGCAGGGGTCCATATTCATTCTTACTTTGCCATTGTAGCGTTCAGCTATTTTCCAGGTTTTAATGCTGTCTGAAGAAATTAGCATAACAAAATTTTCAGGTATTTTGTAGCGCTCCTTCTCGTTATCATTAAAGGAATATAATAACAATGCAAGTACAATGAGAGACCATAATTTTATTAAGTTTTTTCTTAAAACTATTACTAATAAAATTTTTAAAATTCGAATCTCAGCTGAACCTCTATTTCTTCTTTCTGTTCTTTTTCTTCCGGCTTGTCGGTATTAAGATTGGAGAGGGAGATACCTAGCAATCTAACAGAATTTTTCATCTTTTCCTGATACAACAGCTCCTTTGCAATTTCGAGGATCAATTCTTTGCTGGAAATATAATAGGAGATGGTTTTGCTCCGTGTTTGTAACGTAAAGTCGCTGTATTTAATCTTTAAGGTAACAGTTTTCCCGGCAACTTTGCTTTTTTCCAGTCGGCGTTCTATTTCTTCAGCAATGTTTTCCAGTCGCTCCAGCATAAAAATTTCTGAAGAAATATTTTCATTAAAAGTTCGTTCCGCACCAAGTGATTTTCTTATTCGATTGGGCTTTACTTCGCTTAAGTGAATTCCCCTTACTACGTTGTAGTAATGTAGCCCGCTTTTTCCGAAGTTTTCGGTTAAGTATTCAGCTGACTTCTGTTTAAGGTCCACGCCGGTAAAAATTCCGAGTCGGTACATCTTTTCTGCAGTTACCTTGCCAACACCATGAAATTTCCTGATGTCCAGTTTTTCAAGGAATTCCAGTACCTCTTCAGGGTTAACCGTTTTTTGACCGTTAGGCTTATTATAATCGCTGGCAATTTTGGCAATAAATTTATTAATGGAAATTCCCGCAGATGCATTTAGCCCCGTCTTATCCTTAATTCTTTGCCTTATTTCCCTGGCAACTAAGGTGGCACTGGGGTTTCCTTTTTTATTTTCCGTGACATCAAGATAAGCTTCGTCCAGGGATAATGGCTCCACCAGGTCTGTATATTCCAAAAATATTTCCCTTATCTGCCGGGAAACTTCACGATAGCGTTCAAAACGTGTTTTCACAAAAATTAAATGAGGACAGTTCCTGATAGCCATAACGCTGCTCATCGCACTTTTTACTCCAAATTTTCGTGCTTCATAACTTGCGGCAGCCACTACACCTCTTTTAGAACTTCCGCCAACGGCAATAGGTTTTCCCCTAAGCTCAGGATTGTCCAATTGTTCTACGGAAGCATAAAAAGCATCCATATCTATGTGGATGATTTTGCGTAAAGGGATAAGTTCTTGCACGCTGTAAATTTAATGAATTCCGCTTCTGAAAAGAATATTTTCCTCTATGATGTGGCTAATCAAACCTGTATAAATAGTCGTGATAACATGAAAAAATCCACTTGTACAGACTATCTTCGAAAATACAAATCATTATGTATCTTTGGTAGAACGCATACCTAATCATCTCAACTTAAGATTTTTCATCATATGAAAACTGCAATTATTTTAGGAGCAACGGGTCTTACTGGCGGTATTCTGCTCCGCAAGTTGCTGGATGATGATCGCTACGGCAAAATCATCCTTTTTTCCAGAAGCTCTGCCAACCTTGATCATTCCAAAATTGAAGAACATTTAGTTGATTTATTTCATTTGAAAGAACATTCCGATAAATTTAAAGCAGACGAGGTTTATTGCTGTATAGGAACAACCAAGAGCAAAACTCCCGATAAAGATGTATATAAGAAGATTGATCACGGTATCCCGGTAGCTGCAGCCGGGCTGTGTGAGAAAAACGCCATTCCATGCTATGTGCTCATTTCTGCTATGGGTGCAGATCCAAAAAGCAAAATTTTCTATAGCAGAATCAAAGGGAAAACGGAGAAGGACGTGCTCGAATATGATATTAAAAAAACCTATATTCTCAAACCATCCCTTATTGTCGGTGATCGTGAGGAGAATAGAACAGGGGAGAAAATTGCCAAATTTGTGATGGAATTTTTCAAGCCTTTAATGATAGGTAGTTTAAAAAAGTACAGGCCAATAACTCCGGAAGAAATCGCTTCAGCAATGATTTTTCTTGCAAATGATGGGCATCATCAAACAAGAATAGAATCTGAAGAAATACGCGAACTGGCCAATTCTATGGAAAAAGAGTAAAAATGGAAATTGAACGTAAGTTTTTAGTGACTTCAGACGATTTTAAGTATGAAGCAGAGGAAGAATTGAAAATAAAACAGGGTTATTTAAATTCTCATCCAGATCGTGCTGTTAGAGTAAGAACAAAGGGAGCGAAAGCTTTTATCACTGTTAAAGGAAGATCTTCTGAAAGCGGCCTAAGTAGATTTGAATGGGAAAAAGAAATTTCTACTGAAGATGCCGAAGAGCTTCTGAAGCTTTGTGAGCCCGGAGTCATAGATAAGATACGATATTTAATAAAAATGGGGCACCACACTTTTGAAGTTGATGAATTCTTCGGAAGTAATAAAGGCTTAATCGTTGCCGAGGTGGAACTGTCTTCAGAAGAAGAAGAATTTGAGAAACCAATGTGGCTGGGCAAAGAAGTTACGGGCGATAATAAATATTATAACGCCCAGTTATGTAAAGTACCTTATCAAAACTGGAAAAAATAAGCTTCCAATACTCAATAAGTACTGAAGAATTTAACTGAGAAAGGTGACACTTCAAAAATGGCAATTTTCGGACCTGTTCTACGCAGGAATTTAAATGTTCCCATTAGGCCTGATCTTCTTGGACTTTCATTACAATTCTACGAAATGTATTGTTCCGGGATTGTTAATTTCATGCTTTCTTGTTACAGACCATATTATGACAACCAAGAATAGAAAAAACAAAAACAGCCCCGATAAAACTTATCTATCAGGGCTGTTCATACTAACAACTAACTAACAACAACTTAATTTACTGCCAACCTCCTCCAAGGGCCTGGTATAAATTTACCATCGCCTCCAGTTGGTTATAGTGGGCATTTATAAGATCTAATCTTGAATTCAGGGCGTTCTCCCTGGCTGTAAGTACTTCCAGATAGTTGGCAAAGCCATTATTCAGTAATTCTTCTGAATATTCCGTGGCAGTGTCATACGCGTCAAATTCTTTTTGCTTAATGTCAATTTTTTCTGTGGCTGCCTCGTAAGAGTATAGAGCATCTGAGACTTCCCGGCTGGCCGTAAGAATGGACTGTCTAAAATTTAACCTGGCCTGTTCCTGTTCTGCCAAAGAAACCTCGTATGCGGTTCTTATTCTCCTGCCGTTAAAAACAGGCTGGGCCAATCCGCCAACGAGCGTTGCGAAAAGGGAATTGGGATCTAACAATTCTTTTATATCAAGGCTTTGAAATCCACCTGCCGCCGTGAGGGTCAGTGAAGGATAAAATTCACTTCTTGCAACGTTGGTGAGTTCAAAAGCATTTACAAAATTATATTCCGCAGCAATAACATCAGGACGGTTTCTTAAGAGCTGTACTGGAACACCAATATGTAATTGAGTGGTAATTTCCTGTTCTGCAAGGTCTGTTCTTTCAATTTGCATTGGAGCTTCTCCAAGCAATATGGCAAAAAAGTTTTCCAACAGTCGCTCCTGTTTTTTAAGGTCGACTAGTATGGCCATTGCAGTATAGAGTTGAGCTTCTGTTTGCTTTACCCCAACTTCGGTGACATTACCTGCCTCTTTTAAGGCACTTGTAGTTTCAAGGCTGGTTCTGCGGTTCTCGATAGTCTGCTCTGTAATACGTATTTGCTCATCTAAAGCAAGTAATTGATAGTATGTAGAAGCAATATCAGCAATTAAGCGTGTTTTTACGGCCTGATGTGCCGCTTTGCTCTGTAAATATCTTGCCTGAAAAGCTCTTTTGGTGCTCCTTATTTTTCCCCAAATATCGGCCTCCCAGGAGAGGGATCCGCTTAATTCATATTGATCTATGGAAGAAAACAGGCTTCCAAACTGGCTGTTTGCAGAGAGCTCCTGATGCGTGATTTGGGCATTAGTATTAAGCGTAGGAAAGTAACCGAGTTTCCCCTGCTTCAGGTAAGCTTCCGCAGCAATTACCTGCTGAACGGCTATTCTTATATCAATATTATTTTCTAAACCTTCTTCAATATAACCGGTAAGCAAAGGATCTGTAAATATTTCTCTCCAGGAAACATTGGCCATATTCAGCGAATCCTTCGGAAAAGTATCTGTACGGTAATGCTCTTCTTTTACTACATCTGGTTGTTCATAATCTTTGGCCACAAAACAGGCCTGCAGGGAGAGCAAAACTACAGGCGCCAGAATAAATTTATATAGTTTTAATTTTTTCATTTTTAGCTATTCTAGGTTCTTATTGTTTTGTTCAGCAACAGCAGGTTGAGGCTTGGAACTTACTTTTTCCTGCAGCCACTGGAAGAATATAAACAGGATTGGAATAATAAATACCCCGAGTACAGTACCAATTAATAATCCGCCCACGGCTCCTGTACCAATGGAACGGTTTCCGGCAGCTCCTATACCTCCGGCAAACACGAGAGGAAGTAGTCCCACGATAAAGGCGAAGGAAGTCATAAGGATGGGTCTTAGGCGCACCCGTGCAGCATCAAAAGCAGAGTCCACAATAGAATGGCCAGACTTTCGCCTTTGTATGGCAAACTCTACAATTAGAATAGCATTTTTTGCCAATAAGCCCAGCAGCATGATGAGTGCAATCTGGAAGTAAATATTGTTTTGAAGGCCTGAAAGTGCAGTAGTTACATAGGCGCCCATTACTCCAACCGGAAGCGAAAACAATACAGCTAGAGGCAGAAGGTAACTTTCATATTGAGCGGCAAGAATAAAGAACACAAACAGAATACTTAAAAAGAAAATAAAAGTTGTTTGATCTCCTGCGGAAATTTCCTCCCGGGTAAGTCCTGAGAACCCTATGTCAAAGCCAGCCGGTAAAGAACCGGTCCCCACTTCCTGTACGGCAGCAATTGCGTCACCCGAAGAATAACCGGGAGCCGATGCCCCGTTTACACTCGCTGAATTAAAAAGGTTAAACCTGGTAACAGATTGTGGTCCGTAAACCCTTTCCAGGGTAACAAATTGGGTAATAGGTGTCATTTCTCCCTGATCATTTCTCACGAACATCGAATTTAAATCACTTACAGTGGCCCTGTCTTCCGGTAATCCCTGAACAAAGACCCTATATTGCTTTCCAAACCTGGCAAAATCGGCAGCATATACACTACCAATGTAACCTTGCAGGGTAGAGAAAATATCGTTTATTGCCACTCCCGCTGCTTTAGCCCTTGGTACATCAAGGTTTATTTCGTATTGTGGATAATTGGTATTAAAGGAACTTTGGGCATAAAGAATCTCGGGACGCTGTAAAAGTTCTGCAAGATACCCTCGGGTAGCTTCATCTAGATTTTCATAACTTCCACCTGTTCGGTCTAAAATTTTCATTTCAAATCCTGCAGATGCACCGAAGCCCGGCACACTGGGGGGTTGAAAGAAAATAATGTCGGCATCACTAATCCCTGCAGCCACTCCAAAGAATTTTCCGGTGATCGCTTCAGCTGAAAGACTTTCATCCTCCCGCTGATCCCATGGGTCCAGCTTGATAAAACCAAGAGCGTAATTACTACCAGCACCTCCAATTAAACTAAAACCATTGACCATGGAAACTGCACTTATGCCTTCCATTTTTTCGATTTTCTGTGATAGCTGGGAGGTTACCTCTGCAGTTCTGTCTAGGGAAGCACCTGCGGGAAGTTCAATACTTGCAAAAACTAGCCCCCGGTCTTCATCTGGTACAAAACCTGTTGGAGTAGTGGAGGAAGCCCAAAAAATTGCACCTATCGCCGCCACAATTATGGCACCGGTAATCCATTTATGCCTGTGTAAAAAGGATAAGGATTTTACATATTTCTTTGTAGTAACTTCAAAAGCTATATTAAAGGACGAGAAGAAACGACCTAAAAATCCTTTTTTCTTACCTCCTTTTTCTTCATGAGATTTTAAAAATAACGCACAAAGCGCCGGACTCAATGTAAGTGCATTAACGGCTGAGATGAAAATGGAGACAATAAGAGTAACTCCAAATTGCTCGTAAAAAACACCTGTTGGTCCGGAAATAAATGTCACGGGAATAAACACCGCTGCCATCACCAGGGTAATAGAAATAATTGCTCCTGCAATTTCTTCCATGGCGGAATGTGTCGCGGTCCGTGCAGTTTTTGCGCCTTCCTCCAATTTTGCGTGGACGGCTTCCACCACCACAATTGCATCGTCTACCACAATACCAATTGCCAGCACCAGTGCGAACAAGGTTAGAAGGTTAATCGAATAGCCGAATAAATTAAGGAAGAAAAAGGTTCCAATAATAGATACCGGTACGGCAATGGCAGGAATTAAGGTTGACCTGAAGTCCTGAAGAAAGATAAACACAACTAGGAATACCAATAAAAATGCTTCAACAAGTGTAGTTACTACTTTTCCTATAGAAGCAGATAAGAACTCATTCGTGTCGAAGTTCACCACTACTTCAAGACCTCTCGGGAACTCTTTCTCAAGTTCATTAAGTTTAGCATGGATGTTCTCAATAATTTCCTGGGCATTTGATCCCGGAGTCTGATAAACGGCCATACTTACCCCGGGATTTCCATTGGTGAATGAAATAACGCTGTAACCTTCAGCGTCAAGCTCCACTTCGGCTACATCCTGAAGGCGTAGAAATTGTCCGTTACCCAAAGCTTTAATAACGATATCTTTATACTGACTTTCGGTATTATACCGGCCACTATAGCGAATAACATATTCAAAAGCTTCAGCATCATTCTGCCCTATAGATCCTGCCGCGGCTTCCTGACTCTGCTCATTTATAGCTGCAATCACGTCTGATGGGATCAGGTTGTAAGCAGCCAGTTTCTCAGGCTGAAGCCAGATTCGCATTGCATAGTTTTTAGATCCAAATACGCGCACATCTCCAACTCCATTAATCCTTTTTAATTCAGGAATCACGTTTATATTCAGATAATTCTGAATAAAGGTGGCATCATATTCGTCATTTTCAGACAAAACGGTAAAGAACATCAGGGAACTTGTTTGCTGCTTCTGCGTAGTAACACCAGACTGTGTCACTTCCCTTGGAAGGAGCGGAGTAGCCCTTGCCACACGGTTTTGTACGTTAACAGCTGCGATATCTGGATCTACACCCTGATCAAAAAACACCTGAATACTTGCACTACCATTATTACTGGCAGTTGAGGTAATGTAATCCATTCCCTCAACTCCGTTTATCTGTTCTTCTATGGGAATAATTACACTTTCCAGAACAGTAGCGGCATTGGCTCCCGGGTAATTTGCAGACACCTGCACCGTTGGGGGCGCGATATCTGGATATTGCGTTACAGGCAATGTGGTAATTCCCAGCACCCCCAGAACTAATATAACTATGGAAATGACCGTAGATAATACTGGTCTTTCTATGAATACTTTTAGCATTTTTTTTATTATTTAAATACAGGGTTGATGGAATTTGCAATACTGTCAAAAGCAACAGGTTGTGGCTGGATTGGAGTATTATTCCGAAGTTCGCCAACTCCCTGGGCCACAACTTTATCTCCTGCTTCTATTCCCGATGCTACCACCAATAGATTGTCTACCCGGTCTGTTACCTTAATAACTCTGGAGATTGCAATACTATCTCCCTGAACCTCGTATACATATACTCTCCCTTGTTGTTCGTAAGAGGAGCTTTCGGGTACTACAGGTACATTTTCATATGTCTTCGGAATTCTTATCCTGCCGCTGCTACCACTGGCAAGAAGCTGATTTGGATTCGGAAATATTGCCCTGAAACTCACAGTCCCGGTAGAAGGATCCACCTGCCCTGTCACCGTTTCTATCCTGCCTTTACTTTCGTAAATCGATCCATTCACCAGTTCAAGTTCCACCGGAGGGATATTATCAATTTTTTCTGAAAGGTTCGCTCCCTCTGTATTCTGCAAAAAGTTAAGGTAGTCCCGTTCGTTCATCGAGAAAAACGCATAGATATCTTCAATCTGTGAGACTGTGGTTAACGGTGTTGGATCCCCTGGGCTCACAAGAGCGCCTTCACGATATGGTATTGCTCCAACATATCCATCTACCGGGCTTTTTATATTTGCATAGCCTATGTTGGCAGCCACACCCTGGTAATTTGCCTGTGCCTGTGCGAGCTTCGCCTTTGCAGTCTCCAGTTGTACACCACTAATAATATTCTTTTCTACCAGTGGCTCTAGTTTATCTACTTCTACCTGAGCTGCATTAACGTTTGCACTTGCCGCTCCGGCTTCCTGGCTTAAAGATTCGGTTTCCAGTTTAAAAAGAAGTTGCCCTTTCCTTACTTTTTGACCTTCATCTACAAGAACATCAGTAATATATCCAGGTACTTTTGCTCTTACTGCACTATTCACCACTCCTTCCAGGCTTGCCGGATAAGAGGTGTAGCCAGTCACGGTTCTGTTAGGAATTTCCAGTACGGGAAAAGGCGTGGGACCTTGCGCCTGCTGTTGTTGCCCCGGATTGTCTCCGCAGGAGATGACACTTAGTACGCCGGCAATGACGACAATATATTTGAATATGATTTTCATTTTTGGTAGAATTACTTGTTACTTATTTTGAATTTCGGAGATTTTCGCTATTGTATTTTTAAGATTCTCTTTCTGGCGCAAGAGGTATTCCTTGAAAAGTAAAGGCACTTCACCTGTTTTTTTATATTTTTCTGAATTGTAGGTCGAATTAAACTCGGTGATTTTTTCTACTACTTTAATTTCTTCTGAAATGCTAGAGAGGTAAGTTTCCAACGTATTTTTTAAATACATTCTATTCCCGCGGAAATATCTTTTTCGGTCTCCGGGTTTAGTGAAGTATTCAATTTTATTTAGCTGAAGTAGAAGATTCAGTTGTGTAGAAACAGAACTTTTACTGGCCTCGGTAATTGTCATTATCTCATCAAAGGTATGGCCCTCTTTGGGAGAAAGGATCATAATGACGTAAATGCGCGCGGCTAAAGGAGCTAATTGGTGCGTTTTTTCAAAATGCACACCAATTTCTTCAATAAGTTTAATTTTTTCGGGTGAGCAGCTCATTATTTAAATTTTTCAAGCTGCAAAGATATATTTAGTTCGGAAGTTACCGAACCAAAGAAACTTAAAAGATTGTTAATTTAGCTTCCGGAGAATTTGAAGAAATTGAGGTTGTTAGATTTTATTACGTAGCCTACTCGCAACATACTTCTGTACTGATCATAATCAATCAGACTTTCTCCATAGCCGTGGTACCATTCCAGCATGAGATACTGATTGTCCATTTTAAAAGGACGATAGAATAACTGCGTTCTCATTGATCCCTTCCAGTCGTCAAAATTGCTGCCTTTTCGAAGCTGTAAGTCCAGGATCCACTTTTCAGGCTGCAGTTCGTAAGAAATATTCAACTCTCCATATCCCATGTATTCCAGTATATCTGGATTATCTTTTTTGTATTTAAATGGTAGCCAACCTTTTAATCGTATAGATGTTCTTGGGTTTATGGCAGTTTCAAAACTTAACGACAGCCTGTTCCAGGACCTGGAATAAATGCTGTCCCGGCCGTTGGACTCGTGCTCATATTCAAGGTAAGCCAAAGCCATAAGCCTGTCATTTTTGTTGAAAATTGGCTTTCCCAAACCTATACCCGGATTAAAGTTAATATCAGAAAACGGACTGGAGAAACTATACAAATCCCAGAATGCCTTTTGTGTATAGGTGAGAAAAAGATAGGTGTTTAGAGGAAGCGTATTTCTTGTGAGTAGTTGCTTGAAACTTATCTGGTATTTGGCATCAGAGTTATCAGAAACTGATCTGTTAAAGGGAACTCCGGTAATAAAATAGTTATTCTTGTGTATAGAAAAAGAAGGCATCTTTTCTATGGTATCATCGACCTGTTCTCTGGTCAATCCCTGTGCATTCAGGGAAATGGCAGTACAGAAAAAAAGGGCAAAACTTAGAAAATAATAGAACTTCATTTGTTTTTTCACAAAGTTAAAAGCTCTTTGGCAACGTTGCGATTATCAACTTCTAATTCTATGTTAAAGGTGCTTTTAAGGTTAAAAACAAACAATTCTTCAGTATCTAAAAAAGATAAATTATAAAATCAGTTTCCATAAATTCCTATTTCCAGTTCTCCTTTATTGTTCATTTTAGCGCGGTACATCCCTGCAGTGTTAAATTCCATTGCAACATTTCCTTCGTGGTCAATAGCAATAATTCCCCCGTCGCCGCCAAGGTTTGGAATTTTTTCCTGGATCACTTCCCGGGCAGCCTCTTCCAGGCTCACTCCTTTATATTCCATCATTGCAGAAATATCGTGCGCCACCATCCCACGGATAAAAAATTCTCCCCAGCCGGTGCTGGAAACCGCGCAGGTTTTGTTGTTTGCGTAAGTCCCCGCGCCAATAATTGGCGCATCACCAATGCGATTGTACCTTTTATTGGTCATTCCGCCGGTAGAGGTTCCTGCAGCAAGATTTCCATTTTTGTCAAGTGCGGCGCAACCTACAGTCCCAAATTTGGAATCTTTTATATACGGGTCGAGAAATGCCGTTTTTCCGTCGTGATCCAGTTCAGATTTTTCGCGATCTTTAATTCTTTGTAGACTTCTAAAGCGGTTCTCTGTATAGAAATATTCAGGATCTACAATCTCAATTCCCTGTTCCTTTGCAAAACGTTCAGCACCTTTTCCTGCCAACATCACATGTTCCGAATTTACCATCACTTCATAAGCCAGGTTTATCGGATTTTTGATGGTGGTCACGCCCGCAACCGCACCTGCATTCAGCGTTGCACCATCCATTATGGAAGCGTCCAGTTCGTTGGTCCCTTCGTTTGTAAAAACAGCACCTTTTCCGGCGTTAAAGAGTGGAGAATTTTCCATAACATTTATGGTGCGTTGCACTGCTTCCAGCGCCGTACCTCCGTTGGCCAAAATTTCATACCCGGTTCTTATTGCTTCCTCCAGTTTTGCTTTATAAGCGCTTTCTATAGAATCACTCATGTTTTCTTTCAGAATTGTTCCTGCGCCGCCATGAATTACAATCCCAAAATTGGCAACGGAATCTTTTTTCTGAATATTTTCTGAATTTGCTTCGGAAGAGGTTCCGGCTTCGGTAGAAGTATTGTCGTTACAGGCAAAGCAAAGGCAAAGACTGAAGAGAAAGAGTATTTTTTTCATCTGAATTGGTATATTTACTAAAGGCTACAGGTCGATAATGGTCATTTTCTGCAGCACGCCGAAAGTTAACAAAAACTTCTGGTAGTTCCTGGTTTCATTGTTTGTTGTTGGGAGTAAACCGCTGGTATAGATCGAAAAATGGCATTTTTGGCACTTCACTTCTGAAATTTTCCGGATGTAGGTCTTTATTCCAGTTTCTTGCAGCGCAGCGTTCTGGATTCTAACCTGTGAACTGCTGGTTTCACTCTTTTTCTTTTCTATAGGCCAATAATTGTCATTTTTGGAGTGCTCTTTTAGTGGAAAGAGGAATTGGAAGTTAAAGGTCAAATGTTGAAGGTTTAAAAATGAAAAGTGAAGAGATGTTCGCATTGCTGATTTTGAGATTTTTAGCCGTTGTGCGTGATCAGTTATCTGTTATAAGTCGAAAACTGCCATTTTGAAGATACGATAATCAGTCGAGAGGTCAGGGGAATTTTAATTCAAAATTGAAACTCATCATTTAAAATAAATTAACGGTTGCGGTTATCGCAATTTTCGGGAGTAGGAACGCGAACTTGTCGGCTTACCGTTTTGTTTCCAAGCTTCCAAAATTAAACTTTTTCTATAATCACCCGGAATTTGAGATGAACCGTTGTGCAACATTTCTTAAGTTTAATTTCTGGAAAACGAACGATTATAGAATGTAATGTTTTTGTCCTTTGTTTTCAAAAACAGAATTATCCTATTTTTGGAGTTTCTCTAATCCAACTCCAAAATTGAATTTTAAGATTTAATTTTAGGCGTATGATTTAAAAAATTTTCTTTTTGGGAAGTATTTTAAATAAAAATTTTTCCATTGCAACTTATTTTAAAGATTATATATTTCTTTAATAGTCTGCCCCCTAATAAGATTTAAAAAAAATTCATTTGCTTTTTTTTGTCTTTTATCAAACTCTTTAAAATACTTTTCTTTTTCTTCGATAGTATCATAATCCTCTACGGATTTATTATTTAATTCCTTAAAACCTGTGGTTTTATCTGCTTCATCTTTAATATCTAATATTTTATTTGCGAATCTGTCAGCATCTTCTTTATCTAAATTTGAGAGAATATAGCTTCCTTCTTTAGAAAAGAAGTTATCGATTGATTCTGCTTTTATAACATAACTTTCTTTATCAAAATTTTGAACGATTCCTTCTTCTTGATTTTGGACTGGTAATTTTTCTTGGTAAATATTATTATTTGATTTGTCTTCAGATTTACAGCTTGCAAAAATTATGGAGGTTAATAGGCAGGAAATAAAAATTAATAAGTTTTTTTTGGTTTCATAATTTTTAAGTTTAAATGGAAAATATATTTAAAAAGATTGTAACTAATTTTTAATTATCAATAATTTAATAAATTTTTCGTTTATAAATCCTGAAAGTTATTGGAAATGTTGCACAAGAGGCCGAAAATTGTCATTTTTGAATTGCTCTTCTAGTGGAGAGAGGAAAGTGGAAGTTCAAGGTCAAATGCTGAAGGCCTAAAAATGAAAAGTGAAGAGATGTTCGCGTTGCTGGTTTTAAAATTTTCCGGCGTTGTGCGTGGTCAGTTATCTGTTATAAGTCGAAAACTGTCAATTTTGGAGTGCTTTTAAGTGGATAGAGGAAAGTGGAAACATCGAAAATTGAACTTCCCTGATTAGTGTTGACCGAAATTTTTACATTATACTCGGGTCTGTAAATTAAACTCTGTCTGATATTTCAATTCCTCTGGGGCTAGCCCTTCATTGAATTCCGGATTTGATGTACAATACAAAGCTGCACCTGAGCCTTTGGATAAACGCTCAAGATGGCCTGTGTAAAGCCTTTGAGGTTATCCGTACAGGCAATCAGAATATCCTGTAATCCACGGTTATGAAGATCGGTTAAAACCTGTAGCCAAAAATTAGCACCTTCGCTCTCAGAGATATACCTCCCTAAGATTTCCTTTTTTCCTTCTTTTGTAATACCCAGGATGTTATAGAGTGCTTTATGGGTGATCTTACCATCTACCTTAACTTTATAATGCATGGCATCAAGCCAAACAATGCAGTAGAGCGGCTCTAAAGGACGACTTTGCCAGGCTTTGATATCAGGAATGATCTGATCGGTAATTTGGCTTAAAACGGTATGGGAAATATCGGTATCATACATTTGCTTAATATGCCCCGAGATGTCACGGTAACTCATCCCAAGTCCATAAAGACCCATGATTTTTTCTGAAAGATTATCCGCCAGGATTGTCTGCCGTTTTTTGACCAGTTCCGGTTGGAAGCTGCTTTGACGATCTTCAGGGGTTTCAATATCAAAGGAACCAAAGCCACTTTTTAGCTTTTTATTTCCCTTGCCATTGCGCTTATTCCCTTTAGAGCGTTCATCACTATTCAAATGGGAATCCATCTCTGCCTCAAGGGCTTTCTCAATAACGTTCTTGAGCATCGGTGCAAAAGCACCGTCTGCACCAAAAAGGCTCTTACCAGACATGAACTGGTCAAGTACCTTCTTCTCGAATTCTTATTGTTCTTTTGTTGTCATAATTCTATCTGAATGAAATTAATAAATAATTCAATTCAGACAGAGTTTATTTTACACCCTCTTAGAAAGTTTTTTTTCATTAAAATTCTATACTTTCAATATTATCTTGTAAATGGTCATCAACTAAAACCCTCGATATTAAGTATTTTTTTTCAGATTTATTAAATGTGTGGTTTTCGATGCTTAAGGAGCTCGGAATTGTATAGCCTGTTTTTACTTAGTATTATTTTTTAAGCTAATTTTATGGTACTATGCGTATTAGATAAATTCAGCTTTTAGAAAGGTGTGATTTTCACTACTTTTGTAGTATATTTTTGTATCCAAAATCACTAGCCAGGAATTCTGGAGTATGTCCTTCACTCCTTTATAAAATGATTAAAATTTCCAATCCTATTTCCAAATGCTGAATTTTTATAATATCAGAATTTTTCAATTTCTAATTTTACTTACCCTATTGCTTTCTAGTTGTGTAGACTCTGAAAGAAACGAGGATTCGAATATTATTGACGGCCAAATTCAAAATAACTCCGAAGAAAAATCTACTCAGGATATTAAGCAAAGAGTAGCAGCTATTAATATAGAAACCGTTCCTTATATTTTCAATAATAAGAAAGTAGCTCTTTTAGAAAGAAAACTAGAATCAGCCGGGGGGAATGAAAAACTAAATTTGCTCTTAACTTATGGTTTGGAATTACTAAATGCTGGAAATACCGAAGAATCAATTGCTGTATTAGATTAAGTATTGGAAATTATAGAAGATACAAATGTACGGTCTAAAGCTGAACTATTATATTTTATTAAAAAGCAACTTGCCATTGCTTATATGCGGAAAGCAGAACAGGATAATTGTATAGCAAATCATAACGAAGAATCATGTATTATTCCCTTAACTAGAAAAGGGCAGCATGTAGTAAAGGATGGTGCTCAGCAGTCAATAGTTTTACTTAAGGAACTACTTGCTTTAAATCCTAATGATTTAGAATCCCAGTACTTGCTGAATATTGCAAGCATGACCTTAGGTCAGTACCCGGAAAATGTACCAGAAGAGTTTAGAATTCCTGAATCTTATTTTTCCGATACCGCAGAATTCCCACGTTTTACAGATGTTGCCATGTCTTTAGGAGTTGACGTAAATATGAAATCTGGCGGGACTTGTGTAGATGACTTCAACGGAGACGGATACTTAGACATTATTGCATCCTCTTGGGGTTTTAACGACCAGATCAGGTATTTTGAAAATGATGGAATGGGTGGTTTTACTGACCGAACGAACGATTCAGGACTAGAAGGTGTTACAGGAGGACTGAATTTGAGACATGCAGATTTTAATAATGACGGGCATTTGGATTTTATTATTTTAAGAGGTGCCTGGTTGTCTGTATTTGGTGAAATTCCTAATTCCTTGATGCGAAATAATGGAGATGGGACTTTTACCGATGTTACTAAAGCCGCCGGTATCTATTCACTGAATCCTACGCAAACTGCTGTTTGGGTGGATATTAATCTGGACGGCTGGCTCGATTTATTTGTAGCCAATGAATGGACAGAGGCTAAGCAAAGTTATTGTGAATTATTTTTAAATAATGGGGATGGTACTTTTAAAAATATAGCCAAAGACGCGGGAATAACTGTTCCCGGATACTTCAAAGGAGTGGCAAGCGGGGATATTAATAACGACCTATATCCCGATTTATATTTGTCTAACTATGATGGGCCAAATACTTTGTACATTAATACTACTGAAGAAACCGGAAGACCTTCTTTTAAAATAGCTGGTAATGCGGGGGTTTCTAATCCGAAATTAAGTTTCCCTACCTGGTTTTTTGATTACAATAATGATGGTTTTGAAGATATTTTTGTTTCGGGTTATTCTTCTTCGGAAATTTTGCCTTCTGAAATGATACTTAGAAACATTAAATCTGGATCTACAGAATACAGGCCTTTATTATATCAAAATAAAGGAGATAATACTTTTGAAGAGGTGTCTTTAGAAATGAATTTAACAGAGCCTATCGCTACAATGGGCTGTAATTTTGGTGATCTGGATAATGATGGTTTTTTGGATTTTTATTTAGCAACGGGAGATCCTGATTTTTTTTCTATTGTACCCAATAAAATGTATCACAATATGAATGGGGAAAGCTTCGAAGACATTACCTATAGTGGTGGTTTTGGCCACATTCAAAAAGGACATGCCATTGGTTTTGGAGATTTAGACATGGATGGAGACCAGGATATTTATGCTGTTATGGGCGGAGCGGTTGAAGGTGACGTCTTTAGAAATTTACTATTTGAAAATCCTATTGGGAATAAGAATAACTGGATCAATATGGTTTTAGAAGGTAAAAAGAGTAATCGCTCTGCTATTGGGGCTAAAATTGTCATCACAGTCGATGAAGATAACCAGGAAAGAAAGATTTACAACACGGTTGACTCTGGAGCGAGTTTTGGGGGCAATAGTTTAATGGCCGAAATTGGATTGGGAAAAGCCGCTGTTATAAAGAAAATTGAAATTCATTGGCCTCATTCTACTATGCCTATTTCTATTTTTGAAAATATTGCGGTCAATCAAAATATTAAAATAGTCGAAGGAGGAAAAATTCAGAAGCTTGATCTTCATGAGGTTTCATTTGATAAAAAAAGACCTAAACATCAACATTAGCTCTTGCTTCTTTTAAATAATCTTAACTATTTCATCCTTGTTGGCACATAATATCAATTTTGACCATTGTCGTTATCTTATTCAACCAGATGAACTCCGTCCACGAAGAGTTTTTTAAAGAGATCTTTGCCTATATATTCTTTGTCGCCATACGGACTACTGATCCAGAGAAATTATCACTAAATTTGCGAGGCATACATTATCAACTATATTTACTTAAAAATAAATAATCAACATGCCGACCGTAGTAACTGACGCCAAATTTTTTAATTGTACGCAAAGCCGGGAACTTGCAGAAAAAATTGCAGCTGCTTATGGCAGTAAACTGGGGAACGTGATCACCTCTACTTACAGCGATGGTGAATTCCAGCCTTCTTTCGAGGAATCTGTACGTGGTTCAAGGGTTTTTATTATTGGCTCGACCCATCCCGGTGCAGATCATCTTATGGAGATGCTCCTAATGCTCGATGCAGCAAAACGAGCCTCTGCACGACATATTACAGCGGTAATGCCCTATTTTGGATGGGCAAGACAGGACAGGAAGGATAAACCGAGGGTACCTATCGCAGCAAAAATGATTGCCAGCATTTTAGAAACAGCAGGTGCTACGCGCATTATAACTATGGATCTGCATGCAGATCAAATTCAGGGCTTTTTTGAAAAACCTGTAGATCATCTTTTTGCTTCCACTGTTTTCCTGCCTTATCTCCGGAATCTTAACCTGAGCAATCTCACTATTGCATCTCCCGATATGGGAGGTTCCAAGAGAGCTTACGCTTATTCCAAAGCGCTGGAAAGCGATGTTGTGATCTGCTATAAACAACGTGTCAAGGCCAATGTAATTTCGCATATGGAGCTTATTGGAAACGTAGAAGGAAGAAATGTTGTTCTGGTTGATGATATGGTAGATACGGCAGGAACCTTAACAAAAGCTGCTGATCTGATGATGGAACGCGGTGCAGTTAGTGTCCGGGCTATTTGTACTCACCCAGTACTTTCAGGAGAAGCTTATGAGCGGGTGGAGAAATCAAAGTTGCAGGAGTTAATTGTAACCGACTCCATTCCGCTGAAGAAAGAAAGTAGAAAAATCAAAGTCGTTAGTTGCGCAGATTTATTTGCGGATGTAATGAACAGAGTCCATAATAACCGTTCTATCAGTTCTAAGTTTATAATGTAGTTTTTCAGTGAAGAGTGAAAAGTGAAAAGGGAAGAGTTCAAAA
>NZ_JAVRHN010000016.1:0-98760 GCF_031846645.1 Autumnicola psychrophila
GCTTAAAGCTTTCCACTTTCCTCTCTCCACTTAAAGAGCCTTTAAAAATGCCAATTTTCGGCCTTGAGTAAAACCTTAACCTTTTTATTTTAAACTAACGGTCTACAGTCTACGGTCTACGACCTACAGCCAAAAATTCCAGTTTTCATCAATCAGTTAATCCTGGAACTTTTCAACTTTAAAACTTTCCGACTTTCAACTGAATATTTAATTTTATCTTTACCAAAAAAGAGCATATGCTGTCTTTCTTCGGAAGAATATTAAGTAAAAGAAAGCCTCAGGAAGAAGAAATAGATCCCATGAAGAAATTTTTAATCGCCGGCCTTGGAAATATTGGTCGGGAATATGAAAATACCAGACATAATATAGGTTTTAAGATTGTGGATTTTCTCGCCGCTCAGGAGGAAGTTAACTTTTCTACCGACAGGCTGGGAGATATCGCCCAATTCAAATTTAAAGGACGGACTTTTATTTTGCTGAAGCCCAGTACTTACATGAATCTCAGTGGAAAAGCAGTGAATTACTGGATGACGAAGGAGAAAATTCTTCCCGAAAACCTGCTGGTGGTTACAGATGATCTTAACCTTGCCTTTGGAACCTTACGATTAAAAACAAAAGGCAGTGATGGAGGGCATAATGGGCTAAAAGACATCCAAAACGTCCTGAATACCACAAGTTATAACAGATTTAGATTTGGAATAAGTGACGAGTTTTCCAAAGGAAAACAGATAGATTACGTGCTGGGGGAATGGACGGAAGAGGAAGAGAAAAACCTTCCGGAAAGATTAAAAAAATCTGCAGAACTTATTAAGTCTTTTGGAACTGCAGGAGTTTCGAATACAATGAATAATTTTAACGGAAAATAAGCCGACTTTGAAAGAACATCAGGGAGCAAATGCTTTTCACAGTGAGTGCCAGACGGCGGTAACTATAGGGACTTTTGACGGAGTACATGCAGGTCATCAAAAAATTATTGAACGGCTGGTAAATACAGCAAAAGCAAATAATCTTGAATCTGCTATCCTTACTTTTTTCCCGCATCCAAGAATGGTGCTGCAAAAAGAAAGCGGACTTAAGTTAATCAATACAATTGCTGAAAGGAAGCAGATGCTGGAATCTACCGGCGTGGATCATTTAATAGTCCACCCTTTTACGCACCAGTTTTCAAGACTTTCGGCATTGGAATTTGTACGCGATATACTCGTAAATAAACTGAAGGCGAAAAAGGTAATTATCGGCTACGATCATCGTTTTGGAAGAAATCGTACTGCAGACATTAATAATCTCAAGGATTTTGGAGAGCAATTCGGTTTTGAAGTCGAAGAAATTAGCAAACAGGAAGTAGAAGCAGTTGCGGTAAGTTCTACCAAGATCAGAAATGCTCTTTATGAAGGAAGGGTTGAAAAGGCAAATAATTACCTGCAGCACCCTTTTACCTTAACCGGAACTGTGGTAAAAGGTCGCGGACTGGGAAAAGAATTTAATTTTCCTACCGCCAATCTGGAAATAAAGGAGGATTACAAGTTAATTCCGAAAAATGGAGTTTATGTGGTAAGATCCCAAATTGATGGAAAATATTTCTTCGGAATGATGAACATTGGTACAAATCCTACCGTTGGAGGGGAAGATCAAACGGTTGAAACTTACTTCTTTGATCTGGAACAGGATCTTTATGATAAAAAACTTCAGATTGAACTACTGGTGCGCATTCGGGACGAGAAAAAATTTGATTCAGTAGAATCTTTAAAAATCGCGATGAAACAGGACCAGGCTTTTTCCAGGCAGTACATACGTGATAATTATGCTGAATAGGTGGCTGTTTAAACACATAGATAATTCTGCTCTTGTAGTCTTCCGCATTCTTTTTGGGATGCTAATTACCATAGAAGCGTGGGGTGCAATATTTTCAGGATGGATCCAAAGAACGCTTATAGATCCGCCAAAGTTCACTTTCAATTTTATAGGTTTTGAATTCTTGCAACCGTTACCGGGCGATCTTATGCTTTGGTATTACGGACTTATGGGATTATTTGGTGTTTTTGTGATGCTGGGTTTTAAATACCGCATTAGCATTTTCTGTTACGGACTTATGTGGACAGGCGTTTATCTGATGCAAAAATCTTCCTATAATAACCATTATTACCTGCTAATGTTGCTCTGCATCATTATGCTTTTTTTACCTGCGCACCGTAACCTCTCCATAGACGCTTTAAAAAATCCATCCCTGAGAAAAATTTCTATGCCGCGCTGGGTCTGGATCGTAATTGTGCTGCAAATGTGGATTGTGTACACCTACGCTTCGGTCGCCAAATTCTATCCCGACTGGCTGGACGGTACAATGCCGGATATCCTGATGAAGAGTAAAGAAGATTACTGGCTGGTGGGCGATTTTCTTCAGAAGCAATGGATAAGACCGGTAATTACCTGGTTCGGACTTATTTTTGACCTGCTGATAATTCCGCTTTTGCTTTGGAAAAGAACACGTCTCATGGCATTTTTTATGGCTGTGTTCTTTCATCTTTTTAATAGCGTAATTTTTCAGATCGGCATTTTTCCTTACCTCTCGCTGGCTTTTATCCTTTTCTTTTTCCCTACGGAAAAGACCAACAAATGGTTCCTTCGGAAGAGAAAACCGCACTACGACAAAGGAGAAATCATAGTACCTTCCTATAACAAGGCGATAATTGCCATTTTAGCGTGCTGGTTTATTATCCAGGTTTCCCTGCCGCTAAGGCATTGGTTTTTTCAGGATAATGTGTTGTGGACAGAAGAAGGACATCGTCTAAGCTGGAGAATGATGCTGCGGTCTAAAAGAGGAAGCAGTTACTTTAAAGTTGTTGAAAAAGGAACTTCAGACACCCTTGTTGTGAAAAAATCTGAATATTTAAGCAAAAAACAACGACGGGCACTTAATTCCAAGCCCGATATGCTCTGGCAGTTTGCCCAATACCTTGAAAAGGAGTATGCTGAGAAGGGGAAGGAAGTAGAAGTTTACGTAGATGCACGGGTAAGTGTAAATGGGCGACCTTTAAAACAGCTTATTGATCCAAAAGTAGATATGGCCAAGGCAGAATGGAGCCATTTTGGCCATAATGACTGGATTTTACCTTCAGATTTAGACTAGAATTTTTAAGCGCTTTTGTTACATTTGCAGCTTCAAAATTAATTTTTAACCGGCACTTTAAAAATCAACGCCCTTATGTTACAAGTCAGCATTATCAGAGAGCAAAAAGATGCATTTATAGCAGCTTTAAAGAAACGAAATTTTGATGCTCAGGGGATTTTTGATGAAATCCTGCAGCTCGACGATATGCGCCGTTCTACGCAAACAAAGCTGGACAACACCCTGGCTGAGTCCAATAAATTATCCAAAGAAATTGGAATTCTGTTCAAAAACGGGGAAAAGCAAAAAGCAAATTTGCTAAAAGAGAAAACCGGAAGGTTAAAAGAAAATTCGAAGAATTATTCAGAGTTGCTTGCCAATACTATTATTGAAATGGAGAAGCACCTGTACACTATTCCTAATATTCCGCACGATTCTGTTCCCGCGGGCACTTCTGAAGAAGATAATGAAGAGGTTTATAAAGAGGGTGATATTCCGGTGTTGGCCGAAGGTGCTTTGCCACACTGGGAACTGACAAAAAAGTATGATATTATAGATTTTGAATTGGGAAATAAGATTACCGGGGCTGGTTTTCCTGTATACAAAGGAAAAGGAGCCAGGTTACAACGTGCACTTATTACTTATTTTCTTGACAAAGCTGTGGAAGCGGGCTATACCGAATATCAGTTGCCGTTAATGGTAAATGAAGCTTCCGGTTATGGTACAGGCCAACTTCCCGATAAAGAAGGGCAGATGTATCATATTGCTCAAGATGATCTGTATATGATTCCTACGGCAGAAGTGCCTATAACCAATATGTTTAGAGGAGATTTATTGACCGAAAATGATTTCCCGATTACCTGCACCGGTTATACGCCTTGTTTTAGAAGGGAAGCCGGTTCTTACGGTGCCCACGTACGCGGATTAAACCGTTTGCACCAGTTTGACAAAGTAGAGCTGGTAAGGCTGGAAAAACCTCAGGATTCCTATGCCGCCCTGGATGGAATGGTGGAACATGTAAAAAATATTCTTAAGGATCTTAAATTGCCTTATCGCATTCTGCGCCTTTGTGGTGGTGACCTTGGATTTACTTCGGCATTAACTTATGACTTTGAAGTTTTTTCTACCGCACAGGATCGCTGGCTGGAGATAAGTTCTGTGTCAAATTTTGAAGCTTTCCAGGCAAATCGCCTGAAATTGCGCTATAAAGACAAAGACAACAACAAAGAGCTTGTACACACTTTAAACGGAAGTGCACTGGCCCTGCCAAGAGTGCTTGCAGGCATTCTGGAAAATTACCAAACTCCTGAAGGTATAAAAGTGCCTGATGCTCTTATCCCGTATACCGGATTTGATATAATCGATTAGCGGATAAATAAAAAGGCCATCCAAATAATTTTGAATGGCCTTTTTAATCCTAAAGAGACTAACTGTCTCTTTTATTTTTCTTTCCTCTCTGTGTAATGCCTTCTGCCTCACTGGCGTCCTTCAGGTCATTGTCTCTTTCTTTCCTCTTTTCGGCGTGATCACCTTCCGCTTCCTTTGCTTTTAGAACGTCTTCGTTAAAATGAACACCATCACTGTGCTGGTCGTTCAAAATAACTTCGTCTCTTTCTTCATCTTTTTTCTTATTGCTGTTTGGATTCATCTTTTTCTTTTTAAGATAAGATTTATGCTCAATACTATCGAATAATTTTTAGACATTATAATACATTTAACTGTTGGTAATCAGTTCTATATCATCAACACGGAACGGAAGGCACAGGTTAAAGAAATAATTTGAGCCAGATTTTCTTCGAAAAAATAAGAATTAAAAAATTTCACTGTTTCAGGATCAGTACTTTCAGCACAACTATTTTTCAAAACATCTCATTTTATAAAACTTATTCAGTAGTAGTAACCTCTCTGGAATTAATCGAATCCTTATCTTTACAGTATGCGCTTTTTTCTATTCATAATTCTTTTTTTAACTGCCAGTTTCTCGCTGTTTGCACAGTCGGAACAATTGGCCAGGAATTTTTTTGAACAAGGAGAATATGAAAAGGCTCTTAAGACTTACCAGCAGCTCTTAAAACAAAATCCTGCTAATCCCATGCTTTTCGAGGGGGTGGTCTCCTCTTATCAGCAACTGGAGAATTTTGAAGAGGCAGAAAAGCTTTTGTATGAGAAGCTAAATAACTCAGCCAATAATCCAAATATTTTAATAGAACTGGGCCATAACTTTGAGCTGAAGGAAAACAAAGCCAGGGCCAAACAGTTTTATGAAGAAGCCCTGGATGCAATTGAAGGCAGACCAAATTATGCCTATTCTATAGCTCGTGGATTTGAAAAATATAATCTGCTGGATTTCGCTTCCCAGGCTTATGAGAGAGCTATGGAGCTTAGTGCAGATATGAATTTTAGTCTCCAGCTTGCCCGTATTTACGGGGAGCAGGGAAAGACGGAAGAGATGTTTCAGAATTACCTGGACCTTATCGACGCCGATCCTAAATTTTTTCCCATTGCCAACAGGGAATTTAATCGCTATATTTCTGAAGATGCTTCTTCAGAAGCTAATGTGACCTTCAGGAAATTAGTGCTGAAGAAGCTTCAGGAAAATCCTGCTTTGATTTATAATAAGATCCTTAGCTGGCTTTTTGTTCAGCAAAAACAATATGATCGTGCTTTTCTTCAGGAAAAGGCGATGTACCGCCGCGGAGAATTTGGCCTACAGGGTGTTATGAATTTGGCAATTATCGCCCGGGATAATAAAGATTTGGAGACAGCGAAAGAAATTATAGAATATGTAATAGAAGAGTCGCCTTCAGAGAATACCGTTCTACAAGGAAGTCAGCTCTTATTAGCGTTAAAACAGGAAAGTGCGAATCCGGAGGAATATGATTCACTGGACAAGGAATTTCAACAGTTGTTAAACCAATATGGCTATGGTATAAATACGCTTTCACTTCAGATCGATTATGCTACATTTTTGGCTTTTAACAGAAATAAAACTACAGAAGCCGTAGACTTACTAAAAAATCTGTCTGAAAACGTGACCAGTAACTTTGACAAAGCTCAGGTGAAACTAACACTTGCCGATATTCTCGTTTTAGAAGAAAAATTTAATGAAGCATTGATTTATTATTCACAGGTGCAGAAACTTGTGAAAAACGATGAATTTTCTCAAAATGCACGCTTTAAAGTGGCAAAAACCAGCTATTATAAAGGTGATTTTGAATGGGCCAAAAACCAGCTGGATGTTTTAAAATCTTCAACATCACAGCTAATTGCCAATGATGCGATGGAACTGAGCCTGCTTATCGAGGATAATTCCATTGAAGATTCTACACAGGCAGCATTAAAGCAATATGCCAGGGCAGATTTATTGGCATTTCAGCAAAAAGATTCCGAAGCTATAAGTGTTCTGGATAGCGTTCTGGAGTTTCATAAAGGGGAAAAAATTGAAGACGAGGCGCTGCTGAAGCAGGCAGGATTGTATGAGAAGGGTGCAGAATACAAAAAGGCGGAAGCTAATTATCTTCAGATTATAGAGCTTTACAATGAAGATATTTTGGCCGATAATGCCAATTTTTACCTGGCGGAATTATATGCCAATCACCTTAATGAGCCGGAAAAGGCAATGACTTTTTATGAAAATATAATTTTTAATTTTGCCGACAGCATCTTTTTTGTGGAAGCCAGGAAAAATTTCCGCACTTTACGGGGAGATCAACTTGAATAGTCTGTTTCTAAACTTCAAATAAAGAAGAAATTTTATGTATATATATAACGTCACTGTTAATGTCCAGGAAGAAATTCATGAGAAATGGGTAGCCTGGATGAAAAAAGAACATATTCCGGATATGTTAAAAACCGGAAAATTCTCAAAGGCTTTAATGACCAAAGTGATGGTAGAGGAGCCAATGGGAGGAATTACTTATTCTGTTCAATACACCGCTGACAGCAAGGAATTACTTCAGGAATATTACGATGAAAATGCAGAGGAACTTAGGGCGAAAACCAAACCTTTCGAAGGAAAGTTCGTAGCTTTTAGAACAGAACTCGAAGTAATTTCTGAACAATAATCTTTCCCGGACTGCCATAAAGGAGCAGATAAAACCACAGTTATGAAAAAGCAGAAAAAATTTAAAGCCTCCTTTGGGGCTGGGGAAGAGAACGGAGCTGTAAGGGCAAAAAAGCATCTTGGCCAGCATTTCCTAAAAGATGAAACTATAGCAGAAAATATTGCTGATACCTTAAGTTATTCCGGATACACGAAAGTGCTGGAAATTGGTCCGGGAATGGGCGTTTTGACTAAGTATTTGCTTCAGAAAGATGCAGAAGTGCATGTGATAGAAATTGATACTGAAAGTGTAGCCTACCTTCATGAGAATTACCCGGCACTGCATGGCAGGATACATGAGCAGGATTTTTTAAAATATGATCTGTCCCAGGCTTTCCAGCAGGAGCCTTATGCTGTAATTGGCAATTTTCCCTATAATATTTCTACACAAATTGTTTTTAAAGTACTGGAGAATCGTGACCTGGTTCCGGAATTTTCAGGAATGTTTCAGAAGGAAGTGGCAAAGCGTATTTGTGAGAAAGAAGGCAATAAAACCTACGGAATTTTATCTGTACTTACGCAGGCTTTTTATGAAGCCGAATATCTTTTTACCGTGCCACCTTCAGTATTTAATCCGCCGCCAAAGGTAGACAGTGGTGTGCTGCGGTTAAGGCGTAAGGAAGATTGTTCCCTTCCCTGCGACGAGAGATTGTTTTTCCGTGTAGTAAAAGCAGCATTTAATCAGCGTCGTAAAACGTTAAGGAATAGTTTAAAAAGCTTTGATCTGCCCGATAGTCTAAGGGAAGATACTATATTTGGGCAGCGTCCGGAGCAGCTAAGTACAGAGGCTTTTATGGATCTGACTTTAAAAATTCAGCCTTATGCAATTTCAGGTTAGTGATGAACTTATAGAAAGAATAGAATTTCTCATCGAAAATCAAAAGGATGAGGAATTGCTGGATCTTCTGGAGGAAATCCACCACGCTGATATTGCAGAAATTATAACAGAGTTAGAACTCGAACAGGCTACTTACCTGGTTAAATTGCTGGACAGCCAGAAAACGGCAGAGGCGTTAATGGAACTGGATATTGGCGTTCGGGAACGTATCCTGGAAACCCTTTCTTCAAAAGAAATTGCTGAAGAGTTAGAGGAAATGGATACCGATGATGCTGCCGATATCATTTCTGAACTTTCTCTTGAGCGTCAGCAAACAGTAATTGCCGAAATTCAGGATGAGCAGCACGCTGGTGATATTGTTGAACTTTTACGGTATGACGAGAATTCTGCCGGAGGTTTAATGGCAAAAGAGCTGGTAAAAGTAAACGAAAACTGGAGTGTAACAGGCTGTATGACAGAAATGCGTGCCCAGGCTGAAAATGTGACCCGGGTGCATTCCATATATGTGGTAGATAACAAAGATAAACTGAAAGGACGCCTTTCACTTAAAGATCTTCTTACGGCCTCCAGTAAAGCTAATATCAGCGATATTTATATTCCCACTGTAGATTACGTAAACGTACATACCGAGGGGGAAGAGGTTGCCAGGGTGATGCAGAAGTATGACCTGGAGGCAATTCCCGTGGTAGATGAAATGGGGCGGCTTGTTGGCCGTGTAACGATAGATGATATTGTTGATTTTATCAGGGAAGAGGCAGAAAGGGATTATCAAATGGCGGCCGGTATTTCTGAAGGGGTAGAAGCAGATGCTACTATCTGGAAATTAACGCGGGCTCGTTTGCCATGGCTGATTCTTGCTCTTTTTGGAGGATTTGTAAGTGTAACGGTGCTTGGAACATTTGATGCCGCCATGCAGGAGCACGCTGCACTCTTTTTCTTTGTGCCGCTAATAGCCGCTATGGCCGGTAATGTGGGGGTACAATCTTCAGCAATTGTCTTGCAGGGTCTGGCGAATCAGAGTTTAAGGGGTTCGCTTTTGCAAAGGCTAATTAAAGAAATATTATTGAGCCTTTTAAACGGAGTTGTACTGGCAACACTGCTACTTGTAGGCGGAATTCTTCTTTTGGGTTTTGACTTTCTTTTTGGTCTCACAATTGGGATTTCTCTTATTTCAGTAATCATTATAGCTTCTCTTATAGGAACCTTTGTGCCTATCATTCTCGATAAATTCGGAATAGATCCCGCTATGGCTACAGGACCTTTTATAACCACCAGTAATGATATTTTCGGGATCATCATCTTCTTTTCCATTGCCAAGGCTATATTAGAATTTTAAGAGACTTCTGAAAAATGCCAATTATCGGCCTGTAGTTTTTTTATTAATGCTGAAGCTGTTCCAATCGTCTTCAAAATGTCAGGTTAAGCCTGTCGAAACCTACTTTTTTGAAACTTTTTAAAACTATCTCTAGAACTTCTCCTGAAGGCGACACCTCGAAAAGGACAATTATCGGCTATCATCAATTGAGAATTCATAGTAAAATTTAAAGTGAGGCCGTCTTTCTTTTTCATCTAAGGAAAAAGAAAGAGCCTTTTCGGAGTCACACTGAGCCTGTCCAAGTGTGAACAATTAAGCAAATTCAGGAAACCTTAGTTGTATTTTCTTCTTCAAATGTCAGGTTGAGCGGAGTCGAAACCTATTTTTTCTTACTGAAATTCTTTGAAATATATTTATATAGCTTTCCTGAAGGCGATACCTGAAAAATGTCAATTTTCGGCTTCTAGTTTCCCGAAAAATTTTTCGGAGTACTTTCAGAATCTTTAGCGCTTTTGAGTGAATATTTTTGATCTGTTTATCTCTGATTTTCTTAATTAAAATCATTCTTTACCTTTGTAAGTTATGATCTGAAAACGGGAAATTATTTCATTTCAGGTTATGAATTAGTTCAATAATAGATTAAATCAAAAACTACTACAAATGATTATTCTACACTCCGATACCAACCATCCTATTTTACTTAAAAAACTTGCTGAAGCAGGGCATCACAATGTTGAAGCTTATGAGCAAAGTCGGGAAGAAACCCTGCAAAATCAGCATTTATATGACGGGATTGTAATAAGGAGCCGGTATACGATAGATAAGGAATTTATAGACGCCGCACCAAATTTGAAATTCATTGCAAGAGTAGGCGCCGGACTGGAAAATATTGACGTTCCCTATGCTGAAGAAAACGGAATAACGCTGTTTTCTGCGCCAGAAGGTAATATGAATGCGGTGGGAGAACATACGCTGGGAATGCTGCTTTCCCTTTTTAACAAGTTGAACAAAGCTGATAAAGAGGTGAAAGAAGGGCTATGGCATCGTGAAGAAAACCGCGGAATTGAACTCGACGGGAGAACAGTAGGAATTATTGGTTACGGAAACATGGGAAAGGCATTTGCCAAAAAACTCCGGGGTTTTGATGCTGAAGTGCTTTGCTATGATATTAAAGCTGACGTGGGAGATGATAACGCCAGGCAGGTTGATATGGATGAATTTTGTGAAAAGGTAGATGTGGTGAGCCTTCATACTCCATGGACAGAGAAAACTCATCAAATGATCAATAATGAATTTATTAAAAAATTCAGAAAGCCTTTTTGGTTTGTTAATACTGCGAGGGGAAAAAATGTGGTAACTGAAGATCTGGTGGCCGCTATTAAAGATGGCCGGGTGCTTGGTGCCGGACTGGATGTGCTGGAATATGAAAAAGCATCTTTTGAAAGCCTTTTTGCCAACAAAAAGAACGTGGCTATTAGTGCAGCAGAACCACTACCGGAAGCAATGCGGGAGTTAATGTTTCTTCCAAATGTAATCCTTAGTCCGCATGTGGCAGGCTGGACGGTGGAATCTCATAAACGACTTGCAAGTGTAATTGCTTCTAAGATAACAGAGAAATTTGGCCGTGGAGAAGGCGATAAAGATTAATTTCATCTAATGAAAAAAAGAGTCACGGGAATTGGCGGAATTTTCTTCAAGGCGAAAGATCCGGCGGCAGTTAAGAATTGGTATTCCACACATCTGGGGCTGGATACAGATCAGTGGGGATCTACTTTTTGGTGGAAGGATGCTGAAGGTAACGATTGTTCGACACAGTGGAGTCCTATGAATGAAGACACTGAATATTATAAGCCATCTTCTAAGCAGTTTATGATAAATTACAGGGTGGAAGACCTTGAAGAATTATTAAAGACCCTTAAAGCTGAAGGAGTACAGGTAATTGGAGATATAGAATCCTATGATTACGGAAAATTTGGCTGGATTATGGATCCTGAAGGTAATAAAATTGAGCTTTGGGAACCAAAGGATAAAGCTTTTCTTGAATAATAAGAGGTGGCCGGGAAATGGCAATTTTCAGTATCAAAAAAGTCATAATGCCAGGGCTTAGGCCTTCAATGCTTCTTCAACTTTGACAATTGCTAAAGTCAATGAAAAGCATTATCAGAATTAAAAAAACCTCCCGAACTATGCAATTCGGGAGGTTCTTGTTTTACTTACCTCAAAATAAAATCAGCAAAGTCTGATTAACCCAGTTTACTCAATTCAATCATCGCAGATTTAATTGATTCTTCACCTTCAATGGCTTCAAAAGTCATGTTTTTCACTAATGGATCTGCAAGGCTCATTACAAGCAAAAATGCCACATCATCACGCGAAATTTCTCCCTGCTTATTAAGCTTTTCGGCAACTTCTACCTTAGCAAGGCCCATATCATCAGTTAAAGCCCCGGGACGTACAATGGTAAATGGTATTCCACTCTCTCTTAAGTGCTCATCTGCAGCTTTCTTCGCTTTCAGGTAATGCTCAAGATCTTCAAATTTCTCGGGAGTATCTGTTCCCATAGCGCTTAGCATGATAAATTTTTTGACGTTACCTTTTTTAGCGGCATCTATAAGTTTTATCGCTCCATCTTTGTCCACAGCAGTAGTTTTTTCCGGACCAGTCTTCCCGCCAGATCCTGCTGCGAAAATTACTTTATCTATTCCCTGCATGGTATGATCCAGGTTTCCTTCAAGATCTGCAAGTATGCTTTCTACTTCCATGTCTTCGAAGATTTGCTTTTGTTCCTCTTTCCTGATCAGGGCTACGGGGGAAAAATTCTCTGTATTGTTTAAGATTTCAACAACTCTTTTTCCAGTCTGGCCGGTGGCCCCGGCTATAAGTATATTTTCCATTTAATTCAAGTTTTTTGTATCTGGTAAGGTAATAATGAAAAGGCGGCTCTCCTAAATCGTGGCTTAGTATAACAAGAAATTAACAGGAGTAAAAGAGATTTTTATTTCGCGGAATTAATATTTTGCTCCAGTTCCTTCTGTAACTCTTCCATTACTGGTTTTACAGTGCTTTCAGGAAGATCTGCAATCCGAATATACATTAATCCGTCTACTGCATCGTTAAACAGCGGATCTACATTAAAAGCAACCACCTTCGCGTTCTGTTTGATGTATTTCTTGATCAAAACCGGAAGTCGCAAACTTTCAGGTTCAATCTCATCAATGATTTTATCAAATTTATTCAGATCGGCATTGCTGGAGTCAAAAATAAAATCTTTATCAGCATCTTTCAGCTTTACTCTGAATTCTTTTTTCGGTTTTATATACTGAGCTACAAAGGGATCGTAGTAGTGAGATTTCATAAATTCAATCATCAGCGACTTGGAAAAATTGGAAAATTTATTGCTGATACTTACTCCGCCAATAAGATATTTATGTTCAGGAAAACGAAGCGTACAATGCACGATCCCCTTCCAGAGCAGAAATAAAGGCATCGGCTTTAGCTGATATTCTTTGGTTATAAATGCGCGCCCCATTTCTATGGACTGGCTCATCATCTCGTGCAGTTCGTGTTCAAACCTAAAAAGATCCTGAAGATAAAATCCGTTTATGCCGTGATCCTTGAAAATTTCGGCTCCCATTCCCATGCGATATGCCCCGGCGATCTTTTTAGCTTCGTTATCCCAAAGAAAAAGATGATAATAATAGTTGTCAAACTTGTCAAGATCTGTAGCATTATTGGTGCCTTCACCAATTGCTCGAAAAGTAATTTCCCGTAAACGTCCTATCTCCTTCAAGACATTTGGGACGATCTCTTTTTTTGCCAGGAATACTTCATAATTTTTGCTTACCAGAAGTCGTTTGTCAAGCTGTCTGCAGGTTTCCACTTCGCTTTCCATTAAAGCTTCATTTGTTGCTATCGCAATTTGCTTCGGAATTTTTGGGAGTTTCAAAGATTTCGGAATCTTTTCGAAAATGTTCTTTTTTTCAAAAACATTTGCCAGCATATAGGTTTTTCTGCGTAAAAAAGCAGTAAAAGCTTCAATATTGGTGTGCTGCACCTGGTCTTCTACAGGGATAGGATTTCCAATACGAACCTTTATCTTTCTTTTCTTCTGGGAAAGCATTTCACTGGGTAGTTTTGCAGTACGCAAGATGTCGCTCATGGAAGCCAGCCTGTAAAAAAACGTGCTGTTTTTAGCATGAAAGTAAATCGGGATTACCGGAACTTTTGCCTTCTGAATAAGCCGCATTGCAGAAGGTTCCCAGGGTTTGTCCACAATCATGCGATGGTCTCTGTAAGTAGAAACTTCTCCTGCGGGAAATATTCCCAGAGGGTTTCCTTCACGCAAATGTGCGATGGCAGTTTTAATACCACTTACGCTGGATTTTGCCTCTTTGTGATTTTCAAAGGGATTTACAGGCATAATATAGGGCCGCAAAGGATCCAGCCGGTGCAGTAGGAAATTCGCAACAATCTTATAATCGGGACGTTGACTGAGTAAAATTTTCATCAGGATCATTCCGTCAATTCCACCTAGCGGATGGTTGGAAATGGTAATAAAAGGACCGGATTTCGGAATTCTTTTCAGATCCTTTTCGGGAATATCGAAGTCGATTTCAAAACCCTCAAGAATAGAATCTATAAATTCCGGGCCTTCCAGATTTTTTCTTTTTTCATATTCTTTATTGAGCCGGGAAAGCCTGGTAGTTCTAAGAATAATCCAGCCGAGGGAAGTGCCGAGAAATCCATATTTCTCGAAATGCATCACCCTGGCGACTTCCCTGGAAGTTACTATACCCATAATAAAGCAAATTATCTCCTAAATATAATTATTTAGATGCTATTTCCTGTGCTGCAGTAACGAGCTGTACCGTATTCTGTGCAACCTGTTTTAAAAGAATTTTCCTGTCTTTTTCCAAAGTTTTTACGGCTGCATCGGTAAAATGCCGAATGGTATATAAAGAAACACCGGTAGTAAAACTGACTTTATACCTGGCTTTTAAATGCTGAATAAGTTTTTCCAGGTTGTTGAATTTATTATCCACGCATACCGAAAAGCTAATAGCAGAATTCTGTATAAGATCTACTTTTATCTGATATTGATGAAAAAGTCTGAAGATTTCGCTGATATTTTCCTCTACCATAAAAGAAAAGTCCAGTGAAGAAAGCGAAATCAGCACCTGATTTTTCTTTACTATAAAGCATGGGATGGACGGGATTATATGTTGCCCTTTGCTTACCGCAGTTCCCGGATCATCAGGATTTAAAAATGATTTTACGTAAAGCGGAATTTCCTTTCGTTGTAGCGGCTGCAGGGTTTTCGGGTGGATAACGGAAGCCCCGTAAAACGCCAGTTCAATAGCTTCTTCATAAGAAATTTGTTCCAACAATTGTGTTTTCTGAAAAACCCGTGGATCTCCATTTAAAACTCCGGGTACATCTTTCCAGATCGTGACACTTTCAGCATTTAAACAATAGGCAAAAATTGCTGCAGTGTAATCACTCCCTTCGCGTCCCAAGGTAGTGGTAAAATTATTAGGATCTGAAGCTATAAATCCCTGGGTGATATTAAGTTCGTTTCCCTTTATTTTCCGCGGAATTTCCTCCTGGGTTTCTTCCCAGTTTACCTGGGCATCCCGGTAAGTAGCATCGGTTTTGATCAGGGTGCGCGCATCAAACCAGTTATTTTTTACACCTGAAGCTTCTAAAAATTCGCTTACAATAGTAGTAGAAATTAATTCGCCGTAACTCACCACCTGGTCGTAAACAAAATCATATTTGGTAGACTTGTTATGCGCAAGAAAGTTTTCCAATTCGGTAAAAAAATCTTCAATTTTTTTAAATACTGAAGCGCTGGGATTCAGAAATAAATCAGCTACAATTTCCTGGTGGTAGTTCTTGACAATAGACAATGCAGGTCGAAAATTGCCATTTTTAAGGTATGCCTCCACAACCTCCTCCAAAGAATTGGTTGTTTTTCCCATAGCGGAAATGATCACAAGTCTGTTGCCGTTTTGTGTTTTGTTCAGGACCCGGAGTACGTTTTTAACCCCTTCAGCATCTTTTACAGAAGCGCCACCAAACTTAAAGACCTTCATCTTCTTTTTTTGAGGTTTTTCTTTATTGCGGTTTCGCCCATGTGTACGGTGTACCAGTTTTTCTTGATGTCGGCACCTGTGTTTTCGTAGAATTCTATAGCGTTGCGATTTCCTTCAGAAACTACCCATTCTACTCTTTTCACACCATTTTCGTGGCCATATTCTACCACTTTTTGATAAAGCGCACCTCCAAGTCCGGTTCCTCTCATAGATTCCCGTACGATAAGATCTTCCAAATGAACTGTTCTGCCCTTCCAGGTCGAAAACCGGAAATATACAAGCGCCATACCTTCAATAGTTCCCTCTACATCAGCGACAAAACATTTAAAATTGCCATTTTCGAACCCCTCCTTTTCGAGATCTTCAATTTCCACTTCCACTTCATCTGAAGAATTTTCGTAAGCTGCAAGTTCTTTGATGAGGTTCAGGACTGCGGCCATGTCTTCTTTTCTGGCTTCGCGAATTGTGTACTCCATAATTGATGGTTTTTCACAAAAATAGGAATAGATTTTTATAGGAGAGGGATAAAAATACTAGTTTCCGGCGGTTTTGCTTAGAAAACTTTTCATTCCGCTTTCATCCATTTGCACGGTCCACCAGTCACGAAAGACAGTTGCACCGCTACGCTCATAAAAATCCACCGCATTTTTGTTCCAGTCCAGCACCACCCATTCTGTACGTTTAACACCTTCTCCACCGGCAAATTCAATTACCTTGCTATAAAGTGCACTTCCCAGACCTTTGCCACGGTAATTTTCCCTCACGATAAGATCTTCAAGGTGAACTGTTTTTCCTTTCCAGGTAGAATATCTGAAATACAATAAAGCCATACCCTGAATTCTGCCTTCAACTTCTGCTACAAAACAGGTGAAAAGAGGATCTGGTCCAAAACCGTCGCGTTTAAGATCTTCTGCGTCTATAATGACTGCATCAGGTTCTTTTTCAAAGATTGCAAGTTCATTTATTAGCTCCAGTACCCGGGGCATATCTTCTTTGGTGGCTTTTCGGACAATAAATTCCATAAATTTTATTTTAGTTTATCAAAAAGAGCAGTTAATAAAAGGCTATAAGTCGATAATTGCCATTTTTGACGCATGACTCTTTCTCTTCAGAATTATGATTTCTTCTGAAAAGGCATCAGGTATTCTCTCCTTCTTCTGCGGAAGAAAAAATTTTAAACTGGTAATTTAAGCTGAAATAAGTTCCTTATTATTTCTTATTCAGAAGATAACGGTAATCTTCAAAGTCTAATTGACCGCTAAAAATCTGTATAGATCTTTTTATAATCCCTTCAGAAGCGTCACTTGAAAAGCCAAGACCAATGGCGTATCTTTTGATGAGGATCGTCTCTTCTGCATCAATTTCGTGATCTGCATAGATAATTTTGAAAAGATCATGTAGCCGCTCCAGCCTTTTCTCCACGCTATTATAACCATTAATAGGAAAGGCACCGGGATTTTCTATCACCTTCTCGTATTCATTCTGGTTAATATCCAGTTTTCTGGCGAAGCGCCTTAGCATTTCTTCTTCTTTCTCATTAATCTCCCCGTCGCTTGCCGCTAAGTTAACAATAGCTGCAAAATGACTTAAATTACGTAAGTGCTCTCCCGAACCAAATAAATCTGAAAATGACATCTATATATTTTTAAACAAATATATATAAAGGCAAAATTCTTTTCCTCAAAATTGTTCTAAAAGCAGCAGGGAACATTCGCTAATGTTTTCTTAATCGTTCTTTTTAAGCTTTCAATTTAATTAATTTCATCAGTCGCCCATGAGAAATTCAGCTACACCCTTACTAGCCTTCAATAAAAAAGGAATTTACTGCGCCGCGGCAGATGTTTACCTGGACCCCTGGAAACCGGTGGAAAAGGCAATTATCTCCCATGGCCATGCAGATCATTCCCGCTGGGGCCATAAAAAATATATTACCCATCATACCAATGTTCCAATTATTAAGCACCGGCTGGGCGATATAGAAGTTTCGGGTAAAGAATGGAATGAGACGTTTACGATCAATAATGTGAAATTTTCGCTGCACCCTGCGGGGCATATTATTGGTTCTTCCCAGATTAGAGTAGAGCATAAGGGAGAGGTATGGGTTTTTACAGGGGACTATAAAGTAGAAGATGACGGCGTTGCAGTTCCTTATGAGTTGGTGAAATGTGACACTTTTATTACCGAATGTACTTTTGGTTTACCTGCTTTTAAATGGCAGCCGCAGCAGGAAGTTTTTGAAGAAATTAACAACTGGTGGGAGCAGAATAGGAGTGATGGCAGGACCTCAGTTTTATTCGGATATTCCCTCGGAAAAGCGCAAAGATTGTTGAAACACCTTAATCCTGAAATTGGAAAAATTTATACGCACGGCGCGATCGAGAATATGACTGAAGTCGTGCGTCCACTTTGCGACTTTCCTGAAACTATAAGGATTACCCGCGACACCACAAAGGAAGAAATTAAAGGAAGTATTGTGCTTGCGCCACCCAGCGCACATGGCTCGCCGTGGATTAAAAAAATGGTTCCTTATGTTACAGGTTCGGCAAGTGGCTGGATGACGTTTAGAGGCGCCCGCCGAAGAAGAGCAATAGATAAAGGCTTTGTACTTTCTGACCATTGCGATTGGCAGGGTTTGCTGGCTTCTATTGAAGCAACAGGATGTGAGAAAGTGATTTGTACACACGGGTATACCGATATTTTTTCACGTTACCTCTGTGAAAAAGGTTACGATGCGAGAACCGAAGAAACACAGTACGAAGGCGAAGCTGGGGAACAGGAAGCTAAGAAAGAACAGGAAGATTAAGTCCGGAGAAAACCAACAATGAAATTATTTGCTGAACTTATAAAAAAACTGGATAGTACCAATAAAACCACGCTTAAGGTAGAGGCATTAACAGAGTACCTAAAAGCGGCTCCAGATAAAGACAAGGTTTGGGCTATTGCGATATTATCACATCGCAGACCACCACGTCCTGTTAATACCACACTTATGCGCAATTGGGCATCAGAATTGGCAAATATCCCTCTCTGGCTTTTTGAGGAATCTTATCATATCGTGGGAGATTTGGCTGAAACCATTGCTCTCGTTATTCCGCCGGCAGAGCAATCTTCAGAAAAAAGTCTGAGTCAGTATCTGCAGGAAATTATAGATCTAAAATCAAAGTCTGAAATTGATAAAAAGGAATATCTTTTTGCAAATTGGCTGGCTCTCAATTATTACGAACGCTTTGTTTTTACCAAGTTGATAACGGGAAGTTTCAGGATTGGAGTGAGTCAGAAGTTGATGACACGCGCATTATCCAAAGCCACAGAAATTGATGAAGATATTCTTGCCTATAAGTTAATGGGGAACTGGGGACCGGCCAATATCTCTTTTACAAAATTAATTCTTGAAGAAAATGAGGAAGATTACCTCTCAAAACCATATCCATTTTATCTCGCTTATGCCATAGAAGGCGAGCCTGGGGATCTCGGCGATGTTTCAGAATGGAGTGCAGAGCATAAATGGGATGGTATCCGTTCTCAGGCCATTGTTAGAAATGGTCAGTTGTTCGTGTGGAGCCGGGGTGAGGAACTGGTGACAGATAAATATCCCGAATTTGAAGCCCTTGTGGGAGTTATTCCGGATGGAACTGTTATAGATGCTGAAATCCTTCCTTTTCCTGAAGGTGAAATTGGAGCTTTTAATGATCTGCAGACACGGATTGGTAGAAAAACAGTATCTAAAAATCTACTGAAGAAGACACCGGTGATCTTGAAGGCTTACGATATTTTGGAGTGGGAAGGAAAGGATATACGAAAATTGCCATTTTCGGCACGTCGCCTTATTTTGGAAAAACTCTATGCTGAAGTTGCTTCGGAAGGTTTTCCGTTGCATTTATCTGAAACTATAAAATTTAATACCTGGGAAGAAGCTGCCGCCGAAAGAGAAAGAGCAAGGGAAGAAAAATCTGAAGGATTAATGCTAAAACGGCTTGATTCTCCATATTTAGTAGGTCGGAAAAAAGGAGATTGGTGGAAATGGAAGGTTGATCCCCTTACGATAGATGCTGTTCTTACTTACGCAATGCGCGGCCACGGGCGCAGGAGCAATCTTTTTACAGATTATACATTTGCGCTGTGGGACAGCGAAAAGGAAGAACTGGTAACTTTTGCAAAAGCCTATTCCGGGTTGACAGATGCAGAATTCAGGAAATTAGACGCATGGATCAAAAAAAATACGCTGGAAAGGTTTGGGCCGGTTCGCAGCGTTACTCCACATCACGTTTTTGAAATTGCTTTTGAAGGAATAGCAGAATCTAAAAGACATAAAAGCGGAGTTGCAACCAGATTTCCAAGAATGCTGCGGTGGCGGACCGATAAAAAGATTGAAGAAGCGAACACTCTGGAAGATCTGAAAGCTTTAATCCCCTGACCAACCGCCCCAGAAGGGTTAAGACTATGAATAGAAAGGAACTCTTAAATCTTGCAGAATCCTGGTTTTCCAAACAGAACTGGAAAGCTTTTCCATTTCAGAAGCAAACCTGGAATGCGTACCTTAAGGGCGAAAATGGGCTTTTAAACGCACCCACCGGGAGCGGAAAAACTTATGCGCTCTGGATTCCTATAGTCCTGGAATACATTAAAAACAATCCCGACTATAAAGAGAAGCACAAAAAAGGGCTAAAAGCGGTCTGGATAACTCCGCTACGTGCTCTTTCCGTAGAAATAGAACAGTCGGCACAACGTTTTGCTGAAGAAATGGGAACAAATTTCACTGTAGGCATTAGAACTGGTGACACTCCGCAAAAAATAAGGGCGGCACAAAAAAGGTCCATGCCAGATTTGCTCATTACCACCCCTGAAAGTCTTCAGTTGCTCCTTTCCTCAAAAAATTATGACAAAACCTTCAAAAATTTGAATGCTGTGGTTGTGGACGAGTGGCACGAATTGCTCGGTACAAAAAGAGGTGTGCAGGTAGAATTAGCCTTGTCCCGCTTAAAAACAATTTCCCAAAATCTCAAAATTTGGGGAATTTCAGCGACTATAGGAAACCTTCAGCAGGCAAGGGAGGTTTTGTTAGGACCGGAATCTGAAGCTTTTAAAAATTCAGTATTAATTAAAGCGAACCTGGATAAAAAGATCACGGTAAAATCTGTGATTCCGGAGAAAATGGAAAAATTTCCGTGGCGCGGACATTTGGGACTACACCTAATCGATGAGGTAGTACCAATTATCAAAAACTCACGTACTACGCTCCTTTTTACAAATACAAGATCACAATGTGAAATCTGGTTTCAGAAACTAATCAATAAATATCCCGAATTTGCAGGAGATGTGGCGATGCACCATGGGAGTATCAACAGGGAAACCCGGTTATGGGTCGAGCAGGCGATTAGAAATGAAAGTCTAAAGGCTGTGGTTTGTACTTCCAGCCTGGATTTGGGTGTAGATTTTGCTCCGGTGGAAACCATAGTGCAAATTGGAGGTCCCAAAGGAGTGGCGAGGTTCCTGCAAAGGGCGGGAAGGAGCGGCCACCAGCCGGGAAAGGAGAGTGTGATTTACTTTTTGCCTACGCATGCGATAGAGCTTATTGAGGCTTCAGCTTTGCAAAAGGCGGCTAAGAAGACAGCAGTGGAGGATCGTATTCCGTACCTGCTAAGTTATGATGTTTTGGTTCAGTATCTTACAACCCTTGCTGTTTCCGATGGTTTTTTTCCGAAGGATATTTATCCGGAAATAAAATCAACTTTTTGCTTTAACTCCATAACAGAAGAAGAGTGGCGCTGGATCCTCAATTTTGTTACCAAAGGAAGCCAGAGCCTGCAGGCTTATGATGAATACAAAAAAATTGAAATTGAAGAGGACGGGAAATTTAAAGTGAACGGTCGTGGGGTCGCCATGCGTCATCGTTTACAAATTGGGACAATTGTGAGCGATGCGATGTTGAGCGTGAAATACTTGACGGGCGGCTATATAGGAACGATTGAAGAGTGGTTTATTTCCAAACTCAATCCCGGTGATGTTTTTACTTTTGCGGGCAGGAACCTGGAGCTGGTACGGATAAAAAGCATGCAGGTACAGGTAAAGAAATCTACTAAAAAAACTTCTAAAATTCCCAGCTGGATGGGTGGCAGGATGACTTTTTCTGCACAGATGAGTGAATTACTACGGCAGGAAATGTATGAAGCTGGGGCTTCTGTCTCCCAGGGAACAAAGTCTTTAGAACTGAAAGCTTTAAAACCAATTCTGGAAAGACAGCAGAAAGAATCTATTGTGCCCGATAATGGTCAATTTCTGATAGAAACTTTTAAAACCAGGGAAGGCTTTCACGCTATATTTTATCCTTTTGAAGGACGGTTTGTTCATGAAGCACTGGCAAGTTTGCTCGCCTACAGAGTTAGCCTTTTATCGCCAATCTCATTCTCTATTGCCTATAATGATTATGGTTTTGAGCTCCTTTCTGATCAGCAAATGGATATGCAACAGGTATTAGATAACAATCTTTTTTCTGCGGAATTTTTAATGGATGATCTCTATAAAAGCTTAAATGCTACTGAAATGGCGCGTAGGAAATTCCGTGATATTGCTGTAATAGCAGGATTAGTCTTTACCGGTTACCCCAATAAAATGATTAAAAACAAGCACCTTCAATCCAGTTCGCAACTTCTTTTTAGCGTCTTCAGAGATTATGAGGACGATAATTTGCTTTTTAAGCAAGCCTTTAGGGAAACCTTTGAACATCAGTTGGAAGAAGGAAGGTTACGGATGGCATTAGAAAGAATAGCCTCTCAAGATATCATCTGGAAAAACTGTGAAAAGCCCACTCCGTTTTCTTTCCCGATTATCACAGACCGGCTTCGGGAAAAATTATCTTCAGAAAAAGTGGAAGACAGGATCAGGAAAATGCTGAAGCAGCTGGAGAAGTAGTTATTCTTTCAGCCGTTTATTTACGTAATCCCTCACCAATTCTGTAGTCACACCAAAAAGAACATGTGCAACAAGTTCATTAATCTGTATTCCTATGGGAATATTTTTCGGACTTTCTTCCAGTCCAAGTAAAGGTAGCGAAGTTTCGTGTGTAGAAGCCCATGTAGAACTTCCAAGAATGACACCATCCCTAATATTCAGTTTATCTTTTTTTCTTTTTCCATAGCCATAAGCTGCACCAATACTCACTCCAACCGGTATATTCACTAACTGCTCTGCCAGGGCCTCATTTTGCACGCTAACCGGACTCCCGGTTAATTTTGTAGAGAGATCATCCACAATTTTTATTTGCGCAGACCGGTGCTCGACCTTTCTCACTTTGAGAAATTTTTCGGCAAGAACTTTTACTGCTGTTCCTGCAAGCCCTCCAGCAACTCCTGCAATTATTCCACGGCTGGTGCTGGAAGTGAATGTATTTCTTTGAAAAAAAGAAGTATTGGAATTCATGTATAAGATTTTTAGACAAATAAAGCTATTTAATACAATACTTTTCTGCAATGATTTAACAGCGAATTAGGAGCGATTTTTTAAATTTTTATAACTTTACGTATGGCTCAAAGTTTAAATATAGCAATGCTTCAGGTTGATCTGAACTGGGAGCATCCGGAAAATAACCGTAGTCTTTTTAGTAAAGAAATTAAAGCGCTTTCAAAAAAAGTTGATCTGGTGATTCTGCCGGAAATGTTCACCACCGGTTTTAGTATGAATGCTGAAAAACTTGCTGAAGAAACCAACGGCTTAACCCTGCTCTGGATGAAAGAGTTAGCTCAGCGGCAAGATCTGGCTATCACCGGAAGTGTAATAATTACTGAAAATGGCAATTATTACAACAGGCTATATTTCGTTTATCCTGATGGATCTTATAAGACCTACGATAAAAGGCATACTTTCACCCTTGCTAAAGAGGATGAAACCTATACTGCGGGAAAGGACAGGCTTATAGTAGAATATAAGGGTTGGAGAATTTGTCCGTTGGTATGTTACGATCTTAGGTTTCCTGTATTTTCAAGAAATACTGTAGATTACGATTTGTTGATCTACGTGGCAAACTGGCCAGAGAAAAGAGTTGCAGCCTGGGATGCCCTGCTAAAAGCACGCGCTATAGAAAATATGAGTTATTGTTTAGGATTGAACCGCACAGGAATCGATGGTGAGGGCCATCGGTATAATGGGCATAGTGTGGTTTATGACTGCCTGGGTCAAAATTTGACGGAGTTGGATGTGGTAGAGCCATTTTCCAAAGAGGTGGAATTAGATTATAGCCACCTAACGCAAACAAGGGAAAAAATGAAGTTTTTGCTCGACAGAGATGAATTTACTCTAAAATAAAAAGCTCATTCGTATCCCAGTTTGCACGAATATCCAATGTGTCGGGGAAGTACTCTATTTGTTCAGGTTTTATTTTCTTCAGATAATTTCCAGTGTCCCATTTGTTGTTTTCGTTACGATCATAAATTATCCTCATAAAGTATTCGCCCGGATTTACATTTCCGAAGCTAACAACACTTTCTCCCGTGGAATATTTTTCCAATATAACTTCACCTTTAAGGTCTGTTAATTGAACAATGATGGGGTACTGTTCGACATTTTGTAGCCTGAAGGTGAGATTGCCAAATTCTGAAAATGCTTTTGTACTGACCCTCTGGGTTAAGGTGTCGTTTGTAGCTGCAAACATGTCTACCACTGTTCCGGGCAGAGCCATGACAGAGTACTTGCTGCTTTCTTCTTTTTCAAATGACACCCGTAACTCATTTTCCAATAAGTCCAATTCTGTTGAAAATGGTATAGCTATAGAATCCTGATTCATAATAGAAATAAAGCTGTCATTTTTCTCTACCAGAGGAGTGTTGGCTCTAAAAATTACTTCCTGATCAAAACCTATATTGCCGCTGGGCGTAACGCTCACGTTTAGTGAGTCTCTTTCCATCTCTGATATTCTGGCGATGAGCGTGTCCCTGCTTTTAGGACTAATAACTTCAAAATAAAGACTGTCTGTTTCTAATTGTGGTTCGTACCAGTAATAAAGGGAATCTGTTTTTCTGTCTTTTACAATGCGGGAAGAGAAATCATCCGGTTTTGGATTAAGAAGCGCTATTCTAACGCTGTCCAAATCTGTAACCCCTTCGTATCCAAATAAAATTTGCTGTCCTTTTAATTGCTTGGGACGCTGCACTTCAAATTCGAGCTCTTCTTTAAACAGCGTTATTTCGAAAGTAGAATCAGTAGGAATTGTAATGTGATTCTCAACAAAACCAATTTTTTCAGTTGCAGGATTAAATAAATAATTGTCATTATTATCAGTAATGGCGACCATCTTATAAGTACCCGCCTTTAGGTTTTCAAGCTGAAAATTATTAGTGCTATCCCGGGTATAGGTCACATAGCGCGGAGTTTGTTGATAAACCACAGAGTCTGAAAAGGTAGAATCCACCTCATACAGAAAAACGGAAATGAAATCTGCGGGTTTTTTAAGATAGGCGTCTTCCACTGTTCCACTAACTTCAAGTGAATCGATATAATCTCCTGTAGAAAAAACATACTTAAAATAATTTAATGGATTACCCTCATTATTATCTATAATGCTTTTTCCGAAGTTGATTGTATAGGTGGTATTTTCTTCGAGAGTGTCAAAAATTTCAATCTGTACATCTCTTCTTGCTGTGCCAAGAGGTAAAATGGCTGGCCGGGGACTCATGGGAGGGGAAATAATAACTTGTTGCTGCGGATTATTTAGTTTAATGTATTCATCAAAAAATATTCTAATTTCCTTTTTATTGAAGTTGGTGGTATAGTTCTCGGGGTTTGCTCGTATAAATTCTGGTGGATCCTCATCTTTTGGTCCACCTTCAGGCATTCCTTTTTTTGCACATTGTACCAATGTTAGCAGGAGTATAATAACCATTAAATAGCCCGGAATTCTATTTCTCATTTATTGAAGCTGATTTTGAGCAAAGAAACAATTATTTTAAGTTTTAACGCAAAATTCAATTTGTAATTGCCATTGTGGCGATACTCACCTTTACGCCTTCAATTTGCTGAATTTTTTCTATACAAGCTTCCAGTGTCGCACCTGTCGTAATTATGTCGTCCACAAGCAGTACGTGTTTGTTCCTGATTTTAGCTGAATTTTCTAAAAGAAATGTACCTTCCATGTTACCCCACCTCGAGAGTCTGTTCCGAAGTGCCTGAGTTTGGCCCGCAGATTTTTTAACCAGCACATCATCTACGTATCGCGCATCTAATTTTTCAGCAATTTTTCTGGCAAAACCTTCAACCTGATTAAAGCCCCGCGTTTTAAGTTTGTTTTTATGCAGGGGTACAGGAATAACAAAATCAACGCTCTGATAATTTTCAATTTCAGATAATTCTGTGCCTATCCATTCTCCAAGGAAAGCACTTATCTCTTCATGACCCCGGTATTTAAGATTATGAATTAAGGTTTGAACCATCCCTTTTTTTCTGAAGAAAAGAAGGGAAGTGGCATTTTCTACCTCTGCGCGTCCATGAAATACTTTTTTTGCGGGATTTTCGTTGTAAATGTGGTAATTTGTTACAGGTAACTCGTGCAAACACGGCGTGCAAACGATTTTTTCATTTTTGGCCAATTCTATGCTGCAGCAATTACAGACTCTGGGGTAGAAGAGGGAGACTAAATCGTGAAACATTTGTTAATGCATTGTGTTTTAATTTGTTAAAACATAAATTTACAAACTAAATTCATAAGTATGATGACCGAAAAGAAAAACAATACAGCATTAAAAATATTAACAGGGGTGCTGGCTGTGGCCTTGATCGCGTTGAGCATTTACACTATTAAATTTTATAATGAAGAGAAGGAAAATAAAGAAATCCTTCAGAATGAAAAGGCTGTTATAGAAAATGAACTTAATGACCTTATCATTAAATATGATGAAGCCATTGAAGAAAATGAAATAATGGACCAGAATATGGTGGAAGCGCGTGAGCGAATAACCAGGTTACTGGATTCTGTAAAAGATAATGAAGCTAATCTTGCCCTTATTTCCCGATACAGGAGAGAAATTGGAAATTTAAGAGCTGAAAAAGACAGGCTTTTCAGAGTGGTGGACAGTTTGAGTTCCCAAAATCAGCGTTTAACTACTGCAATGGATAGTACAAATGTAGTGCTTCAGGAACGCACGAGGTTATCTGATTCTTTGCAGGATACCAATCAAAATCTTTCTTCTAAAGTAGACCGTGCATCGAGATTACAAATCACCGGATTAACAGGAGAAGGTGTGATTGTGAGAAATAGCGGTAAGATTGTGGAGAACGACAGGACAAGGAGGATAGACCAGATAAGAACCTGCTTTACAATTTCTTCTAATGAACTGGCTGAAGCGGGAGAAAAAACCATAAATGTGCAGGTTTATAATCCCGAAAATGAACTTGTTGGAGATCAAATTGCTGTTCAGCATGAGGGCGGGGTAATGGTCTACAGCGCGAATTCCAAGGTGTATTACGAGAATGAAGAACTTGATGTTTGCGTTTTGGCTAACACCAGTGAAGAAAGGCTAATCGAAGGAGAATATAAAGTCTATGTATATTCTGATGCTTACCTTATTGGGACTTCTACTTTTAGCCTGAGATAATTTAAAACAAAAAAGAGGCCGTCTTGGTGTATATCAGGGCGGTTTTTTTATTTTTGTTCTATGGCAAAAAACGAAGATTTATTCAAGAATGTAATATCCCATGCTAAAGAGTATGGGTATATTTTTGCATCTAGCGAAATATATGATGGTTTAAGCGCTGTTTATGACTACGGTCAGAATGGTGCCGAATTAAAGAAAAACATCAAGGAATACTGGTGGAAAAGCATGGTGCAGATGCATCAGAACATAGTGGGAATAGACGCTGCAATTTTAATGCATCCCACTACCTGGAAGGCTTCAGGACATGTTGATGCTTTTAATGACCCCTTAATTGATAATAAAGATTCTAAGCGTCGCTACCGTGCAGATGTACTTGTAGAGGATTACGCTGAAAAGCTACTGCAAAAGGCACAAAAAGAAATAGACAAAGCAAAAAAACGCTTTGGAGACGATTTTGACGAGGAGCAGTTTACTTCTACCAATCCGCGTGTAAAAAGATACTTGGGTGATCGTAAAGAAATTCTGGAGCGTCTGGGAAGATCTTTAACAAATGAAGACCTTGCCGACGTAAAGTCGTTAATAGAAGAGCTTGAAATTGCGGATCCTGAGACTGGTTCTAAAAACTGGACAGATGTGAGGCAATTCAACCTTATGTTTGGAACAAAACTGGGTGCTTCAGCAGATTCTGCTACACAACTATACCTTAGGCCGGAGACTGCTCAGGGTATTTTTGTAAACTTTTCTAATGTGCAGAAAACCGGAAGGATGAAAATCCCTTTTGGAATTGCACAGATAGGAAAAGCTTTCAGAAATGAAATTGTTGCGAGACAATTCATTTTTAGAATGCGGGAATTTGAACAAATGGAGATGCAGTTCTTTGTGCGTCCGGGAGAAGAATTAAAATGGTATGAGCACTGGAAAGAGGTGCGCCTAAAATGGCATTTATCGCTTGGTCTGGGTGAGGAAAACTATCGTTTTCACGATCACGACAAACTTGCACATTACGCCAATGCGGCGGCAGATATAGAATTTGATTTTCCATTTGGCTTTAAGGAACTGGAAGGTGTTCATTCCAGAACCGACTTCGATTTAAAAGCTCACGAAGAACATTCTGGTAAAAAACTACGGTTTTATGATCCGGAACTTAAGGAAAATTACGTGCCTTACGTAATTGAAACTTCTATTGGGCTGGACAGGATGTTCCTTTCTGTGCTTGCAGCCTCTCTAAAAGAAGAAGACCTGGAAGATGGGAGTAGCAGGACAGTTTTAAAACTTCCGGCGGTGCTAGCACCTACAAAAGCAGCAATTTTGCCATTAGTGAAGAAGGATGGGTTGCCTGAACTTGCTCAGGAAATTTTTGATGAGCTAAAATGGGATTATAATATTCAGTTTGACGAAAAAGATGCGATTGGCCGCAGATACCGGCGCCAGGATGCTGCAGGAACGCCTCTTTGTATTACTATAGATCACGATTCCCTTGAAGATAAAATGGTGACAGTCAGGTTTAGGGATACCATGGAACAGAAGAGGGTCGAAATTTCGCAATTATCGGCAATTATAAAAAAAGAAACCGATTTTAGAAGCTGGATGGAAAGCTGATATGCTTTTTAAGCCTGCATCGGTACAAATTTAAATTGATAATTTAAAGCCTTAGCCGTTTTAGGAGTTTCTGGTAGAAGGGAATAAGAAGTGAGCAGGAAATTTCAGGATTATATTATTAACTTTAGAGCTTTTTCTTTCGTTGAAACGGCACACTATTTTCAACTTTTGAAGAAGCTATCTTACTTACCATGAAAAACCTACTATACTTCTTATTTTTTGCTGTCTTTCTTTTTCATCCTGATGCAGTAGCACAAACTAATGAATCTTCCGGTCCGGTTTACGTAGATTCCGCACGGGCTGTAGCTTCAGGAGCACTTTCTAAGGGTAAACTAGTAGCTCCTTCTTCAGAATTTAAAATTTATAATCCACGTAACCGCGGAATAAACAAGGTAGTACCGGGAAAAGGGCTTCCGAAAACTACAGACCCTGCATTGCAGCGAAAAGTGGGAGAGGTGCCTTCAAAAGCACCAATATTGTCCTATGAGGCTGTAAGTTCTCGCTCCACACCTACAGATCCTACTGGTTTTGTGGGGCCAAATCACTACATTAACGCCTGGAATTCGGCATTTGCAATCTGGGACAAGGAGGGAAATCAATTAATGCCACCCGCTTCTTTGGCGAGCATAGGAGGCGAATTTACCGGCGAAACCCTTGGTGATCCTATTGTAGTTTACGATGAGTTCGCAGATCGTTATTTAATAAGTCAGTTTAGTGATACCCCTGAAAGTTTTCTTATAGCCGTTTCACGTGGTCCGGATCCCTTAAACGATGGTTGGTTTACATACAGGTTTACCACTAATGGAGTGTTGCCCGATTACCCGAAGATTTCCATTTGGGGTGATGGTTATTATATTACTACTAACAAAAATGCAAATACTGCAGGTCAAAGCCAGGTGATTTACGTAGTGGAGCGGGACAAAATGCTTCAGGGAGAAACAGCCGGAATTTTGGCTTTTCCTTTACCTGGAATCCGTACTAACGGATTTTATAGCCCCGCAGGATTTCATGCAATAGGTGATATTGCACCTCCGCGCGGAAATTCCCCAATTGTTTTTATGCAGGATGATGCCTGGGCAGGTGTTATAGAGGATCATTTAAAGATTTGGCTGGTAAATGTCGATTGGAACAACCCTGATTCCTCTGTTATTTCAGAATCACAGCGACTTGGGCAGGCAGATGGAGTTTCACCCTTTATGGCGACTTTTGATGGTGGTTCCTTCAGCAACCTTTCACAGCCAGGTGATGCACCTGAAATTGATGCCCTCCAGGCGACGATGATGTATATGACGCAGTATAGGCGCTTCGAAACCCACACCTCTGTTGTAATGAATTTTGTTGTAGACGTAGATCCTACTGCTGCAGAACATGCCGGTATAAGATGGTATGAGCTTAGGCAAATGGCTAATCAGGAATTTTGGACAGTATATCAGGAAGGAACTTACGCACCGGATAAAAGTGACAGGTTTAGCGGAAGCATAGGTATAGATAACCAGGGAAATATTGGTCTGGGATTTACTATTCTAGATGATAGCCCTGAAACGCCAATTTTCCCATCAATAAGATACACAGGGAGGTATGCAGGTGATGATTTAGGAATAATGACTCTTGAAGAGCAGACAATAGTAGAAGGAGAAGATCCCGATCCTAATAGCAGGTATGGAGATTATGCACATCTTTCTGTAGACCCGGCAGATGATCTCACGTTTTGGCATAATGCTGAATATTTTGAAGGAATAAATCGTAAAAACAGGGTAGGTGTTTTTAGAATAGCAGCCGATAATGGGAATGATGTAGGCGCCATTGCACGTGTAACACCACAGGATGCCACATTGGGTACTGCGGAAGAAATTATGGTAAGGATAAGGAATTTTGGTTCTAATGCACAATCTGGCTTTCCTGTTAGTTATACAGTAAATGGAGGGGAAACAGTTACTGAAACTTTTACTGAAAGCATACCAGCAACCCAGTCTTTAGACTTTACCTTCTCGCAGCCTGCAGATTTCTCTGAAATAGGAGAGATCTATGAAGTAGTTTTTAGCACCGGGCTTAATAATGATCAGAATACTGAAAATGACACTTTTGTAGCTCAAATTAAAAACCTGCCGCCCCGGGACGTGGGTGTGACGTCTATAGACGTTCCTGTGACAGGGCAAAATTTAACACCTTCAGAGGTGGTTACCATAACGCTGGAGAATTTTGGTGGTGAGCCGCAATCTGATTTTCCAGTGTCTTACCAGGTTGGAAACAATATTCCGGTATTAGAAGTGTTTCCGGGAACTGTAGAAGTGGGAGAGAATGAGGTGTATACCTTCAATCAAAAAGCAGATCTTAGTCCGTCGGGAAGTTATAGGATAATTGCCAGAACACATCTTGAGGATGATTTTAATCCTACTAATGATCCCGAGACAAAATCAATAGCTAATCTTAATTGTATTCCTGAAGGATCAGATTGTTCTTTTGGTGACGGAATTTTTTATTTTGAATTAGAAGAAATTTTAAATGAACGCATACCTTGTGGAGATGGCTACATAGACTTTATTGGCTCCTCTGCCACTCTAGATCGCTCGCAAGGCACCTTTACAGTAACCGTAAAGTCTCTGTTTGCAGAGGAGGAAAAGGAACGTTTTTCTATGTGGATTGATCTTAATGACGACGCAGTCTTTGATGATGATGAACTGTTAATCAGTTCAAGAGTGATTCCACAGCCCAATACGGCCCTTTCTGTAGAGTTTTCTATTCCTGAAAATGCTCCTTTGGGAGAACATCTTTTAAGGATACGGGCGGGGGACACCAGCTTTGAGGGCGATCATAATGATCCCTGTGATGTAATGGATTACGGCACAACCCACGATTACTCCGTAAATGTGACTGATAGTACCCTAAATATTGAAGATTTTATACTTAATGAAGCGGAATTGCTTGTGGTAAGCAATCCCGATGGAACATATCGTGTAGCCATTGAGACAGATTATGATGAGACACTCAGGATTACTGTTCATGATATGCTGGGACAAAAGCTTCTGGAAAATAAAATTGAGAATAATGGTTATGGCTATGTGTATGATCTCGATATGTCTTATGCCGCAACTGGAGTTTATCTCGTTCGGGTAGGGACAAGAGAATTTGGAAAAGTAAAGCGCTTTATAGTTAAATAGAGGAAAGTAGGAGGCTGCTTTTTATGCTTAGATTTTGGAAAAATCTCATTGAAGTGCTGCTTTGAAACTATATATCTGGAATATGTGGATGTTTCAGATGTATTTAATTTGAAAAATCACAACAACATAAATGCGTATAATTTCTTATAATGTTAATGGTATTAGGGCCGCAATTAGGAAAGGATTTCTGGAATGGCTGCAGCAGGCTAATCCAGATGTTGTTTGTCTTCAGGAAATAAAAGCCAGTCCTGATCAACTCAACTTAGAAGATTTTGAAGAGGCGGGTTATCCTTATCACTATTGGTATCCTGCGCAAAAAAAGGGCTATAGCGGAGTAGCTGTTCTTAGTAAAATAAAACCGATTCATGTGGAATATGGGACGGGTGTGGATTATATGGATTTTGAAGGGCGCAACCTTCGGGTCGATTTTGAAGATTTTTCAGTAATGAGTCTTTACCTCCCTTCAGGAACAAATATTAAGAGGCTTGAGCATAAGTTTCAGTATATGGAAGATTTTCAGCAGTATGTAAATAAGCTAAAGCTGGAAATACCAAACCTTATTATTTGCGGTGATTATAATATTTGCCATGAAGCCATAGATATCCATGATCCTGTTCGACTAAAGAATGTTTCAGGATTTCTTCCGGAAGAAAGGGAATGGATTAATAATTTTATGAAAAGCGGGTTCATAGATTCTTTCCGGTACTTTAATGAAGAAGGGGATAATTATTCCTGGTGGAGCTATCGTGCAAATGCCAGGAACAACAACAAAGGTTGGCGTATAGATTATAATCTCGTTTCAAAAACCTTACAAGAAAAAATGAAACGTGCCGTTATATTACCAGAGGCATATCATAGCGATCACTGCCCTGTTTTAATTGAATTGGAATAAATTTCTATAGAAATGATCAGGAAAATTTTCTTTTTTGCAGCAGCAATAACTTTAATGTTAAGTTCGTGCGTCTCTTCTAAAAAATATAGAGAACTTGAGAACCAGCATGCCGACTTAAAACGTGAAAACCGTGAAATGTCTACTGATCTGGAGCGGTATAGAAAGATGGAAGCAGAATATAATTCACTGCAGGAAGAGCACACGGCTTTAACTGCAGAGCGCAATAATTTAGCTGAAAATCTCTCCTCACTCCAATCGAAGTACGAAAACTTGAAAAATTCGTATGACGCTTTGGAGCAGAACAGTTCTGCTGCTATAGCCGAAAATTCGAGGCAAAACCGGGAATTACTGGCACAATTGGAAGAAAAGGAAAACGCCCTGGCAGCAGAACAGACAAGACTGGAAAAGCTTCAGAAGGACTTGCAGGCAAGGTCTAATCGCATAAACGAACTGGAAGGTCTTATTGCTGCAAAAGATGCTAAAATGAATGCTTTAAAAGAAGCTATTTCCAAGGCCCTCACCAATTTTGAAGGAAAGGGACTTACCGTAGAGCAGCGCGATGGAAAAGTCTATGTTTCTATGGAAAATAAGTTACTTTTTGGTTCCGGAAGTTGGGCAGTAAACTCTGAAGGAAGAAGAGCTGTACAACAATTGGGAGAAGTACTGGCTCAAAATCCTGATATTGCCGTACTAATAGAAGGACATACCGATAATGTGCCTTATGGGGGCAGCGGTCCTTTAACCGACAACTGGGATCTTTCTACCAAGCGTGCAACGTCTATTGTGCAGATTTTAAAGGAGAACAGTAATATTGATCCGCAGAACCTCACTGCTGCCGGAAGAGGCGAATTTGCCCCGGTTGCGAGCAATGAAACTGCTGAAGGAAGAGCTAAAAACCGCAGGATTGAAGTTATCCTTACTCCTAAACTGGATGAGGTAACTAGACTATTAAATGAAACTGAATAAGGAAACCGCTTAAAGGAAAGAATAATCGAAAATTTGCTGTAATTTTTTTCTGAAGCTGTAAAACTTCCGAAGAAATTAGAGCTGTACAGCTGGATTTAAGATATTTGGGGTACAGAGTAAATCATTTTCAGAAAAATAATCAATGAAATATACAATTTTACCAAATACTGATATTAAAATCAGTAAAATATGCCTGGGCACTATGACCTGGGGAGAGCAGAATACAGAAGCTGAAGGCCACGAACAAATAGAATATGCCCTGGAGCAGGGAGTAAATTTTCTTGATGCTGCAGAGATGTACCCGGTTCCTGCAAATGCAGAAACCCAGGGGAGAACTGAAGAAATTATTGGGAGTTGGCTTAAAATGTCGGGGAGAAGAGAGGATGTAGTTCTTACTTCAAAAGTAGCGGGCCCTGGTGAAATGGTTGCTCATATCCGTCCCGAATTAGGTTACCACAGGGAAGCTGTGGAAGAGGCCGTGAATAATAGTCTAAAACGACTGCAGACAGATTATATAGACCTCTATCAGTTACACTGGCCGGAACGACAATCTAATTTCTTCGGGAAGAAGGGTTATACCCACGAAGAGGAAGAGTGGGAAGATAATTTTAAAGAAGTTCTGGAAATTCTTGATAGCATGATCAAAGCCGGAAAAATCAGGCATATTGGGTTGTCCAATGAGACACCCTTTGGATTGATGCGATTTTTGGAGGAAAGTAAAAGTGGTTTACCAAAGATGGTGAGTGTGCAAAACCCTTATAATCTTTTAAACCGGAAGGATGAAATTGGACTTACCGAAATACTTCATCGCAAAAATGTAGGATACCTGCCTTACTCTCCATTGGGAATGGGAACCTTAACCGGGAAATATCTTAACGGAATTAAAGAGAACACGAGGTTAGGGTTATTTCCGCAGTACAAGAGATATTCAGGGGAGCAGGCGGTAAAAGCTACGAAAGCCTATAACGACATTGCCAAAAAGCACGATATCAGCCTTACCCATATGGCGTTGGCATTTATCAATCAGCAGCCGTTTGTTACCAGTAATATTATTGGTGCGACAACTCTAGATCAACTAAGTGAGAATATAGAAAGTATTAACGTAAACCTTTCAGAAGAGATTCTAAAGGAGATAGAAGAGGTTCATAAAGCGATACCAAATCCTGCACCTTAGATAGGTTTCACAAGACTTTGATGAATAAAGGAAGCCTTATTTTCCCGTGTTCTTATGTGGTACCAGTCTCTGGACTTTCCTAGAATCTGAAGGGTGTCCTGAGCTTTAGAAGAACCTATAATCTTTGAACCCGAAGTTGTTGGTTTGTTTCTAAGGTTTGCCGTAACTGCTTTAGTAAGTATTTTATGCGGAATGTTGTCTTCCACCTCGTCCAGGTTTAATGGCTCTGGCATAAATACGAAATTCAAAGGGTTTATAGCACCCTGAAAATTCTTATAAATCCCAAAATGGAGGTGTGGGGGAGTGGTTCTCGCATTTCCGGTATTTCCTACAAATCCTAAAGTGTCTCCCACTTTTACCCTTCCGGAAACAGGATTAATACTATCAAGATGTGCGTAATATAGAGACTGACCCCTGCGGCTGTCCCTCAACCAAACCTGTTTTCCGCCAAGGCCTTTTTCTCCGGTATAAGTAATGCGACCAGAAGTGGCTGCCACAACAGGAGTTCCTCGTTCTGCAAAGATATCAATCCCTTCATGACTTCTTGCCCCTCCATCCCGCTGGGCTCCCCAGAAGCTCTGTACCGCTGAGTTGCTATAGGATGCGACGGGGAAAAGGTAAACCGGACTCTTTATCATCTTCAGTAAAAAAGGAGAATTTCCCTCAATAGCGGGTTGAATTACAACTTTATATTTTCCTTCTTTTTCAGCTTCAAAAGCAAAATGTTTTGCACCAAACTCTGCGCTTTCAACTTTGGTGAAGGGATTTAAAGAATCTTCGGTTCTCTTAAAAACATCAATAAAAACCAGTTCTTTTAGAGAATCGGTTTCAATTTCAAGATTAAAAAGCTCCCCTGGATTTAATTCTATTTCATAGGAGTACACAGGAAAAATACGAGGCAGAAATTTGCCTTTTTCGGCATATGGCAGTTCTACCTGGATACTGTCATTTAAGGCGATTTCCACCTGATTTTTCCATTTAGTAAAAAGACTATCAGAAAGATTAAAATCCCTCTTGTATACCTCTTTTGCTGTAGGATTTGTGATGTAATCTGAAGCTTTATTCAGCTGAGAGCAGCCCGAAAGAATTACTGCCGATAATATCAATAATAATCTTGTTAATCGCATATAATTATTTTTCAGCAGCTTAACTTCATTAACTGTGCCATTTTTATTCAAATAAATGACTTACAACATCTTCAATTTTTGCTAATTTAATAATTTGGATATTATAATTATTCTTTGGAACCTTACTTTGTTTCGAAATTAAGATTTTTCCAAAACCTAGTTTTTCGGCTTCTGTTATTCTTTGTTCAATGCGGGTTACCGGCCGTATTTCTCCTGCCAGCCCTACTTCTGCAGCAAAACAGACATCTTTTTCCACAGGAATATCTTCATTGGAGGATAATATAGCTGCGACCACTGCAAGATCTATGGCAGGATCATCCACGGAAATTCCTCCGGTAATATTCAAGAATACATCTTTGGCACCCAGTTTAAATCCTGCACGTTTTTCCAGTACTGCAAGAATCATATTGAGTCTTTTGGCATTATAACCCGTATTAGAACGTTGGGGCGTTCCATAAACCGCGGTGCTCACCAGCGCCTGAATTTCTATCATTAAAGGCCGCATTCCCTCGAGAGTTGCGGCAATGGCGGTACCGCTAAGATCCTCGTCATTTTTAGAAATAAGTATTTCCGATGGATTGCTTACTTCTCTTAGTCCGCTGCCCTGCATTTCATAAATACCTAGCTCGTGCGTAGAGCCAAACCGGTTTTTGTGAGCCCTTAAAATTCTGTATACGTGATTGCGATCACCTTCAAACTGAAGGACCGTATCTACCATATGCTCCAGTACTTTTGGACCGGCAATACTTCCTTCTTTGGTAATATGGCCAATTAAAATAACCGGAACTCCGCTCTCCTTGGCAAATTTTATAAGTTCAGCAGTGCATTCCCTGATCTGAGAAATACTACCCGGGGAACTTTCAATATAATCACTGTGAAGGGTTTGTATAGAGTCAATAATAACCACTTCAGGAGATATAGCTTCGATTTGCCGGAATATGTTCTGCGTTTTAGTCTCGGTAAGAATGTAGCAGTTGGCAGGATTTGGATCTATACGTTCTGCCCGCATTTTAATTTGCTGCTGACTTTCTTCTCCGGAAACGTATAACACTTTATACTTCAACTGAAGTGATATTTGCAATAAGAGCGTACTCTTTCCAATCCCGGGTTCGCCTCCTAAAAGTGTAAGTGATCCGGGAACAAGACCTCCGCCCAATACCCGGTCCAGCTCATTATTACCCGTTTTCCACCTGTTTTGAGGAGCATTTTCTATTTCGGCAATTTTCAAAGGCCTGGAAATTCTCTTTGCCTCCTTTGAAGCAGGGGATTTCCAGTCTTTAGGATCGGGTTTCTGAACAACTTCTTCTACAATCGTGTTCCATTCGTTGCACGCGGTACATCTGCCCTGCCACTTAGAATATTGTGCTCCACAATTCTGGCAATAGAATGTGGTCTTTACTTTTGCCATTTATTTTTTATGATTTATTTCTAATAACCGAAATCTCTTTTAATTGCATTAGCTTTTTCCAGCATAAAATCAACATCTAAAAAAGCAATTTTCTCCTGCCCATAAGAATTTTGATAAGCTTTCATTGCTTTCTTTGGATTACCGGTTTCTTCGTGATATCGTGCTTCAAAATAGGTGCTAAGCATTGTCTTCGGGAAATGATCGTTTGCAAGTTTGCTAAGTTCCTCATATTCATCCCATCTCCTGGTTTTCTCTATAGCCTGATGAATGGCAAGGAAATCGTTTAGCCTTATTCGTTTCTCAATTCCATAAAGATTGTAAATAGATTCATACTTTTCGATAAGGTATTCGGTTGGAGATACAGAAGTCTGTAGTAAAACTTCATTATACTCTTTTTGGGAAATAGGGCTGTAAACTTCAAACATACTTTCTATTGCAACAGGGATAGCCCTTCCTACAAGGGAGTAATGACTGGCATTATCAAAATTATTAAAGGTGTAAGAAACCAGGTCATTATCAAGACCTATTAATTGATTGTCCAGAGCCAAAATATTTTCTTTTAACTGGCTGATGTCGTCGCTTCCTGTCGCTAAGTAATACCATTTTTTATTTTCGCTTCTGGATAGTGCATTCGTTATTCTTTTTGCCATTTCAGGGGCAAGATCAGGGCTAAGATTCACATATCCCTCAAAAATCTGTTCAGGTTTAAGTAAGTAGTAGTTCAGGAAATTCGCAGTAAGATCATGGCCGACAATAATTTGAAAAGGTGCTGTCCTGTATTTTTGATCAACACTTTTTAAAAGCTCCATTCCCAGAAATTCAAAAAATTCAGCCCCTTTTTCTGAGGGTAGAAAACGCTGGTTGTCGTAATTCACGTCTTTATTTCGTGATTCGAACTGATTAATGCCCACCACAATCATTTCAGGAATATCTTCCCAATATGAATAATAATCCACAATTCCAGCTACAGGTTCAAAAAGGTAATCACCATCCAGAACCATAACTACCGGATAATATTTCTCCTTGTTCTCCTCGTAATTGCGGGGTAGCTGAATTTTGATTTCACGCGTTTCCTTCAATTTTGCAGAGGAAACCGTTTCATAAATAATTTGTGCGGAACTGATCATGGGGCATATCAGTACCACTAGCATAAGTAGTTTTTTCATCATAGGTTAAAGATAGATTACAATGGCAAGATAAGTATTATTTCTTTCGGTTTATAACCGGTAACAGAATGAAAGACAGGCCGCCAAAGATAAGTACCATCAAGGTCTGAGAGCCCCATAGGATCCAGCCAAAAGCTTCACCACTTTGTTTGCTTATTCCGTAAAGCATAAGAATAGCACCAATTGCAACAGGATAAACTCCTATTCCCCCATTTGTCGCAGAAATGGCAAAAGAACCTACCACAAAAGCAGCCATTATTGCTCCTATACTTGCGCTGGCAGTTTCCGGTACGGTAAAAACGATCACGTAAAACATTAGCACATACATGGTCCAGATAAAGATAGTATGGAAGAGAAACTCCCATTTTTTCTTCATCTTCAGGATGCTTATCATTCCTTCCAGAAGACCTTTTGCTAACTTTTTCACTTTTAACGCAATTGACCACTGAGATCTTTTGATAAATTGTAAAACGAGAATACCTATGAATATTAAATTAATAAAAATCCCAATGCTTACCAGCGGATTTATATTATTGGCTTCAAAATAGGTGAGAAGGTTATCTGTTTGTAGTGCAATAGTAACAGCTACGATTAGTAAAAGGATGATCAAGTCTGCTATTCTTTCAGAAATAATAGTTCCAAAACCTTTTTCGAAAGGTACTTTTTCATAAGAAGAAAGAGTGACTGCACGTAAAACCTCACCAGATCGCGGTATACCAAAATTGGCGAGGTAACCTACCATAACAGCCATAAAACTGTTCGCGAGACGGGGAGAATAGCCTAAGGGTTCAAGAAGATATTTCCATCTATATGCTCTGGAAAGGTGGGACAAAGCCCCCAATACAATGGAGAGAAAAATCCAGAAAGGGTTTGCAGTTAAGACATTATCCAGCAATTCCTCGCGCTCCAGAGGAGTTGCACTTTGAAGAGAATACCAAATTAAAAAAATCCCCAGCGCCAGGGGGATTGTAATTTTTAATAATTTGATAGTCTTTTTTTTCAAAAATCAGGATAATAGATTGGTGTCTTCATTTGGAAATACAAGAGAAGGTTTAAAGTTTTTGGCTTCTTCAAAATCCATTATTGCATAAGCAATAAGGATAAGGACATCGCCTTTTGCCACTTTTCTTGCCGCAGCGCCATTAAGAGTTATTTCTCCGGAATTTCGTGGACCCGGAATAACATAAGTCTCTAGCCTTTCGCCATTATTATTGTTAACGATTTGTACTTTTTCGCCTTCAATTATATTAGCGGCTTCCATAAGATCTTCATCTATAGTAATGCTTCCAATATAATTTAGATCGGCTCCGGTGACTTTAACCCGGTGAATTTTTGATTTTACTACGTGCACCTGCATTTTCAAAAAATTAATTATTTAAAGGCATGTTGTCTATTAACCGAATATCATCAGCATATGCTGCAATAAAAGCTCTGTATTGTGCTCCTTCCTGTTTCCGGTTAACTCTTTTTAAGGTCTGTATATCTGCAATTTCAAAATACTCAAGCTTCAAAAAAGGATAATTCTGAAATTCATTTTTCACCCACTTTGTCACATAATCTGCACTTTTTGTGCCAAAGAGCTGCTTTGACTTTATCAGCGTGTCATATATAAAAGCCGCTTTTTCCCGGTGTAAACTGCTTAGTCGTTCGTTTCTGGAACTTCTTGCAAGTCCAGATTCTTCCCTTAAAATAGGACACCCTACAATCTCTACAGGTAGTTGGAGTAGTTCGGTTAATTTTCTTATAATCTGAAGTTGCTGAAAATCTTTCTCGCCAAAGAAAGCTTTATCGGGTTTAATAATTGTAAAAAATAGCTTAATTACCGTGCCCACTCCGTCAAAATGGCCGCTTCTGTATTTGCCTTCCATGACCTTCTCCAGACCTTGAAAATCAAAATGTTCAGAAGCCACCTTTTTGCCATATAGTTCATTGGCATTAGGAGCAAAAACAATGATATCATCCTGTGCTCGCTTTAACAATTCCATATCCTGATCCAATGTCCTGGGATACTTTTCAAGATCATTAGGATTGTCAAATTGGGTAGGATTAACAAAGATGCTTACCACTACTCTGTCGCACTCCTGCAAAGCCTGTTGTACAAGGGACAGGTGCCCTTCGTGGAGGGCTCCCATTGTAGGAACCAGACCAACAATTTCCCCTGCGGATTTATAGTCCAGAAGCGTGGCGATTAGCGGTTGTTTTTCTTTAAATATCTGCACTTTATTATAAAATTAACAGCGTGCAAACTTAATATATTACTAGCAATCTGCATAAATTTTTGTAATTTTGCGTGTTTTTTATTCGCAATCGCAATTAAAGCAAAGATTTTATGAAAGATAAGAGAGTATTATACGTCTCCTCTGAAGTTATACCCTACCTGCCTGAAACAGACATTTCATCTACCTCTTTTGAAGCCGCTAAAATGGTTAATAACCAGGGTGGTCAAATTAGGATTTTCATGCCCAGGTTTGGGAATATCAATGAAAGGCGTCATCAGTTACATGAAGTAATACGACTTTCAGGAATCAACCTGGTTATAAATGATTTGGATATGCCACTGATCATTAAAGTGGCATCCATTCCCAAAGAGAGAATGCAGGTCTATTTTATAGATAATGAGGACTACTTTAAAAGAAAAGCAACGCTAACTGACGAAGAAGGAAATTTATTTGATGATAATGATGAGCGGGCTATCTTTTTTGCAAAAGGTGTGATTGAAACGGTAAAAAAATTAAACTGGTCTCCAGACATAATTCATGTTCATGGATGGCTTGCTTCACTTCTTCCTCTTTACCTCCGGAACTATTATGGGAACGAACCGCTTTTTAGTAATGCACGAATAGTTACTTCAGTATACAATCAAAGTTTCGATGAGACGTTAAGTACAGAGATGCAGGAGAAAGTTCTTTTTGATGGAATGGAAGATGAGGATGTAAAGCATTTGGCAGAACCAAATTATGTCAACCTCATAAAAACTGCTGTAGACAATTCTGACGCTATTATCTTAAGCGGGGATAATGTGCCAGATGAACTTAAAACTTATGTAAACAGATTAAACAAGCCTGTTCTTCCTTATAAAAACAGAGAGGAATTTACACAAGCTTACCAGGACTTTTATGCTGAAAAGGTTCTGAAACAGTAAAAATTTGCGAATGAATTTTGATAGAATGACTTTAAAAATAGCAACTGCCTTTGTTGTTATTTTTTCTTTTGTAGCCTGCGATGAGGACTATACTGAAATCGGGGGTGAAGTAATCGGCAATCCAACAGATGTTGATCTGCGTGAAATAGACGTTACCGCATGGTCGGAAAAGATAGAATCTGTTCAAACTAATAATTTACCAGCACATCTTCTAGGTGCATATAACCATCCTGTCTATGGTTTGACTGAAGCAAGTATTTTGACTCAGGTCTCTCTTTCTGGTGGAAATCCGACTTTTGGTGGTGAGCCGGTATTGGACAGTGTGGTGCTTAAAATGCCATTTTTCAGTACTCTTGTAGAAGGTAGTGAAGGTGGTGACGGAGAATATGAGCTGGATTCTATTTATGGAAATTCTCCTTTCAAAATTTCTGTTTTTGAATCTGGATATTACTTGAATGATCTGGATCCTGCAAGTAATTTTGAACAAAGACAGAAATATTATTCAGATCAGCAGGAATTATTTGAGGATTATATAAAGGGAGACACATTGTACAAAAATGACAATTATCGTCCTTCAGCTCAAAAAATAGTTTCTTATGAGCCTACTATTACTGGAGTGTCTGATACAGTGGTTTCTTCCCCTGCTTTGAGGGTGAAACTGCCGGTTGAATTTTTTCAGCAAAAAATACTTGATAAAGAGGGGGATTCTGAACTTGCGAATAATGATAATTTCAGAAATTATCTTCGGGGTCTTTTTATAAAAGCTGAAGCTGTCAATAACGACGGTAGTATTATGTTGCTTAATCTTGCACCTCAGGGTGGTGGTGGAATTACTCTTTATTATAAATACAACACTTCTAATGAAGGGACGGCGATGACAAGAGCAAGGCGAAGCTTTAGGCTTAATTTTGGCAATAATGTAGTAAATACTTTTGAGGGAGAATATCCAGATGAAGTGATTCAGGATATACAGAGTTCAGGGTCAGAAACCGGAGCCGAGAACCTATATTTAAAAGGAGGGGAAGGTAGTATGGCAATTATCGAACTCTTTTCTAATGCTGCTGAACTTGAAGAATTAAAACAGAACAATTGGCTGGTAAATGAGGCAAATCTCAGTTTTTATGTTAATCAGGATTTGACTGACGGCGTAAATGAGCCGGAGCGGATTTATTTGTACGATCTGAATAACAACAGGACACTTTTGGATTATACTTACGATACAGGAACAGATCAGCTTGATCCTTTAAATTCTTTAACGAGTCATTCTTCACGTCTTCAAAGAGATGAAGAAGGTAACGGAGTAAGATATACAATGCGTATAACCCAGCATGTAAATAATCTCCTTAATAAGGATTCTACCAATGTACGCCTGGGACTGGTAGTTACACCAAATATAAACATCACAGCAAACGCTGCGGTGGAAGGTTTTGAAAACGAAGACCCAAATATAAATAAAGTGCCATTAGCTTCAGTTTTGACTCCGCTTGGAACGATTCTACACGGAAATAGGTCTGAAGATGAAGAAAAGAGACTGAAATTAAGAATTTATTATACTGAAACAAACGATTAACAAATTATGTGTGGAATTGTAGGTTATATTGGCCACCGGGATGCTTATCCCATAGTTTTAAAAGGACTCCAGAGATTGGAGTACCGCGGGTATGATAGTGCAGGAATTGCTCTGTTTAATGAAGGAGAACTTAAACTTTGTAAAACAAAGGGAAAAGTTTCAGACCTTAAAGAGAAGATGGAAAATTCCCTGGAATTATCTGGAAATGTTGGTATTGGTCATACACGCTGGGCTACTCATGGCGAGCCAAATGATGTAAATTCCCATCCTCATTATTCAAATTCCGGAGATCTTGTAATTATCCATAACGGAATTATAGAAAATTATGATTCCCTTAAAAAGGAACTCAAAACACGTGGCTATACATTTAAAAGTGAGACAGATACCGAAGTTTTGGTTAATCTTATTGAAGATGTAAAACTAAAAGAAAATGTAAAGCTTGGAAAAGCTGTTCAAATTGCCTTAAATCAAACTATTGGGGCTTATGCAATTGCAGTTTTTGACAAGAATAAACCAGATGAAATAGTCGTTGCGAGATTAGGTAGTCCTCTTGCGATAGGTGTTGGTGAGGACGAATTTTTTGTAGCGTCTGATGCTTCTCCTTTTATAGAATTTACAAATAATGCAATTTACCTGGAAGATGGTGAAATGGCTGTTGTTCGTCTTCATAAAGGAGTAAAAATAAGAAAAATTAAAGATGATGCGCTTGTAGATCCTTATGTTCATGAACTTCAGATGAACCTGGAACAAATAGAAAAAGGAGGGTATGAGCATTTCATGTTGAAAGAGATTTATGAGCAGCCAAGCGCCATAAGTGATACTTATCGTGGCAGGATGTTGCCGGATAGAGGTATAATAAGGATGGCGGGTGTAGATGATAATATTGAACGTATAGCACATGCACGAAGAATCCTTATTGTAGCCTGCGGAACCTCCTGGCATGCAGGTCTTGTTGCAGAATATATATTTGAAGACCTGGCGAGGATACCTGTGGAGGTGGAATATGCATCAGAATTTAGGTACAGAAATCCTATTATTTCCGAAAATGACGTGGTTATTGCTATTTCCCAGAGTGGGGAAACTGCAGATACTATGGCCGCAATAAAATTGGCGAAAGAAAAAGGAGCTTTTGTTTTTGGAGTTTGTAATGTTGTTGGATCTTCTATTTCTCGCGAAACTCATGCAGGTGCTTATACCCATGCTGGTCCGGAAATTGGTGTGGCTTCAACAAAAGCCTTTACCACACAAATTACTGTTTTAACTTTAATGGCCTTAAAGCTTGCGAAGCATAAAGGGACGATTTCAAATTCAGATTTCCGCTTTCATCTACAGGAACTGGAGAGAATTCCGGAGAAAGTAAAACAAGCACTGAATTCAGATGAGCATATTCGCGGTATTGCAGATATTTATAAAAATGCCACCAACTGTCTTTACCTGGGAAGAGGATTTAATTTTCCTGTAGCGTTAGAAGGAGCTTTAAAGCTTAAAGAGATATCGTATATTCATGCTGAAGGGTATCCTGCGGCAGAGATGAAGCACGGTCCTATTGCACTTATAGATGAGCAAATGCCGGTTGTGGTAATTGCTACTAAAAAAGGACATTACGAAAAAGTAGTAAGTAATATCCAGGAGATCAAATCTCGAAAAGGAAAAATTATAGCTGTGGTTACAGATGGAGATATTGAAGTTCGCGAACTTGCAGATCACGTAATAGAAGTACCGGAGACTATGGAGTCGCTTACACCACTTCTTACAACAATTCCTTTGCAGTTGCTTTCTTACCACATAGCAGTAATGCTTGGAAAGAATGTAGATCAACCAAGGAATCTGGCTAAATCTGTTACTGTAGAGTAAAAAATCTCAAAAATTTTTAATAAATCCGCTTCTGAAATTTCAGAAGCGGATTTTTGTTTTCTTATTCTTACGACAACTTTTTCATTTAGTAGTATACAAATGAGCTAAAAAACTTCTTAATTGGGGTATATGAATTTATAAAGAAAAAACTATCTTTGCACCCTGAAATTTACCTCTTTCAGGCTTAGGGAATTATTAATCAGGCCTGTAGGTTTTTTCATATTTTAAAATATTAAAACAATAAAGAATTAGATAATGTCTAAAGTCACAGGTAAAGTTGCTCAAATTATTGGTCCTGTAGTTGATGTTGCGTTCGACTCAGAAAACGCTGAACTGCCAAGGATTTATGATTCTTTGGAAATTACAAGAAAAGATGGTTCCATTTTGGTGCTGGAAGTGCAATCTCACATCGGGGAAGATACTGTAAGGACTGTTTCCATGGATTCTACCGACGGTTTGAGTAGAGGCGTAGAAGTAGTTGCTACAGGAGCACCAATTCAAATGCCGGTTGGTAAAGATGTGTACGGTCGTTTATTTAACGTGATTGGAGATGCTATAGATGGTCTGGGGAACCTGCCAAAAGCAGGGAAAGACGGACTTCCAATTCACCGTGAAGCACCAAAATTTGAAGATTTATCTGTTTCGACTGAAGTTTTATTTACAGGTATAAAAGTGATCGACTTAATTGAACCTTATTCAAAAGGTGGTAAAATTGGTCTTTTTGGAGGTGCCGGGGTAGGTAAAACAGTACTTATTCAGGAGCTTATTAATAACATCGCAAAAGGTCACGGCGGACTTTCTGTATTTGCAGGAGTTGGAGAAAGAACAAGAGAAGGAAATGACCTTTTGAGAGAGATGTTGGAGTCTGGTATTATTAAATACGGAGAGGACTTTATGCATTCTATGGAAGAAGGTGGTTGGGATCTTCAAAAGGTGGATAAAGCCGCAATGAAGGATTCTAAAGCAACTTTCGTATTTGGACAAATGAATGAGCCACCGGGAGCACGTGCGCGGGTAGCACTTTCCGGATTAACAATAGCAGAATATTTTCGTGATGGAGCAGGGGAAGGACAGGGTAAAGATGTTCTATTCTTTGTAGATAACATTTTCCGTTTTACACAGGCGGGATCAGAGGTGTCTGCACTTCTTGGACGTATGCCTTCTGCGGTAGGTTATCAGCCAACTTTGGCAACAGAGATGGGTGCGATGCAGGAGCGTATTACTTCAACTAAAAATGGATCTATTACATCTGTACAGGCGGTTTACGTACCTGCAGATGACCTTACTGACCCGGCGCCGGCAACAACCTTTGCCCACCTGGATGCGACTACGGTACTTTCGAGAAAAATTGCCGAACTTGGTATTTATCCTGCGGTAGATCCATTGGATTCTACTTCAAGAATTCTTACTCCAGATATTCTTGGTGACGATCATTATAATTGTGCACAAAGGGTAAAAGAGTTGTTACAGCGTTATAAGGAATTACAGGATATTATTGCTATTCTCGGGATGGAAGAACTTTCTGAAGAAGATAAGCAGGCGGTATCACGTGCAAGACGTGTACAGCGTTTCCTTTCACAGCCTTTCCATGTAGCAGAACAGTTTACAGGATTAAAAGGAGTGTTAGTGGATATTAAAGAAACTATTAAAGGTTTCAATATGATTATGGACGGTGAGTTGGATCATCTTCCTGAGGCAGCTTTTAACCTTAAAGGGACTATTGAAGAGGCTATCGAAGCAGGAGAGAAAATGCTTGCTGAAGCATAGATAGTAATGAGTATTGGGTGGTTAGTATTAAATCTAACTACACAATGCTTAATTCTCACTACTAAAAAAGAATTATGTATTTAGAAATAGTTACTCCTGAAGCAGTTGTTTTTAGCGCTGAAGTGGAAGCGGTAAAAGTCCCTGGTCACGACGGTGAATTTCAGATGCTGAACAATCACGCGCCTATTGTTTCAACTCTTACAAAAGGAGAAGTGAAAATAAATCTTGTCGCCGGTACTTCACCGGAAAAGTTGCATAAGACTGTTCGAAAGTCTTCTTCAGACGCAAAAGAACTTTTCTATGAGATAGATGGGGGTGTTTTGGAATTAAAAGATAATAAAGTAATTATTTTAGCCGATTAAGGTTTAATAAGCTTAATAGTAAAAACCCTGTTGTAGTGTACAACAGGGTTTTGTTTTTCCATTCTTAAACAAATTGAGGTGCGAAAATTGCCATTTTATACCCTCACCTGGATCTAATTGGCTTAGGTGAAAAATCTTGTGGCTTTTCGTCTGTTTTTGATTCTTTTTTGAATTCTTTATATTGAAGCCTCCACGTTTCTGCAATTTTTACTCAAAAATTAAGTTCCTAATATGGAGGTTTCTATTTTTAGTGCCTTTTGTGAGCTAAAAATGTTGCTTTTTGCTTCTGGAATAATAACGCTGACATTGAATTTGGTTGTATGTCTAAAATGGCAATTATTGAATACTATTTTAGGTAGTTAGCTGCTCCTGCACATCTCAAGAATTGACCGGCTGCAACTTCATTAATATGTAGTGAAAGTTGTTGAACTAAGTATAAATCTAAATTATAAGTGCTTTTCAAGATGGATAACCGCTAGATAATAAATTTGATTTGTTGAATTTAACGGTTTTTAAGAAATCCAGTAATAAAAAATCAACAGAAAAGAAGATATTTTGCCATCTATATAATGCATATTTTTAGAGGATGAAGTACTTCCAGAAAATGGAAAAACTTAAATAATACTGCTATATTTGTCTGAACACGGAATTTTTTTGAAAATATGCTAACAGCAATACTCTTAGGATTTTTATTTGCTCTTTTTCTGGTTTTTTCAGGAAAATTATTTAAAGGAAAATTTTCTGTTCTTGCTTCGCTGGTTCCACTCGGTCTATTTGCTTATTTCTGCAGCTTTATACCCCTAATTTCGAACGGTGAAGTAGTCAGAAAGTCATATGAATGGGTGCCATCGTTTGGTGTAAACTTTAGTTTTACACTGGATGGGCTTTCATTGCTATTCTCATTAATGATTACGGGAATTGGGTTTCTCGTGTTTGCCTATACTTCAGCTTACCTTAAGAATCACGAATATCTGGATAGATTTTACGGCTATTTAAGTGCTTTTATGGGTGCCATGCTGGGGCTGGTGCTTTCAGACAATGTTATTTCACTATTTACTTTTTGGGAGCTAACGAGTATAAGTTCATTTTTCCTCATTGGTTTTAATAACACCAATCCGGCATCACGAAAATCAGCATTAACAGCATTGGGAATTACTGGAATTGGTGGTTTGTTCCTGCTGCTGGCCGGGCTTGTTTTGGGGAATATTTCAGGAACATATTCCATATCCGAAATGCTGTCCATGAAGGAGGCTATTTCGGGACATGAATATTATGCTCTTGCCGTAATTTTTATTTTTGTTGCAGCTTTTACAAAATCGGCACAGTTTCCTTTTCATTTTTGGCTTCCGGGTGCGATGAAGGCTCCCACGCCAGTATCTACCTACCTGCATTCTGCGACTATGGTTAAGGCAGGAATTTACCTTTTAATGAGATTTACACCGGTTTTGGGAGATCAGGAAATTTGGAATACCACGCTTATTATAGTGGGAGCTGTAACCATGGTATATTCTGCTATACATACTCTTTTTAGAACAGATTTAAAAGGGATACTGGCTTATTCCACCATTTCAGCATTAGGGATACTTGTATTTCTTGTAGGTATGGGAACCCGAGATACACTGTTGGCTGCAGCGGTTTTTATTATTGTTCACGCACTATACAAGGCTACTTTATTTCTTGTAACAGGTATAATCGATCATGAAACTGGGACAAGGGATGTAACTGCCCTGTCTGGGCTACGGAAGGTGCTAATGCCGGTAGCTATTGCCGGATTCCTGGCAGCTGTCTCCAGTGCGGGAATTCCGCCAAGTTTTGGTTTTTTAGGAAAAGAACTTACATATGAAGGTACTCTTCATTCTGAAACGTTTAATTACATCTTAATTGGTGCTATTGTATTAACTAAAATTTTGCTTTTTTACGCAGGTTTTGTTGCTGGTCTTAAACCCTTTACGGGAAAGCTTCCGGAAAGATTTTCCAGCCTGCATATGCCAAGCCCCTTAATGTGGGTGCCACCGGTATTTCTTGCTGTTTTGGGAATGGCTTTTGGAATTTTTCCTGCGCTTATTCAGGATTCCATTATAAAGCCGGCAGTGACTGCTTTGGGGGCTAACGCCGGGGATGTGCATCTTGCGCTCTGGCATGGCTTCAATACAGCATTTATCCTGAGCCTGGTGACCATCGTGGTGGGAGCGATTATGTATTTTGTACTAAAACCTTCAGCTAAACTTGAGTCCTTTATTGGCAAATTTGAAACTTTTTCCCCAAAAAGTATTCTGGAAAAGCTTAGCGGAATCTTTGTGCTTTTTTCAGGATACTGGACCAGAATTTTTCAAAATGGTTATTTGCGTAATTACGTTTCTACCATTGTTTTTTTTCTTGTGGTTTTGGTTGGTTACACAATGATAGGAAATACTGAGCTTAAGCTGGACTACTCGTCTCTTTCAGAAATTACCATTTATGAAATGGCCATTGCTATACTTCTTATTTGCGGTGTTATCTATACAGTTTTTACAAAATCCAGGCTTGCGGCTGTAGCTGCGATGGGAGTGGTAGGATTGGCGATCTGCCTTATATTTGTTTTTTACAGTGCGCCAGATCTCGCCATGACCCAATTTTCTATTGATACTTTAACGGTCATCCTGTTTGTATTGGTGCTCTACAAGTTGCCGAGATACCTGGAGTTGGCAGATTATAAAACGAGACTTAAAGATGGCTTGCTATCTCTTGCGTTTGGTGCTATAGTAGCAATTTTAGCTCTGGAAGTATTGTCTGAACCTGTTAATAATGAGATTGGAGACTTCTATGCAAAGAATGCCTACATTATGGCACATGGGAAAAACGTGGTAAATGTGATTCTGGTGGATTTTAGGGGATCTGATACTATGGTAGAAATTTCGGTACTGGCTATTGCTGCGATTGGGGTATTTGGTTTATTGAAATTGCGTTTAAAAAGCTCAGATCGTATTAAGTAAATTACATAGAATAGCTATTTCAAAATTTAAAGAATGAAAACTGTAATATTAAGAACAGCATCAAATTATCTTTTACCGATATTACTGCTGTTTTCTATTTTTATATTATTGAGAGGGCATTATCTTCCGGGAGGTGGTTTCGTGGGTGGTCTAATAGCTGCAATCGCTTTCGTACTTCACTCTTTTGCCAACGGATTAAAAAACACTAAAGACCTTCTAAGAATGCATCCAGGTTTCCTTATGCCGGTTGGTCTTGGATTATCATTTTTAAGTGGAATGTCGCCGGTTCTTTTTGCAGATATGCCGTTTATGACCGGTCTCTGGATGGAAGGACATGTTCCTGTTTTGGGGTCTATTGGTTCTGCTTTATTCTTTGATATAGGGGTCTACCTGGTAGTTGTGGGTGTTACACTTACAATAATTTTTACAATATCAGAATCTGCATAAATGGAAATACTTTTAGCAATAATGATAGGGGTACTTTACGCTTCAGGAATTTACATGATCCTGCGCCGTAGCCTGGTAAAACTTATCATTGGAATAATACTTTTTGGAAATGGGGCTAACCTGCTTATTTTTCTTTTAGGGAGAATTACCAAAGGAGCACCACCAATAATTCCTGGCGAGTCCGAGGTATTTTTGGAAGCCTATGCAGATCCTGTGCCCCAGGCATTAATATTAACCGCGATTGTTATAAGCTTTGGTCTTCAATCCTTTGCCATCATCCTGGTAAGGAGGGCGCACAAAGTGGTTAAAACCGATGATTTAGATGAAATGAACGCAACCGACGAAGATTCATGACACACCAATTAATTATATATCCTTTATTTCTACAAATTCTGCTTGCGATTTTGCTGATGTTCTTTTGGAACCGGATTAATTCTCAGCGAATCATTAGTATTTTGGGGAGTACAGTAAATCTAGGAATTTCCATCTGGTTGTTTACTGCAATTTGGGAACATGGAACTACCACTGTACAGGCAGGAAATTGGGAAGCTCCGTTCGGAATCACCTTTGTCGCCGATATGTTTTCGGCTACACTCGTACTTTTAACCGCTATTTCAGGATTAGCAGTCTCCGTCTTTTCTTCGGGCTCCATTATACCGGACAGGTTACGCTTTGGGTATTTCCCCATTTTCCACTTTTTATTATTGGGATTAAATGGCGCATTCTTAACCGGAGACATATTTAACCTGTATGTATGGTTTGAAATTATAATTATCAGCTCATTTGTGCTAATAACTATCGGGGGAGAGAAGGCACAGCTGGAAGGCGCTGTGAAGTATTTTACCATGAACATTATTGCTTCGATGATTTTCCTTACTGCCATTGCTGTGCTATACGGTTTAACCGGAAGCCTCAATATGGCAGATCTTGCAGGTAAGGTTGCCGCAATAGAAAATCGCGGTCTGGTAGAAGTCACTGCAATTTTGTTTCTCATAGGCTTCGGAATAAAAGCGGCGGTTTTTCCGTTGTATTTCTGGTTGCCGGCGTCATACCATACTCCTCCTTCTGCAGTGTCAGCTATTTTTGGCGGATTACTTACAAAAGTAGGTGTATATGCATTAATCCGTGTTTTTACACTCATTTTTGTAGGAGATGCATTTCTTGATCAGATCCTTATGGGAATAGCTATTCTTACGCTTTTTAGTGGAGGTGTTGGAGCGCTTGTACAGAATAACGTCCGGAAAGTTTTTTCTTATCTTATAATTTGCCATATTGGATATATGATTGTGGGGCTTGGGATGTTTACTGAAGTAGCTATAGCCGGAACAATTTTTTATCTTATCCATGACATCGTGGTAAAGACCAATTTATTTATGCTAAGCGGCCTGATCTATAAAATTAATGGATCTAATAGTATGCGGGTTTTGGGAGGATTTTATGGGAAATATCCAAAATTGAGTTTGCTCATCTTCATTCCGCTGTTTTCACTTGTAGGTATACCACCACTATCGGGATTCTGGCCTAAAATTTCCCTTATTAATGCCGGCTTTACCACTGGAAGCTATTGGACTATTGGAGCTATAATTTTTGCAAGTTTTATTACTTTGGTAATTATCGCGAAACTTTGGGCAGAGGTTTTTTGGAAAACACCCGAAGATCGGCCGCGACATGCCAGCTTCGAATACTTTAGCGATATAAGTAAAATAAGGAAAATTCAGTTTATAGGTCCAATCGTGTTCCTTAGCCTGGTTTCTCTGTATATTGGTTTTGGAGCAGAACACATACAGTTGCTGTCTTCAAGAATTGCAGAAGAATTAATAAATAACGATCAATATATAGATGCTGTCCTTAATAATGGTTCTCAAATGCTTGAAAAATGAAAAACCGGTTTGTATCTAACTTATTGCTTAGCCTTGTATGGATTGCCTTAACCGGAACTTTTACTGTGGCCAATCACGTGTTTGGATTTGTTCTTAGCTTTATTATCCTAAGAGTAATAACAAAAGGATCCGGCACTGGAAGATATTTTACTATTGTTCCTAAGATTATAATTTTTATGTTTTATTTCCTGTACGAGTTAATTAAAGCGAACCTGCAGGTAGCATACGAGGTAATTACCCCTAACTTTCAAATGAAGCCCGGAATAGTTAAAATTCCGCTGGATGTCAAATCTAATATAGGAATAACACTTCTGGCAAATTTAATATCACTTACTCCGGGAACTTTGAGCCTGGATGTTTCCAATGATCGTAAGGTTTTGTATGTACATGCCATGTATGTAACAGACCGTGAGGAGTTTATAGCCAGCATAAAAAATGGTTTTGAAAAGCGCATACTTGAAATTTTGACATGACATTAGAAGACTATCTATATTATATAATTTTACCCATCTTAATGTTGGCGATAATCCTTATTTTTTATCGTTTCCTTAAAGGTCCCAGTATTGCAGATAAAATTATTGCACTGGATCTTCTAATTACAACCGGGATAGGCGTAATAAGCATTTATACCATAGTTACCACCAAATCTACATTGCTGGATGTAGCCATGATACTTGCATTAATTGCCTTTTTAAGTACAGTCGCATTGTCTTATTATTTGGAAAAAAGAAATAGAAAATGACATCAACCATAGTCGCAATACTGGCCACCCTTGGTGCCCTGTTCGTCCTTTTGGCCGCAGTGGGCATAGTAAGAATGCCAGATACGTATTTACGTATTTCTGTAACAACAAAAGCCGCCACCTTGGGGGTAGGTTTATTGTTGCTGGCTGTAGCTATTTATTTTCAGGAGCTTTCCACTACCACAAGAGCTATGATTATCTTGGTGTTTTTATTTATGACCGCTCCCGTGAGTGCCCATTTAATAGGAAGAGCATCCTATTTTATTGGAATAAGACTATGGAAAAATTCTGTAATGGACGACTTAGAAGGCAAATATCAGAGAAATTCCCACGTTCTTAAAAGTGAAACAGACGATACTCCGGAAGATAATGTGCGTCATCGTGATAATGAGGATGATTTTCTTTAAGCAATTATTTTCCTCTCCTTATTAAAAGTATTGTTCGCCAAATATTGAAGCCACAGAGCCTGCAATTGTAGAGCGCGATCATTCCTGTTCTCTATACAAATTCCTGCCATTTTGTAGTTACAAACTTTCCTGAAGTTGTAATTTTGTTTTATGTCTGGTTACCCGAGAAATTTAGAAAGAAGACTTGAGATTAGAAAGAAGGACAAAGCCTTTCGTGCTTTGGGTGAAGAGAATAATCTCATCGATTTTTCTTCAAACGATTACCTCGGATTCTCTTCTTCTGAAAAAATTTTTGATGCTGCGGAAGAAATTCTGAATGTTCACAATCTTCGGAAAAATGGCGCTACAGGTTCAAGATTACTTTCCGGAAATCACAATTTATATGCTGTTGCTGAAGATTATCTGAAGAATTTCCATAATACCGAAGCTGCACTTATCTACAATTCTGGATATGATGCCAATATTGGCCTTTTTTCGTCGGTGCCTCAGCGGGGGGATTTTATATTTTACGATGAGCTTGTGCACGCTTCCATTCGCGATGGAATAAAAATGAGCAATGCCAAATCTTACAGTTTTCGACATAACGATCTGGAAGACCTCAAAAGGAAAATCAGCAGGCTTGAGATGGCAAATTTCAATTTTTTTATAGTTACGGAATCTGTTTTTTCCATGGATGGCGATATTCCGGACTTAAAATCGCTCGCTAATTATACTTCGGAAAAGAATTTCTTCCTGATTGTAGATGAAGCACATGCTGTAGCCGTTTTTGGGAGAAAAGGAGAGGGTTTAATTCAGGATTTAGGGCTGGAGAAGGATATTTTTGCCCGAATTGTCACTTTTGGGAAGGGAATGGGCTGTCACGGTGCAGCAATTTTAGGTAGTAATACGCTGAAGGATTATCTAATTAACTTTTGCCGGAGTTTTATTTTCACCACTGCTTTGCCTCCGCATGCTGTAGCCACTATTTTAAGCGCCTATCAAAATTTGGCAAATATCGGCCTGGAGAATCTTCAGCAATTAAAAAGTAATATTGAATATTTTAAGGGTCAGCTTAAAATTCAGGATTTGGAGACGAGTTTTATTGCCAGCAATTCTGCAATTCAGTCGTGTATTATTCCGGGTAATGCTGAAGTAAAATCTGCTGCTGAAAATCTTCAGAAGAACGGATTTTCAGTAAAACCTATTTTATCACCAACAGTGCCGAAGGGAAAGGAAAGATTGCGGTTTTGCCTGCATTCTTTTAATTCCGAAGAAGAGATTCAAAAAGTCTTAAAATCACTTTCAGAAATAATATGAAACATAAATATTTTGTCACCGGAATTGGAACCGAAGTAGGGAAAACCATTGCTTCCGCAATTATTACCGAAGCTTTGGAAGCCGATTACTGGAAACCGATCCAGGCGGGCGATTTAAAAAATTCTGATACTCATAAAATTGAAAAACTTATAAGTAATTCCAAAACTGAATTTCATCCAAATTCCTTTGCACTTAAGACGCCGATGAGTCCGCATGCGGCGGCAGCAATAGATAAGGTAGAAATTACTTCAGAAGAAATTAAGGAGCCGCGAACAGATAATCACCTGGTAATTGAAGGAGCCGGCGGGCTTCTGGTGCCCATCAACGAATATCAAACCATTGCAGACCTCATTAAGCCCGATTACAGAATCATCCTGGTTTCCCGACATTATCTTGGAAGTATTAATCACACACTTTTAAGCCTGGAACTACTTAAAAGTTACGGACTCGAATGCTTCGGAATAATTTTTAGTGGAGAAGAACATCCAACTTCCGAAGAAATTATAGAGAAGATGGGAAATGTGCCGATAATTGGAAGAATTGAGCAGGAACCTTATTTTGATCAAAATGTGGTAAAAGAGTATGCGGAAATTTTTAAATGTAAGTTATCTTGAATTATAAATTTTTCCTACTTTGGTATATATAAAGTATATATCGTGGAGAAAATTAGAAAACTTATAGATATAGAGGAGGATGTTCTGAATATTTTGGAGCAGGAGGCGAAAAAGCAGAAACGTTCTTTAAAAAATTTTTTAGAATACACTATTGAAGAAACTGCGAGAAAGCTGGAATCACCTTCTGCGGAATATCAGAAGATGATGGATGACATGCTGCAGCGCCTGGAAAAAGATGAAGTGAATTTTAGTCCTATTGAGGAATTTAAAAAGAAATATGACTTATAAAGTCTTAATTTCTAAAGAAGCAGAAATAGAACTTGCCACTGCAGAATGTTACTTTAGGGTGAGAAATCTCCACCGGGATTTTTTAAATGATTTTAAACGGCAACTTGAGTTTCTTGAGAATACCCCGGCATCTTTTCAAAAAAAATATAGGGAGGTGAGAATAGTAAATTTTAATCAATTTAATTATTCTATCCATTATGTAATTTCTGAGGACAAAGTTCTCCTTCTCCGGATTCTAAATCAGCGACAAAATTTTTAATTAAAATTTATTGAAAGATTTCACAGGTCTTTAAAACCTGTGAGGTCTAAAACCAGACGAAAAAAAATATGCCAGTTTCAGACTACCTATTAAAAGAGCAAAAGCTTTCAGAAAGAGATAAAAAACACCTTTGGCACCCTTTAACGCAGCACAAAATTTCCCCGGAGATGCTGGCCATAGAGAAAGCCAAAGGCGCAAAATTGTATGATGAAGCCGGGAAGGAATATATTGATGGGATCGCCTCGTGGTACACTTGTATGTACGGGCATTGTAACGAATTTATTACTTCGCGGGTAGCAGAGCAGATGCAAAAGCTGGATCAGGTGGTTTTTAGCGGATTTACGCACAGGCCTGCGGTAGAACTTTCTGAAGCTTTAATGAAAATCCTACCTGCCAACCAGCAGAAAATATTTTTTAACGATAATGGCTCTACAGCAACAGAGATTGGGATAAAAATGGCGCTGCAGTACCATCACAACCAGGGCCACGATCGTAAAGTGATGCTGGCTTTTGAGGACGGTTTTCATGGAGATACTTTTGGGGCAATGTCGGTTTCGGGGCTTTCGGTTTACAACGGTGCTTTTGAAGATCATTTTATAGAAGTGGTGCGCATCCCCACGCCAAATGGCACCAATAATTTTGCAGTTATCGACAAACTGAAACAGCTGATTTCAGAAAACAAAATTGCCGGATTTATTTATGAGCCGCTGGTACAGGGCGCTGCTGCTATGAAAATGCACGATGCAGAAGGTCTGGAAGAAATCTTGAAGATTTGTAAACAACATGAAATAATTTGTGTTGCAGACGAGGTCATGACAGGGTTTGGAAAGACAGGAAAATATTTTGCTTCAGATTATCTCGAGACGAAACCGGATATCGTATGTATGTCCAAAGCGCTCACGGCGGGGCTTTTGCCAATGGGACTCACTTCCTGCACCCAGGCAGTTTATGATGCGTTTTATTCAGATGAGATTGCGAAGGGGCTTTTTCATGGGCATACGTATTCGGCTAATCCGCTCGCTTGTACCGCGGCTTTGGCGGGGATAGAATTGCTTACTTCTAAAGATATTCAGGAAGATATTTCCAGAGTAATAAAGTCGCACCAGGATTTTAATGCCAAGATTAAAAATCATCCAAAAGTCACCAATACGAGACAGCTCGGAGTAATTTATGCGTTTGATCTTAATGTAAAAATGGAGCGCTACGGAAATCTTCGGAATCAATTATTTAAACATTTTATGGACAGCGGAGTCTTTTTGCGGCCGCTTGGGAATACCATTTATATTCTTGCACCATATATTATTTCTACTGCTGAACTGGAGAAAATTTACGCTTCCATAGAAGAAGTTCTGGAGAAATTTTGAAACTAAAAATTTAACTTTTGCGGCTAAAAAATCCAGACTTTCGTGTTCTTTTATTTACTTAATTTATAAGAACTAATTTTGAAAGTTATGATGCATCCGGATACGGAAGTCCGTTTTATCAGCGACGAAATTGGCTATGGCGTAGTAGCTAAAAAGTTGATTCCAAAAGGAACAATAACCTGGGTGCAGGATGAACTGGACCATATTTACAGCCCCGAAGACGTGGAGACTATGAGCTCTTTTGCGCGGGAAATGCTCGACAAATATACTTTTAGAAATAGTAAAGGAAATTTTGTTTTATGCTGGGATATTTCCAAATATGTAAACCATAGCTTTCGATCAAACTGTCTTTCTACGGCTTACGATTTTGAAATAGCCATTCGCGACATTCAGAAAGATGAAGAGCTTACTGATGATTATGGATATCTGAATGTAACGGAAGAATTCAAGGCTAAGGATGAAGGTACTTCCCGTACAACTGTGTACCCGGATGATCTTCTTAATTTTCATGAGGACTGGGACCGGCAATTGAAAGCAGCTTTTGCACAAGTGAATAATGTTTCACAGCCTCTTAAAGTACTTATTTCTGCGGAAGTTCAGCTGGAGTTAAAGGAGGTTTTAAATGGTAAGAGGGAGATGCAGTCTATACTTAACTGTTATTATTCAGAAAAGTAAAGTTGGACAGGGAAATTTTATGCTTTAAAAGTTAGCAGAAGAGCACTGAGGTGCTATTTTTGTGGAAAATTCAGGTTTTGAAAAACACAATTTCTATTACTTCAATGGCTTCAGTTTCTCCCCTTGGAAAAACTTCAGAAGAAATTTGGAAGAATTATTTAAATCCTGAGCATCGTCTTTCAAAAGGCAATTTTAATGAGAATGAAGCTTTTGCGGGTTTTCTTCCGAATGAATTAGCAGAAGAAGTTGAAAAGTTACGTGCTGAAAATGCCAATTATCGGCATGTAGATAAGTCGGTGTTGTTTGCAATTCTTTCAGCAAGGGAAGCAACAAGAAAAGCAGGTTGGGAGAATGAGAAGAACATAGGGATCAATATTGGAAGTTCCCGTGGCGCTACCGAACTTTTTGAAAAGTACCATAAATCATATTTAGAAAACGGAAAAGCAGAAACCCTTGCTTCTCCAACCACAACTTTGGGAAATATATCTTCCTGGGTGGGACAGGACCTGGAAACCACGGGCCCGGAATTTTCCCATAGCGTCACCTGTTCTACCGGTTTGCACGCTGTGTCAAACGGCGTTGCGTGGATGCAGGCAGGATTATCTGATAAATTCCTGGTGGGAGGTAGTGAAGCTGCTTTAACGCCTTTTACCATGGCACAAATGAAGGCGATGAAGATTTATGCTTCAGAAGATCTTGAATATCCATGCCAGGCGCTAAATATGAGTAAAATCCGAAATTCTATGGTGCTTGGCGAAGGTGCAGGGATACTTTGTTTGGAAGCCGGAAATGCTGAAAATGCCATTGCAAAAATCACCGGAATGGGATATGCAACCGAAAGGTTGAAACATAGTGTTTCTATTTCAGCAAACGGGGAGTGTATGCAGAAATCGATGAAAATGGCCATGGGAGATAAAGACCCTTCAGAAATTGATGTTGTGGTGACGCATACGCCGGGAACTATAAAAGGAGATTTGGCTGAAATTAATGCAATTAAAGCAGTATTTAAACACGACCTGCCGGCCATTACCTGTAACAAATGGAAAATAGGGCATACTTTTGCGGCATCTGGAAACCTTAGCCTGGAAATGGCAATTTTGATGCTTCAGCACCAACAATTTATAACTGTTCCTTTTTCAGAATTTGATACATTTCCGGAGAAACTGGAGAATATCATGATAAATGCCGTAGGCTTTGGAGGTAATGCCGTTTCAATACTGGTAAGTAAGGTGCCTTAAAACATGTCTACAGAACATTAAATAGTACATTTTAATATTTTAGGTTTCATTTTAGGAATCTGAAATCTCACTTAGTAAGCAAATCCTGAAAATCTTTAGCAGAGGACGGCTAATAAACTTCAGTTTTAGTTATTTTTGAATACAAATTACTTTTTCATGGCTACAAAACACGATTGGACGAAGGAGGAAATCCTGGAAATATATAATAAACCTTTGATGGAGCTCCTTTATGAAGCGGCTACCATACACAGGCAACATCACGACCCCAATACGGTGCAAGTTTCGACACTATTATCTATAAAAACAGGCGGCTGCCCCGAAGATTGCGGATATTGTCCCCAGGCAGCAAGATATCATACAGATTTGGAAGGAAACGACCTGATGAGTGTAAATCAGGTGAAAGCGCAGGCGCTGAGGGCTAAAGCAGCCGGTAGTTCCCGTGTTTGTATGGGTGCAGCCTGGAGAAACGTAAAAGACGGGGATGAGTTTGACGATGTGCTGGAAATGGTGCGAACGATTAATAAACTGGAAATGGAAGTTTGCTGTACCCTGGGAATGCTTACAGAGAACCAGGCGCAGCGCCTTGCAGAAGCCGGACTTTACGCTTATAACCACAATTTAGATACTTCAGAAGATTATTATAAAGAGGTGATTTCTACCAGGGGTTTTGATGACAGGTTAAAAACGATCGATAATGTAAGAAAAACGAATGTGACTGTTTGTAGCGGCGGAATAATTGGAATGGGAGAAAGTGCAGAAGATCGTGCCGGAATGCTGGTGGCGCTTTCAACTTTAAATCCTCAGCCGGAATCTGTACCAATAAATGCATTGGTACCCGTTGAAGGAACACCAATGGAGGAGCAGGAGCCGGTTTCGATATGGGAAATGGTGCGAATGGTGGCCACCGCAAGAATTGTAATGCCAGAAACTCAGGTAAGATTATCTGCCGGAAGAACCCAAATGAGCAGAGAAGGACAGGCTATGTGCTTTTTTGCCGGGGCAAATTCAATTTTTGCAGGAGATAAGCTGTTAACCACTCCAAATCCCGATATAAATGAAGATATGGAGATGTTCAAAGCATTAGGGTTAAATCCGCAGAAGGCTTTTGAGAAAAAGGAGCAACCAAAAAGTATTGATGCTGAACATTCGCAATTCCAGAACCTGGGAGAAAAGCCGAAGTGGTCACGTCCCGGGCATAAGATTGAAAGAAACCTTCAGGCACAGGAGAAGCGAAAGACTAAAGCGTGATAATTGCCATTTTTAGGTATGCACCACATTTTTTCTGTTGTTTGACGACTAATTGAAGATATAAGTAGAAAGGGGGATTTCTTGGATTTTCCCTCTTTTTTTCTTCAAATTTTTCGGAATTTCGGCTTCTTTTTCTAACAATTAACCTCCTTTTATAAAAAAGTACAAGTTTATCCTTAAATTTGTATGCACTTTCGGAGACATATAAAACACTTCTTTTTTTGTCGTAAGAGAGCATTTAGAAGAGAGAAAAATAAATGCAACAACTATAACAAAGACGCACAAGTATAGAAATTACTGATGATGAGCGATGGCCTACAACTTGCCGAAATCCCAAGGGAAAAGCGAATTACTAAAGCTGATTTCCTTAAAAAATATGTGCGCCCTCAAAAGCCGGTGGTTATAGAACAGCTTATTGAAGACTGGCCGGCTTATGAAAAATGGAACCTGGAATACATAGATGAGGTTGCGGGAGATAAAATTGTTCCGCTCTACGATGACAGGCCAATTTCTTCAGAATACAAGTTTAATGAGCCGCACACCAGGATGAAGATGTCGGAGTACATCGAACTGTTGAAATCGGGACCTACAAATTACCGGATTTTCTTATATCATCTGCTTAAAGAAGTGCCGTCACTTCAGAAGGATTTTTCCTTTCCTGATCTTGGTCTTCGGTTTTTAAAGCAGCTTCCCACGTTATTCTTTGGCGGGGAAAATTCGAAGGTTTTTATGCATTACGACATAGATTTTGCAAATATTCTTCATTTTCATTTCCATGGTAAGAAACAATGTATTTTATTTCCTCCTTCAGAAAGTCAATACCTTTATAAAGTGCCGCATGCACTCATTTCCCGGCAGGATATAGATTTTGTAAACCCTAATTTTGAAAAGTTTCCGGCTCTTAAAAAAGCAAAAGGTTATATAACCGAATTAAATCACGGGGAAGCATTATATATGCCCGAGGGTTACTGGCACCAGATGACTTATCTTACCGCCGGATTTTCAATGAGTTTACGCGCGACACCACGGACAGTGACAAATTTCTCCAAGGCAGTCTACAATGTCTTTTTTATGCGCCATTTTGATAACTACATGCGCAAATGGAAAGGGCAAAAATGGATAGATTATAAAAACGAACAGGCTGTTAAAAAGACGCACCAGAAGAACAAAATTGAACAGTAGTACATCTTTTCTGTGGAATAAAAACCTATTCCGCTTTTCTCTGGATTATAGTAAAGATTTCGATATAAGTTAATCCTTGCTTAAGCAATGCTTAAAATAATCAAAAGTTATTTTATTATACTCTCTGTTTTCCTGAACTTCAGGGAAATTCTGAAAATTTAAAAAGTTATGAGTAAAGAGCAAAATAAACAAATTCAACAGAAATTTGGAGAAGCAATAAATTCAGGAAAACTGGAAAATCTAAGAGATCTTGTAGCAGATGATGTTAAGGAGCATGATGCGGCGCCCAATCAGGGTCCTGGAGCACAGGGTTATATAGATTTTTTTACAATGATGAGGAATGCCTTTCCCGATATGAAAGTTGAGGTGGAGCAGTTAGTGGCAGATGAAGATAATGTCGCTTTTGCCTATACCCTCACAGGAACCCATAAGGGTGATTTTATGGGAGTTGCCGGTACCGGAAAGTCTATAAAAGCGCGCGGAATGCAGATTAGCAGGTTTAAAGACGGAAAAATGGTAGAACGATGGGGAAGTAGCGATGAGCTGGGAATACTAAAACAAATAGGAGTAAATCCAGTTTAAAGCTTTTAAAGTTAACTGAAGTAGTTATCAGTAATTTCATATACAAGACTCGCCTCATAGCCTCTGCGGAGTAAATGATCGGCGAGTTTTTTCTTTTTTTTGAAGGGGTTAGATTCCTTAATGAGTTTGGATTTCTTTTCAGCTACTTCATGTAAAGTAGAGCGATAGTCATCTTCATCAATTTCAGTAAGGGCTATTTTAATTATTGGATTAGAGATATCCTTCAGCTTAAGTTCCTGCTTGATTTTTATCCTGCCCCATTTTTTTATTCTGAATTTCCCACGTACGAAGCTTCTGGCGAAGCGTTCTTCATTTAAAAAGTTCTCCTGCATTAACTGGATGATAATCTGTTCCTGGGCTGCAGGAATCATCTTCATCTCCTTCAGTTTTTCTTCTACTTCTTTGTGCGAACGATCACGATAGGCACAAAACTGCATCAGCTTAACAGTAGCTTCTTTAACGGTATAGGATTTATGCGTTGTTTTATTCAAAATTGAAATATTTGTGAAAGTTCAAAAGTAGAAAGAATAAAATCTTTTCACCACATAGAAATCGACTGTGGGGAAGAATTCTGCTAAAAAATGGGAGAGAAGAAGTTGAGAAACAAAAAAACGCCTCCCGAATTAACGAAAGGCGTTCTCTATTTATATGATTACTTTCCCGTCTTTATCGTGAAAGTGGTATTCTAAATACGTGTAAGCGTCTCTAGGTAAGATTTTCACCCAACGTTTATGGTCCATAAACCATTGCGATCGGGGAGATGGAAAGCCTTTCGTTAAAAAGGCTGCAATAAATGGATGCGCACTTAAGGTAATTTTTTTATGATTCTTCTTAAGTAACTTTTCAAAGTCGGCCTTTATCTTGTTTATTAAAATAATTGGTGCCTCAATTTCACCAGTTCCGCCATTAGGATTCACCTCACGGGTTTTAATATTCATTTCGGGCCTTACGCGTTGTCTTGTAATTTGAATCAATCCAAATTTACTTGGTGGCAAAATTTTATGTTTTGCCCTGTCATCACTCATTTCGTCGCGTAGGTGATCGAAGAGTTTCTTGCGATTTTCAGCTTTATTCATATCGATAAAGTCTACTACAATTATTCCACCCATGTCACGAAGTCGTAACTGGCGGGCTATTTCTGTAGCGCTTATCATATTCACCTCGAGTGCGGTATCTTCCTGGTTTCGGGATTTATTTGACCGGTTACCACTATTCACGTCTATAACGTGCATGGCCTCAGTATGTTCTATTACCAGATAGGCGCCTTTACTCATGGATACGGTGCGCCCAAAAGATGTTTTTATTTGTCTTTCGATACCGTGTTTTTCAAAGATTGGTACATTGGATTGGTACAATTTTACTATTGATTCTTTTTCTGGGACGATCTCGCCCACATAATCTTTAATTTGTGTATAAAGCGCTTCCTCATCTACTATAATGGAGGTGAAGCTATCGTTAAAGATATCTCTTAACAAGGAAGAAGCCCTGTTTAATTCTCCTAATACTTTTGAAGGATGATGCGGTTTATACAGCTTTTTACACATTGCTGTCCAGCGCCCCATTAAATTTTGGAGATCTCTGTCCAGTTCTGCTACTTTTTTGCCTTCGGCTACGGTTCTTACAATAACACCAAACCCTTTGGGCTTAATGCTTTTAACCAATCTTTTTAATCGTTCCTTTTCTTCTTTGCTTTCGATTTTTTGTGAAACCGAAACCCGGTTGGAAAAAGGAACCAGCACTATATAACGGCCTGGCAGGGAAAGTTCTGAGCTTAACCTTGGGCCTTTAGTGGAAATTGGTTCTTTTACTACCTGAACCAGTAGCGACTGATTTGATTTTAAGACATCGGTAATACTACCGTCTTTGTCTATGTCTTTTTCAAAAGAAAAATTCTGTAAAGAATAATCTTTCAGTTTACCTGTGCTTACACGTTTTATGAACTTAAGCAAAGAAGATACTTGAGGACCCAGATCGTGATAGTGTAAAAAACCATCTTTTTCATAACCCACATTTACAAATGCGGCATTTAGACCGGGGACAGCTTTTCTAATCTTGGCAATAAGAATATCACCAACATTAAATTTGTTGTCATCTTCTTCCTTGTTGAGTTCAATAAGTTTTCCATCTTTTGTTAAGGCAAAATCTACAGCAGAGGATTCGGACCGGATAATTAATTCTTTGTCCACTCTTTTAGATTTTAATCTATACCTGCCAAAGCAGACACAGATGGATTAAACATTATTTTCTCACAGGGTTTTCAATCCTGAAGAAACTAAAACCAAAAATGGTTTAAGTTTCGATTTCAATGAACGTTTTAAAATAAAAAAAGTAGTTTAGAACTACTTTTTCTTGTGACGGTTAGCTCTTCTTCTTTTTTTACGCTTGTGCGTGGCTACCTTATGTCTTTTTCTTTTTTTACCACTTGGCATAGTGTTGTCTTTTTAATTAATAATTCTTTGTTGGTTTCTGTTTTTTTAGGGGAAAACAGTTATTCTTTTACCTCTACATTACTCTTAACACCTTCAACAAAAATCTTTGCAGGCTTGAAAGCAGGAATGTTATGTGCGGGTATTTTAATTGTAGTGTTCTTAGAAATATTTCTTCCGGTTTTCTCTGCTCTTGTCTTAACAACAAAGCTTCCAAAGCCTCTCAAATATACATTATCTCCACTTTCCAGGGAAGTCTTAACTTCGTCCATAAAGGATTCAATAGTAGCCTGAACATCTCCTTTTTCCATTCCTAGTTTTTCTGAAATGTTTGCTACGATATCTGCTTTCGTCATTTTCGTGCTATTTTATAATTGGGGTTTGAATTTTCAAGGGGGCAAATATAAGAATTATATCTTCAATATTTCAAGCCTAATCCATTAAATAATAACAGAATAAAGATTTTATATTGCAGGCAGATGATTTTAAGTATGGTGTTTTCTAAGGTGTTGATTAACTGGTATTTGAATAACAAGCGTGAGTTGCCCTGGCGTAAAACCAGAGATCCGTATAAGATATGGCTCAGCGAAATTATGTTGCAACAGACTCGTGTGGAGCAGGGAATGCCCTATTATTTCCGGTTTAATGAAGCTTTTCCAACTGTTTTTGACCTGGCCATGGCTTCCCAGCAGGAGGTTTTAAAGCTTTGGCAGGGTTTGGGATATTATTCCCGGGCGAGAAACCTGCACGAGACAGCGAAGTATGTTTCGGATGAACTGGGAGGTGTTTTTCCGGAGAATTTTAGAGGGCTGCTTAAACTAAAAGGAGTTGGAGATTATACTGCGAGTGCAATTGCTTCGATTTGTTATAATGAGCCGGTGGCAGTGGTAGATGGAAACGTTTACCGGGTCCTGGCTAGATATTTTGGCAGTGCTACGCCAATAAATTCTTCTGAAGGCATTAAAGAATTTAAGGTCCTGGCAACAGAATTGCTGGATGAGGATAATCCTTCGGCTTTTAATCAGGCTTTAATGGAGTTTGGGGCGCTGCAGTGCAGACCTAAAAATCCTTTATGTGCCACCTGTCCATTTAACAGCAGTTGCCTTGCTTTAAAGGAAAACAGGATTTCCAAACTGCCTGTCAAATTGAAAAAGGGCAAAATTAGGCATCGGTATTTCAATTACCTTGTTTTTCATTCCGAAGAAAATACTACGCTCCTAAATCAAAGAAAGGGAAAGGGGATTTGGAATGGTTTATATGAATTCCCTTTAATAGAGACGGAGAAGCAACTTACGGCTGCAGAATTCCTTATGGAAGAGGAATTTAGGGAGAAAACAGGCAAAAATGCAATTATTAGGTTACATAATGAAAAACCTGTAGTGCATAAATTATCTCATCAGCATATCTATGCGCGTTTTTGGATAATTGAGCCGCAGAAATCACCTGAAAATGGTATTCCTGTATCGAAAATTGCCAAATATCCGGTTCCGGTTTTAATTCAGAATTTCCTTAATGAATATGAGCCTGCGGACTACTGAAAAAAATTTTCTTGAAATTTTATAACTTTCACCTTATTAAGCCGCTAAATTTTTCAGTATTTTACATTGTAATTGATGTAATTGAAGAGTTGATATCTAAAATAGAAAAAAATGACAGGAACACTTAACAAGGTAATGCTAATTGGGCACACGGGAGATGATGTAAAAATGCATTATTTTGAAGGTGGTGGTGTTATTGGACGTTTTCCCCTGGCTACAAATGAAAGTTATACTAACAGGACTACGGGAGAAAAAGTAAATAATACAGAATGGCACAACGTCGTGGTACGGAATAAGGCTGCTGAAATTTGCGAAAAATATCTCAAAAAAGGGGATAAAGTATACATTGAAGGGCGTATAAAAACCCGTAAATGGCAGGACGATCAGGGTAATGAGAGGTATTCTACTGAAGTTCAGTGTACAGAGTTTACTTTTCTTACTCCCAAAGGTGAAAGTAGTTCAGAAAACCAATCTCAAAATTCACCGATGTCTGGAACAAAAAGCCAGTCAAAAAATGATAACTTTGCAAATCAAAATCAACCGATTGGTCAAAACGAAGAGGAAGATGATTTGCCATTCTAAGTTTAACTAAAATATTTGCCTTTGGATCCGGAACCTCCCAGTTTGCTATTGCTTTGGGCCGCTTTCGACATAACCGATGTAATAAGTATCCTATTCTTATTACTGCTATTGCTATGCTCTGCACTAATCTCTGGTGCTGAAGTTGCTTTTTTTTCCCTTACACCGGCAAACTTTGTTACAGAAGACGGAAAGAGGACAAAGACGCAGGAAATTGTAATAAAACTTCTGGATAAACCCAAGAAATTATTGGCTACCATCCTGGTCGCGAATAATTTTATTAACATTGCTATAGTGCTTCTTTTTGATTCTCTTGTAACAGAGATGTTTGGAGAAACAAATATGGAAATAATGGGCATCGATTTCAGGTTAATAGTAGAAGTAGGTCTGGTCACATTTCTTATTTTGTTGTTTGGTGAAATACTTCCCAAAGTCTATGCAAGCAGGAACAATGTGAAGTTTTCTAATATCATGGCCTATCCAATAAATTTTTTGGATACTTTTTTCTCACCTCTCAATACTCCCATGCGTGCGGTTACTTTATATATTCAGGATAAGTTTGGTAGAAAAAGATCTTTTATAAGTATTGATCATCTTTCACAGGCGCTGGAGTTAACCAGTGAAGAAGATACTACAAGGGAAGAACAGAAGATTTTAAAAGGTATTGTTTCCTTTGGAAATACAGATACAAAACAGGTGATGCGTCCCAGAATGGACATTTTCGCTCTTAACGAAGCCGATGCTTACAGGGAAATTATACCTGCCATTATCGAGAATGGGTACTCCAGAATTCCGGTTTACAAGGAGAATATAGATAATGTTTCAGGGATTCTTTATGTAAAGGATTTGCTTCCGTATATAAACGAACGGGAGTATGAATGGACTAAACTTTTAAGAGAACCTTATTTTGTACCTGAAAACAAGAAGCTGGATGATTTATTAAACGATTTCCAGAGTAAAAGAAATCACCTTGCAATAGTCGTGGACGAATATGGAGGAACCAGTGGTTTAATATCTCTTGAAGATATAATAGAAGAAATTGTGGGTGATATAAGCGATGAATTTGATGATGAAGATCTGATTTTTTCTAAGCTCGACGAAAACAATTTCATTTTTGAAGGGAAAACTTCTTTAAAGGATTTTTACAAGATCATAAAACTTGAGGATCCTATTGCTTTTGAGGAACAACGGGGAGAAGCAGAGACATTAGCAGGATTTTTACTGGAAATCTCAGGCGGGTTTCCTAAGAAAAATGATGAAATTATCTTTCTTAATTATACTTTTAAAGTAGAAGTGATAGATGATAGGCGCATTAAACAAATAAAACTGAATATAGCACCGATATGAACCTAAGAAGAATGTTATTCTTAAGCCTGTCGATAGTTTTATTTGCATGTGCAGATGATCCCCAGCCCAAACCGAAAGGTTTTTTAGCGCTGGAATATCCTGAAGCTGAATATTCCCGAATGGATATTGGCTGTCCATATTCTTTTGAAAAGAACGAGCTGGCCACTATTTCTCCTGCTCTTACAAATACTCCCTGCTGGATAAATCTTGATTACGAGTTAATGAGCGGAGCTATTTATCTCACCTATCAAAAGATTAATAACAATCTTGACTCTCTACTTCGGGACGCTCAAAAATTACCGTTGCAGCATACCATTAAGGCCGATGCTATAGAAGGTGATATTTATACCAATGATATACGCAATACGTATGGTATGTTTTACGAAGTGTCGGGAAATGCAGCCTCACAGGCTCAGTTTTATTTAACAGATAGTACCAATCATTTTCTTACTGGCTCGGTTTATTTTGAAAGTCAGCCTAACTACGATTCGATTGTTCCGGCGGCAGATTATCTTAAAAAGGATATCAGGTACCTCATGGAAAGCCTGGAGTGGAAATAGGTTCTGAATTTTTCCAGATTTTTAAGGATTTTCTTTAGTAGGGCAGGTCCGTTCAAAACTAAAAGAGCCGATTTTCCTAAGAAAACCGACTCATCTAACATTAGCAAAAATTTTTATTCCTGAAAGTCAGCTTCGCTTACTCCTTCGTTTATCAGGATTTCAGTTACATCAAACTCAAAAGTCTGAGGACCTGCGGCCTGGGTTAGGTTAAAAGGAAATTTTACGCCTTCCACTTCCTGGTAGTCACTATATCCTGTTGGGATAGACATTGTTTGTCCTGCCTGGGAAACAGTTTGTACAGTTTGTATTTTTAATCCGCTGTCTACACTGTAGTATGCTTTGTTGTTTTCGGTCAGGGCAACTACATAAGCATCAACTCCTTCAACGGTTTCAATTCCTTCTAAAGTAGCATCTCCTGCTTCCAGTTCAGGAAAAGGATTGGCATCTACTTTAGCAGCTGTTATCTGCTCTTCGTTGTAAGGTATTTTTTGTCCCTGTGCCACAACAAATCCTGCTGCACCATCAAATACTTGTTTACTCATTACATTTCCACCAACAGATACTTCCTGATTTAATTTACCGTCCATAGTTCTTTTTAGAACCAGGTTTAAAGTCATTCCCTGTACAGAAGCTTCAGCCTTCATTACCACACTCTCTATTTCTTCAACAGCATCACGTCCGCCAATGGCTTCAATATAATCTTCATAAACCTTTTCTACAGTTACAGAAGCATCAACTTCTTTGGCCTGAGGTTTTTCGGTCGCTACACCAAGTTTGTTGTAATACTTTACAGGAATTGTTTTTCCTTCAAATTCAATTTTCTCAAGGTTTTCACCAATTTCTGAAGCTTTACCGGCCACTATGATTCTCATATTATCGGTTTGATAATACTTATTGGCTACACGTTGGATGTCTTCTGCAGTAACTGCATTGATGTTTTGAAGGAAATTTTCGTAAAAATCTTCTGAGAGATCATTAGTCTTTATGTCTAAGGCATAACTGGCAATGGTAGAAGGCTGCTCAAGATCCAGAACGAAGTCACCTGCAAACTTACTTTTTGCATTTTCCAGCATTTCAGCATCTACGGGCTCTGTTTTAATTCTTCTAATTTCTTTTAGAGACTCTACAATTGCGCTATCGGTTACTGCGTTCCTGACACTGGCCTGGGCAACAAATCTGGAGGCATATTTGTCGGCTCCTGTATTGGTTCTTGCTCCATAGGTGTAGCCTTTATCTTCTCTTAGGTTCATGTTGAGATAACTGCCAAAACTACCACCAAGGATTTGATTGGCAACCAGAACAGGAAAGTAATCTGCATCAGACATTTTAAGGTCTATTGTATTCTGAAGTCTTAGTTCGCTCTGTACCGCATTTGGCATATCAACCAGGTTGATCTGTGTTTCGTCAACGTTCGTAACAACAGGTAAATCATGCTCATTTGGAGCTCCGGCTTCCCAGTTGCCAAAGTTTTTTTCGGCCAGTTCTTTCACTTCAGCAGTTTCAATATCACCAACTACTACAAGGTAAGCATTGGCAGGTTTGAAGTAACTTTTATAAAAGCTTTCCACGTCTTCTAAAGAAACTTTTTCAGTATTTTCCACGGTGGCAAATTCACCATAAGGATGATTAACTCCATAGGCTAGAGCTGCACTTACACGGCTTGCAATTGAGCCTACGTCTTTATTAAAAGACTTTAAACTTTCGATTTGTTTATTTTTCTCAGCTTCAAATTCTTCCTGGGTAAATTTTGGCCTTAAAGCTCCTTCAGCCAATAGTTCCATTACCCGTGGGAAAAACTTGGAGAGAGACCGCGCATAAGCGCTTTCTGATCCAAAACCAATATCAGCTCCCAGGAAATCGATTTCTTCGTTAAAAGCGTCTTTAGACATGTTTTCTGTTCCTGTTCCCAATAGGGAAGAAACGAGGGCAGAAGTAGCCGGTTTTTCTTCTGCGTGAGGCTTATTGTCTATTATTAAAGAAGCAGAAACTCTTGGTAACTTGTGATTTTCTACAACCATAACTTTTAAACCGTTGTCTAATGTAAATTCATCAGGCTGTCCAAGATTGATCTTTGGTGCCGGTCCCGGTTCAGGTTGTTTAGACCGGTCTACCTGCGCAATTGTCGCTGTGGTCAAAAAGCAGGCTATAAATAATGTGAGTATATTAAATTTCATTCTATAAGTTTTTTAAGTTATTCCTTTTCGCTTTCCGGAAGGTAATCCAGTTCTAAGCGCTGATTCTCGTTAAGATAATCATTGGCAACCCTTTGAATATCTTCCCTGGTAATATCCCTGTAAATTTCAATTTCTTTATTAATAAGGTCCGTATCACCGTAAAGTACATTGTAAGTGGCGAGTGAAGAAGCAATACCTTGTATGCTGCTATTGGAATTTACAAAGCGATTTTCAAATTTATTCTGAAGTTTTTCATATTCCTTTTCTGAAATTAACTCGTTCTGAAGTTTTTCAATTTCTTCATCCATGGAAGTGGCAAGAGTATCTAAAGGGGTTTCCCCTAAAGCAAGAGCACCCATTACATAGGTTCCATAATCTTCCTGAGATCTGGGGAAAGCCAACACCTGAAGTGCAGTTTTTTCTTCGTCTACCATTTTTTTATACATCCTGGAGCTTCTGCCATCTGTAAGAATAGAAGAAATCATATCTAAAACATAAGCATCTTTTTCTACCATAGAAGGTGTACGGTAAACAAATAGTTTTGCAGGAATTTGAATGTTACTATCATATTCTGTCGCTGTAATAGTTTCTGTAATGGGTTCTTCCTCAATTGAAACTCGCTCGACTTCATTTCCTTCAGGGATTCCGGCGAAGTATTTATCGATCAGATCTTTAGTTTTTTCCATATCAATATCCCCGGCAACAACTAAAGTTGCGTTATTTGGTCCGTAATATTTATCAAAAAAAGCTTTGAATTCATCAAGCTCGGCTGCATCCAGATCTTCCATGGTGCCAATTACAGAGTTTTTGTAAGGATGCTTATCAAAAACGTATTTGTTGATACCGGTAGAGTAGATGATTTTACCATAAGGGGCGTTATCTATACGGGAACGTTTCTCCTCCTTTACAACTTCATTTTGAGTTTCTACACCAATTTCATTTATAACCGGGTGGAGCATTCGTTCAGATTCCATCCATAGACCAAGCTCCAGGTTGTTAGAAGGAAATGTTTCGTAATAATAAGTTCGGTCCTGCGTGGTATTCGCATTATTACTACCGCCATTGGCAGCGACAATGTCAAACCATTTTCCGCGTTCAATGTTTTCGGTGCCTTCGAATAAAAGATGCTCAAAGAAGTGAGCAAAGCCAGAACGACCTGCTTCTTCGTCTTTAGCGCCTACGTGATACATCACGCCAACCGTAGCTACAGGAGCTGTATTGTCCTGATGTAAAATTACATGTAATCCATTGTCCAGGTTATATTCGGTATACTCTACCTCCTGTCCAATTGCACAGAACCCTAATAAGAGGGCGATGGCGGTGGTTTTAATCTTGTGGATCATTTTTAAAGTGGTTTTTTTATTAATGTCTAAATATAAGTAATTGAAAAGCTTAATTTGTTACAGTAAAATTTTTTAATTGAATACCCCCTGCTTTTATTAGGCTCCAAAAGAAAATTAACAAGCCCTTAAGGCATAAAATGCCAGTTTTTCCCCAAATTTACTTGGCAAAAACTAAATAATGATGGATAAAATAAGTACACCAATAAAATTTGGACTCGGTATTGCAGCCGCTCTAATAGTTTACTTTTTGATATTGTCTATTTTTGGATTACATCAATATCCTGCCTTTAGTATACTTAACATGGTTATATTAGGAGGGGGCCTGTATTTGGCCATTTCAGGCTATAAAAAGGAAGTGGGGGCAAAATTTAAGTTTAGGAAAAGTTTTATGGTGGGTCTAACTGCCGGATTTCTTGCTACTGCTATATTTACGGCTTTTTTCCTGATCTATGCCACAGAAATAGATACTAATTTTATGGAGGAGTCTATGCCGGTGTGGGTGATCGATTGGTCTTCTACTGTAGGCTTTTTGTTAGTAGGAGTTGCGCTGGCCGGCTTTGCCAGTACCATTGTCCTTACCTTTGCGTGGACACAGTTGCACAAAGTTTCCAGAAATACAGAAGAAGGTAAAGAACATACACTTTAAATTAAATTTGTAAAAACAGGAAAGACTTTGTCAATTAATTATTTAAGAGTATATTTGCACCCGCTTGAAATAAGCACAATCTTATTTAAATAATTAATTTAATACGCTATGTACGCAATTGTAGAGATAGCAGGGCAGCAATTTAAAGTTGCAAAAGACCAAAAAGTATTTGTAAACCGTTTGGCGGGAAAAGAAGGAGACAGCATTTCTTTTGAAAATGTTCTTCTTACCGGCGATGGTGACGATGTTACTTTAGGCGCCCCGGCTATAGAAGGTGCTCTTGTTGGAGCAAAGATTACACGTCACCTTAAAGGGGACAAAGTAATCGTCTTCAAAAAGAAGAGACGTAAAGGTTACCGTGTAAAGAATGGACATCGTCAATCTTTAACAGAAATTCTGATTGAAGATATTACTTTAAAAGGTGGTAAGAAATCTTCTTCTTCTGAGAAAACCGAAAAGAAAGAAGAGACTAAAGCTAAGTCTAACGATCAATCTGGTGATTTAAACAGCAAAACTGTTGTTGAATTGAGAGAGATGGCAAAAGACAAAAACATTGAAGGATATTCTTCAATGAAGAAAGCAGAATTGGTTGCTGCATTAAGCTAATTTTAATAATATAACTAAAACTTATATAAGATGGCTCACAAAAAAGGAGTTGGTAGTTCCAAGAACGGTAGGGAATCAGAATCGAAACGCTTAGGTGTAAAGATCTTTGGAGGACAAGCTGCCGTAGCCGGAAATATCATTGTAAGACAAAGAGGTACTGCACACAATCCAGGTGAGAATGTGTACGCAGGAAAAGATCATACTTTACATGCCAGAGTAGATGGCCTTGTAAAATTTACTAAAAAGAGAGATAATAAATCTTACGTTTCTATCGAACCGTTTGAAGCATAATTAGATTTCTTTTTAAGAGATATAAAAAGCCTTCAGTGAAAACTGAAGGCTTTTTTATGCTTAAGTAACCCTTAACTAATAACTACAAGTCGATATTTGCCATTTTACAACCTTCATCCTAAACTGAAACATTAAACAGGATATAAGAATCAGGATCAACTTTTTGAAATATTTTTCTACGGAAAAATTTTAGAGAATAGTCGTGGATTTGTGGTGAAACTACAAGTCGATATTTGCTATTTTACAACCTTCATCCTAAACTGAAACATTAAACAGGATATAAGAATCAGGATCAACTTTCTGAAATATTTTTCTACGGAAAAATTTTAGAGAATAGTCGTGGATTCGTGGTGAAACTACAGGCTGATAATTGCCAATTTGGAAATGCCGCTTTGAAAATCCTACAATAAAAAAAATCCCGCTCAGAATATTCCGAACAGGATTTTTTATTTTTGTCTCACGTCTCACGTCTCACGTCTCACGTCTCACGTCTCACGTCTCACGTCTCACGTCTCACGTCTCACGTCTCACGTCTCACGTCTCACGTCTCACGTCTCACGTCTCACGTCTAGTATCTATAATATTCCGGCTTAAATGGTCCTTCTACTTCCACACCAATATAATCGGCTTGTTCTTTAGAAAGTTCAGTTAGCTCAACTCCGATTTTTTCAAGGTGAAGTGCAGCTACTTTTTCATCTAAATGCTTCGGAAGCATATAAACTTCATTTTCATACTTATCGGAATGATTCCAAAGTTCAATTTGAGCCAGAGTCTGGTTGGTGAAAGAGTTGCTCATTACAAAACTTGGATGTCCTGTGGCACAACCTAAATTTACCAGTCTACCTTCAGCAAGAAGAATAATATCTTTACCATTGATGGTATACTTATCTACCTGAGGCTTAATTTCATCCTTAGTATCGCCATAATTCTCGTTTAGCCAGGAAACCGCGATCTCATTGTCAAAATGGCCAATATTACAAACGATGGTTTTATCCTTCATCGCTTCAAAATGTTCACCTCGCACAATATCTTTATTTCCTGTAGTCGTAATTACAATATCTGCTTTTGGCAATACATTTTCGAGTTTTTTAACTTCAAAACCATCCATAGCAGCCTGTAAAGCACAAATAGGGTCAATTTCTGTAACAGTAACAATAGATCCGGCTCCTTTAAAAGACTGGGCGGTTCCTTTCCCAACATCTCCATATCCACAAACAACTACACGTTTTCCTGCAAGCATCACATCTGTAGCACGACGTATGGCATCTACCGCACTCTCTCGACAACCATATTTATTGTCGAATTTTGACTTGGTAACAGAATCGTTTACGTTAATAGCAGGCATAGGAAGTGTTCCTTTCTTCATCCGTTCGTACAAACGGTGAACACCAGTAGTGGTTTCCTCTGAAAGTCCACGAATTCCTTCAGCTAATTCAGGATATTTGTCGAATACCATATTGGTAAGATCTCCACCGTCATCCAAAATCATATTTAAAGGTTTGCGATCTTCACCAAAGAAAAGCGTTTGTTCGATACACCAGTTAAATTCTTCCTCTGTCATCCCTTTCCAAGCATAAACAGGAATACCAGCTTCAGCAATCGCAGCGGCAGCCTGATCTTGTGTAGAAAAAATGTTACAGGAACTCCAGGTAACTTCAGCTCCCAAAGAAACAAGAGTTTCAATAAGAACGGCCGTTTGAATTGTCATGTGTAAACATCCGGCAATTCTGGCCCCTTTTAATGGCTGCTCATTTTTAAATTCTTCCCTAAGTGACATCAGGCCTGGCATTTCGGCTTCAGCGAGCTCAATTTCTTTTCTTCCCCAGGCAGCCAGGGAAATATCTTTTACTTTATATGCCGTATAAGGCACCGTTTTAGTGGACATATTATTATATTTGATTATAGTAACTGTTAAGTTGCAAAAGTAAGTAATATATAAGAAAATTTCATGTCACTTTACAAAACAATAACAGTTGATGAGCGCACTAAAGTCCTCATTTGGAAGATTGAAGAATCACTGGAATGGCTTAGTAAAGGCATAGAACTTACCCCACATTGCCGGGAAAGGGTTAACGGTATGAAATCTGAAATTCACCGGCGAGGATTTATGAGCATCAGGCATCTATTGGCTGAAGCCGGGTATACAGACAATGATTTATATTACGATGACCTGGGCAAACCGCACCTCAAAGACGGAAAATATATTTCGATCACACATTCTTTTACTTTTACCGGAATTATTGTTAGCGATAAAGAAGTGGGAATCGATATTGAAAAGCAGCGCGATAAAATCCTGAAAATTGCCAATAAATTCACACCTTTAAAGGAGTATCATACATTGGCCAACGAAGATGCGCTTGTGCGAAAACTCACGATTGTTTGGGGAGCGAAGGAATCTATTTATAAGCTACAGGCAGAACCGGGATTGAGCTTTTTACACCATATAGATATTACAGATTTCGACTTTGAAGCCAACGCCACCACCGGAAAAAGCTTTTATAAAGGTTATACTGCACATTTTGATCTTGAATTTTTAGAATTTGAAGGTTTTACCTGCGTTTATGCCTCTCGTTCTACTGAAAATATGAAGTTTAACGATTAATGACTTCTATTTATTCTGAAATTTTAGCGTCAGCTTCACGAGGTGAGAAATTGCTATGCATTTTAATAGATCCTGAAAATTTTGATAATAACAAAGCTGAAGCCTTTTTAAAGCGGATGCCTCAAAATGCCAGTTATCTCCTTGTGGGAGGAAGCACCGCCACAGCACAGCAAACAGAGCAAACAGTTGAAGCTTTAAAACAGCATTCAGAGTTACCGGTAATATTATTTCCCGGGAGCCACGAACAAATTACTGAAGAAGCCGATGCTATTTTGTTTTTGAGCCTGCTGTCCGGAAGAAATCCGGAATATTTGATTGGGCAGCAAATAAAGTCGGTTCCCAGGTTGCAATTTTCGAGCCTTGAAATCCTTCCCACAGCCTATATTCTTATTGACGGCGGCAAAGAATCTGCGGTACAGCGGGTGAGCAAAACGCAGCCTATGTCCCGGTGCGAAGTAAATTTAATTTCTGAAACAGCTTTGGCAGGCGAATTTTCAGGAAAAAACCTGGTTTACCTGGAAGCCGGAAGTGGAGCAAAAATCCCTGTGGGAGCTGCAATTATTTCCGAAGTAAAAAAAACGGTTACGATTCCACTGATAGTAGGTGGTGGAATACGCAGCAAAGAACAACTTCAGGAAGCTTATGATGCGGGAGCTGATATTGTGGTAATTGGGACTGCGTTTGAGGGTAATAATTTCGTGCAGTTATAATCTTTTTTGACGCCTTAATGGTACATGGTACAGGCGCTTCACATCTGTAGATAATTTCAACACAAATGTGGGGAGAAATTACAGATTTCAACATTTTAAATATTCATAATTAAATGTGAAGCCCTCAAATTTAGAGGGTTAAGAGGTAATCTCTATAAATTGGAATAGTTGTTTCTAATATATCAATACGAAACAATCACTAACTTTAAATTTGAAAATGATGAAAAGATTTGTAATGACAGCAGTAATTGGAGGAGCTATGTTTTTTTCAGTAGAATCAGCAACAGCTCAGGTGACAAGTGAGAATCAGGAGCAGATGACTACTGAACAGAAAATGCATCAAAAAGAAGATTGGAAACAGGTTGAGGAGCAGGATTTACCGGGCGAAGTTAGTCAGGCTATTGAAACTGACTTTATGGGAGCTACCGTTTCTGAAGCTCATGTGATGGAAAAAGACGGAGAGAAAAAATATAAGCTTGTACTTTTTACAGAAGAAGGTGAAACTAAGGAAGTGTATGCAGATGCGCAGGGTAACTGGATAGACAAAGAGGATAAGAAAGATAAGAAATAAATCCGTTACGAATATGCTGAAAAGAGGCCGATAATTGGCAATTTTCAGCCTTTGTTTTGGAAATTAGAAAACCTTCTAAATACTATTTTAGAAGGTTTTTTGCGTTTTCAAGAGCTCAAAAACTAACCTTCAGCAGAAATTGACTATCCCCGGAAAATTAAGATTTTATATCAGATTTCTTTCCTATACTTTTACCTTTGAAGAAATTATAAGGTATGCAAATTTCAGTTGAACTTACTCTCACGCCACTTCAGGATAATTACGAACCTGCAATTATCGATTTCATTAAAAAATTAAGAGCTTCAGGATTAACAATCAAGGAGAATCCGTTAAGCACGCAGGTTTATGGAGACTATGATGAGGTAATGCAACTTTTAAATAGAGAAATAAAAGCTGCCTTTGAAGCTATAGAACGTGGACTGATACACATAAAAATTGTGAAATCAAACCTAAGCGATTATGCAGCCGATTTTTGATTTCTTCTTTGGTCAATATTACGGGATACCTACGCATCTTCTTGTTCTGGAACTTATTGGGGTGTTTTTTGGATTTTTAAGTGTTGTTTATTCCAAGAATAATAATATTTTGGTTTATCCTACCGGGATAATCAGTACCGCTCTATTTGTCTATATTCTTGCTGTGTATGGTCTTTTGGGAGACATGATGATTAATGCTTATTATTTTTCCATGAGTATTTATGGCTGGTACATTTGGACTAGAAAGGTAGATGCTACCCATTTTACCCCAATCACAAATACCACCAGAAGAGAAAACTGGCAGGCACTGTTCATTTTTTTGGGGACTTTGCTTTTCGTTTTCCTGGTTTACGAATATTTTGAGAAATGGACAGACTGGACCGCTTATGTAGACACTTTTACCACCGCAATATTTTTCGTGGGAATGTGGCAGATGGCCAAAAAGAAAATTGAAAACTGGATTTTCTGGATTATTGGAGATATCATTTCAGTGCCCTTGTACTTCTATAAAGGCCTCACTTTTACCGCAATTCAATACTTAATTTTCACAATAATTGCCATTTACGGTTATAGAGCATGGAAGAAAGACTTGCGCAACGATCTGCGTCCTGCATAAAAATAGTGTTATTTGGTCCTGAATCTACAGGAAAGACTACTCTTGCTTCCCAATTGGCTGCGCATTACAGCACCCCATGGGTAAAGGAATATATGAGGGAATATCTTCAGAAGAAATGGGACGAAAATAGAGAGATTTGTCAACCAGAAGATTTAATCCCGATTGCAGAAGGGCAGATGAAAAGAGAAAATGACCTGGCTGCCGTTACGGAAGATTTACTTATTTGTGATACCGATTTGCTGGAGCTAAAAGTTTATGCTGAAGCTTACTACGATGGGTTTTGTCCGCCGTTACTTCTTAAACATGCGTTAAACCACCACTACGATTTATATTTTTTAACGTATATTGATGTGGAATGGACGCCCGATGATCTTCGGGATAAACCAGATGATCGCATTGGGATGTTTCAACGGTTTAAAGCTGCACTTGAGCAGAATAATAAGCCGTTTGTGGTTTTAAAAGGTAATGAAGAAGAACGTTTTAAAACTGCTGTTTCAATTATTAATAACCAACTAAAAATTAAAAAGTGAAGCTCAGCGAAAAAGATACTGCGCAGATTAAAGAAAAAGGGATCAGCGAACAGGAAGTAGAAGACCAGGTAAAAATTTTTAAAAGAGGAAATATTAAGGTAGATATAAGCGAAGCAGCAACTGCCGGTAAGGGGATTTTTGCGTTTTCTGAAGACGAGAAGCAGGAATTTATTTCTCTGTACGATTCTAAAAAGGAAAAACTGGAGGTGATAAAATTCGTGCCTGCCTCTGGAGCTGCAACAAGAATGTTTAAAGCTTTACATAATTTTGTAGATGAGTTTGATCCTTCAAAAGAAGGTTTGCGCTCCTATCTGGATAAACAGGATGATGAAAAACTTCAGAAGTTTTTTGAAAAAATAGATCAGCTTCCTTTTTACAGCCTTGCGCTCGACTATGCCCGAAAGAATACAGAAAATTTTGATGAACTTTCTCATGATGAGCAACATCTGGCTATTGTAAAAAACATGCTGTTTGAAGACGGGTTGGATTTAAGTGATTACCCAAAGGGACTTGTTCCTTTTCATAAGTACAAGTCTGGTTTAAGAACAGCTTTTGAAGAGCACCTAATTGAAGCGGCGGAATATATTGCGGTTGACGGAGTTGCGAAAGTGCATTTTACCATTTCTGAAGAGCATCAGGATAAATTTAAGCTGGAGTTTAAAAATATTAAAGAAAGAGCTGAAGAAAAAGCAGGAGTAAAATTTGATGTATCCTATTCTTTTCAGGATCCTAAAACAGATACTATTGCAGTTGATGATAATAATGAGCCATTTCGAACAAAAGAAGGGGATTTGTTCTTCCGTCCCGGAGGTCACGGCGCCCTTATAGAGAATCTCAACAATCAAAAAGCAGATCTTGCTTTTCTAAAGAATATAGATAATGTAGTGACTGAAGATAATATTCCTGAGGTGGTTCACTATAAGAAAATGCTTGGAGGAAAATTATTGAAACTTCAGGAAAAATGCTTTAGTTATTTAAATAAACTGGACTCCGGAAATGTTTCTGAAGATGAAATTAAAAATATTTCAGAGTTTCTTCAAAATGAACTTTTCAGAAGTCTGGAAGGGAAATTTGACAGCCTTTCTTCCGAAGAAAAAATTGAGTATCTAAAGGACAGGATTAATCGTCCGCTAAGAGTAGGCGGCATGGTTAAAAATGAAGGTGAGCCTGGAGGAGGTCCTTTTCTGGTAAGGGACGAAAATGATGAAATTTCACTGCAGATTATAGAAGGTGCACAAATAGATCAGGATAATCCTGAACAATTAAAAACAGCTCGGGAAGCCACTCATTTCAATCCGGTGGATATCGTCTGCGGACTAAAAGATTACAATGGGAACTCTTTTGACCTTAATCATTATGTAGATCCAAAGACTAGTTTTATTGCAGATAAAACAAAAGACGGAAAGCCTTTAAAAGCTTTAGAACGCCCCGGCTTATGGAACGGTGCAATGGCAAAATGGAATACTGTTTTTGTTGAGGTGCCTGTTTCTACGTTTAATCCTGTAAAAAGCGTGGCAGATCTTCTTAAAAAGTCCCATCAGGTAAATTAGAAATATTGAACCGGGAGCAGTTACTCAGGGAATTAAACTATAAAGCCGTTAAAAGTTCTGGTCCGGGAGGGCAGCACGTAAATAAGACAGCATCTAAGGTGGAGCTCCATTTTGATGTAGAGGAATCTTCTGGAATTTCTGAAGAAGAAAAAACAAGAATTCTTAAGAAGTTGGAATCTCGTCTAACAAAAGAGAATATTCTTATTCTGCAGAGTGATGAATCCCGGAGTCAACATAAAAATAAAGAATATGTTTCGCAGCGGTTCTTTAATATTCTTGAGGATTCTTTGAAAAAGGCGAAAGTTAGGAAAAAAACAAGGCCTTCAAAAGCTTCCAAAATGAAAAGATTAAAGAAAAAGAAGATAAATTCTGAAAAAAAGGCAAATCGTAAAGATCCTCTAAAATAGAACGTGAAAAATTTCCACATAAGTGTAGAGTTAATCACACTTTTCCACAGGTTCTTTTTAGATATAAGGTTATTGTAAAATTGCTAAATCGCTGATAATCATTAAATTGATAGAATTAAAATGTAACTGTTATAGATGGTACAATCTTTTCATTCTGGTAATCAGGTTAGATAGATAAATTGATTTAATTAATTTGATCAAGAGAATTGTCGAATTATTTAGATTTTCGGATTAGAAAGAGGCTTCACAAGAGCCTCTTTTTATTTGCGGACCATTAAGAATGTGTGAGCCTTTTCTACATAAGATTTTCTTAATTCGCAGGATGTTCTACATAAAATTATATAATTTCTTTTATTGTAATAAGTTATTTTATTGGTAATCAGTGTTTTAAAATCCTGTATGTGATTTTGGTATAATTTTTCCACTTATGAAAATACATTAACTTAAACATAATGAATTATGAAAAAGCTAGGATTAAGTTTAATTGCAGCTGCCGCCTTTTTAATATCAACTAATGATATCCAGGCCCAGGCTACCGATATGGAAGAAGAAATAGTGGAAGTAGAGCAAGAGCAGCAAACTGATGATTTTCAAACAATTGAGATTATGGCTTTACCTCAAGCTGTAAAAGTAGCGGTTATTAAGGATTTTGAAGGAGCCACTACAGAAGAGGCTTGGGTAAAGACAGATGATGAAGGGAAAAAGGTTTACAAAATTGCTATTAACGTAGATGGAGAATCCAAAAATGTAGTAGCTGATGCTGATGGTAATTGGATCGAAGAAAAACAAGAGTAAACGTTTTTATTTTTCTTATAATTTTTTAAATGCTGGAATTTAAGAGAAGCCGACTCTTTCAGCAACGGATGGACAGAGAATAATAACAATTAAAAGTTGTTATCCCGACAGATGAAATGAAGAAATGTTCTTTTCGGATTTTTTCCGAAAACCAACAACTAAAAACTAACACCAGGAACATTTCTTTATTTTGCTAGGTGAATTATGAAAGGATTTTTTCTCATCCCTTCATCCGGCAAATGGATATTAACAATTCTAAGTTATAATATAATTTACAATTGTAGAAAAGAGGTCTTTTTACGAAGGACCTCTTTTTTTATGTCCGATTTTAAAATCGTATGATGCAAAGATTGTTAACTTTGTAAGTATACTTTCTCAATAACTATGGCAAAAATTCTCCTGGTAGAAGACGACGTTGCTTTTGGAACAATGTTAAAAACCTTTTTAGTAAAAAGGGATTATAATGTAGAACTGGTTTTTTCTGCTGCAGAGGCTTATAAAAAAATTTCTGCCATTAAATTTGATATGGTAATTACCGATGTGCGTCTTCCAGATGATAATGGGCTGGATATACTTCAAGAAGCAAAAGCTGCTAACAAAGAAACAGAAGTTATAGTAATGACAAGCTATGCAGAAATTAGTATGGCTGTGCAGGCAATGAAATATGGAGCTTTTGACTACGTATCCAAACCCTTTAGGCCGGAATCGATTTTACAGACAATTAAAAATGCACTGGACCACAACTCAGTGCGATCTTTTAAGCAGGAGGAGCCTTCGCGCCCGCCGGAAAAGAAAGCTGCTAAGAGTTCTTTTAAAGGTAGTAGTTTTGTAAAAGGGGTGAGCGATGCTTCCAATAAGCTCAATGATTATATCGAGCTGGTAGCACCAACAAACATGTCTGTTCTTATAATGGGAGAAAGCGGAACCGGAAAAGAGCAGGTAGCAAAAAGTATCCATAACCAGAGTAAAAGGAAAGCAGCGCCATTTATTGCTGTAGATTGTGGGGCTATTCCAAAAGAAATAGCTTCCAGTGAATTCTTTGGTCACTTAAAAGGTTCCTTTACCGGTGCTATTAATGATAAAACAGGTCATTTTCAGGCTGCCAACGGCGGAACCTTGTTTCTTGACGAAATAGGTAATCTAAGTTACGAACTACAGGTACAGCTCTTAAGGGCGCTTCAGGAAAGAAGGATAAAGCCGGTAGGGAGTAATAATGAAATAGAAGTAGACATAAGGGTGGTAACGGCAACTAATGAAGATCTCGCTCAGGCAGTAAAAGAAGGAGAATTTAGGGAAGATTTGTATCACCGGTTAAATGAATTTTCCATACAGGTGCCGTCTTTAAAAGAGCGCACAGACGATTTGATGATCTTTGCAGAACACTTTTTGGATGAAGCTAATGCTGAACTGGAAAAGAATGTTTTGGGATTTAGTGATAAGGCAATAGAAGCTTTTAAAAATTATAGCTGGCCGGGGAACCTCAGGGAGCTAAAGAATATGGTAAAAAGGGCGGTGTTGCTAACGCAGGAGGATTTAATACCTTTAAAAGTTTTGCCTCACGAAATTTCTACTGCAGAGAAATCTGATGATGATTATAGTTTGTTCAGAAATAAGAACGAAGAGCAGCTTATTCTTGATGCCCTGGAGAAATCTGGTGGGAATAAAAGCAAAGCTGCAAGAATACTCTCTATAGACCGAAAAACGTTATACAACAAACTTAAGCAATACGGGATTAAATTGTAACCTCGGTTTCAAGGCTTTTCATTAACTGTTTTAACTCCCTGATAGTCAAATCAACTTCTGAGTCTGAAACTTCCTCCTGTCTTTCAAGTTTCTCCAGGACCGGAATCACATGAGCAGCTTTCATCTGCTTTAGCATAGGGAGCATTTTATGGGCAATTTTACCCAACGTTTCCGTATCTCCTTCCTTGTACGCTTTTTCCAGTCCTGCAACATTCTCTTTTGAGCTATCCAGAAAAGCCTTTATTATTATTTCCATAGCCTCATCATCACCACCGGAAAAAAGGTAAATTTCTTCGAGGTCATATGCAGTGGTAATGTTTTTTTGTTGTTGTTTCTTGTGCTTCTTAGACTGAATTTCCACCTTAAATATTTCAGCTATTGTGCTGAGTAATTCGGCAGGTTGGTATGGCTTTAGCAGATTCTTGTTAAATCCTGCATCAAGATAAGTTTCTGAAGAAATTTCTTTTCGCCCAGAGAGGGCAATCGCGGGAATATCTTTTAACTGCGGTGTGGCTCTTATTTCTTTGATAAGAGCGAAACCATCCATTATGGGCATCTGAATATCTGTTAATACAAGATCAAACTTTTCAAATTTCAATTTCTGCAGGGCCTGTTTTCCGTTTACACTGGTCTCACAACTAAAGCCAATTGATTTTACCAGTTCGCTCGTTAAAGCAAGCTGGGAATTTTCGTCATCCACGACCAAAGCCTTTTTGCCGCTCAGGTCCACTTTTTCAGGATTTACTTTGGGTTTTAATTCTTCTTTCTGATCTTTTACGGTAATTCGTTTTATTGGTATGGAGACAATAAACTCACTTCCCTCTCCGGGTTTACTCTTTAATTCAATGTCTCCTTTCAGCAGTCGGGAAAGGCTTTTTGTAATTGTTAGCCCCAGGCCTGTTCCTCCATATTGTTTTTCAATTTTACTGTTCTCCTGGGAAAACTCCTCAAAAATCTCTTCCTGCTTTTCTTCAGAAATACCTATCCCGGTATCCTTTATGGAAATTACCAGCCAATCTTGTTCTTTCTTGACAATCTTTGAAGTTATACGAATTTCTCCCTGTTCTGTAAATTTATAGGCATTGGTTACCAGGTTTGCGATAATTTGTTTGATACGAAAAGGATCACTAAGTACATCAGTATCGGTTTCTTCTGAAGCTTCTATAATTACCTTAACATCGTCCTTTGTTTCTGCCGGAATGTTATTGTTTACAGTATCTTCAATAAGATTCTTCGGATTAAATGGCAGGCTTTCTACCAGCATTTTACCTGCCTCAAGCTTGGAAAGGTCCAAAAGATCATTTACCAGGTGCAGGATAAAATCTGAAGATTTCCTTATCTGTTCCAGGTAACGACCCTGCTTGCTTTCCAGCCTCGTCTTCTTCATTAAATCTGAATAACCTATTACAGTCGTAAGCGGCGAACGTAGATCGTGGGTGATGGCGGCCATAAATTGCTCTCTCCTTTTTAAGAGCGTTTCGGCAAAATTCTTGGCTTCTTCCAGTTGCAGCCGGTACTTCTGGCTTCGGGAAATATCTTTTAAAATAAGAATTAAAAAAATCAGAATAATAATAATACTTACAATGCCTGCAAAGAAAATAATCTGAGAAGTACTCTCCAGCATTGCCTGAGAATTTGCTGTGCGTACTAATGATGCTTCCCGCTCTTCCTGTTCAATTTTAGAAAGCAGGCTCCGTAGTTGCTGGTTAAGGATCAGGTCATTGTCCAGTAATTGATCTTCTTTCTCCAGTACTGTTTTCCGGAATTCCCGGTTCGCGTACTCCAATTCACTTAGTACCCGTTTTACAGAATTTACTAAAGAATCTGCCGTTTTGTTGGTAAGGGTTTCAGCATTGTCTTCCTTGGCATATTCCAGCCAGCTTATAAGCACTTTTCGCTGGTGCGGCTCAAGGTTTGTGAACCTGTTATCATAATCGTTTTCAGCAAAAGATTCGTCAACCCGTCTAAGCTCCTGAAGGACCTGTGAATAATAATTTGTGTTTCGATCCTGCTTCCTGAGTTCAAGTAATTCCTGAAGGTTTTCCGTCTTTTGCGTCAGTAATTTACCAATGCTGTCCAGCTCTGTTTGCATCAGGGAATCTGAATACCGACTTTTTAGTGAAATTATGTTCTGTCTTATGCTATCTATTTGTGCGCTGTAAATTTCCACATCTTCTTCCTTCCCTGTCTGGATCAACCGTCGGCTAATGTTTTCAGTTTCATAGAGGTCGGTGGTGATTTCACTCACCATAAAAAGTTGTTCGTTATTGCTATTGTTGTACTGGCTAAGGTTCGTGTAAGCAATTACCTGGGTGTAGACAAACCAGGTAGCAGCACCAACAAGCAGGGCTAAAATAAGGTATCCGGCAACTACCTTAAATGTTATGGATTGTCTTGTGTTGCGCATAATTATATCCCTGCTAAATTACATTATTAAAATCAAACGAAATAAATTATTGGTTATTGAAAAAACCTGTTTACATTTGCCGCAAATCTCAAAGGGGTGCCGCCGGGAGGGGGCTGAGATTATACCCAATGAACCTGGGCGGGTAATGCTGCCAAGGGAAAAGTGCAAGAAATTGCGCAGTGTATCGTACTCCTGAAAATGCCGGAAATCACAAGGCAATTTCAGGATTTATTTTTTTAATCAACTTTTAATCAAAGAATAATCGCCCCTTTTATTCGTAAAATTCTAGTTACGGATGAAAAATGTATTATTTTTCCTAAGCTTTCTTTTCTTCTCCCTGCAGGCTTTTTCACAAAATTACACGTTACAGGGAACGGTAACCGAAGGAGAAACACCTCTGGAAGGAGTGAGTGTCTTCGCAACCGGCACCGGTAATGGAACACAGACCGATGAATATGGAAATTATTACCTCACATTGCAGGAAGGGGATTATACTATTCTCTTTTCCTTTGGTAACAGGAAGCGCGTTCAGGTAAATTTAAACCAGGATAAAGTTCTGGATGTGGATATGAGCACTGCAGAAGAGGTCCTTGATGAGGTTTTCCTTTCTTCGGTAAGAGTATCTGCACAAGAGCCTATCACTTATAGCAATTTATCCAATGAAGAAATTGAAGACCGTAATTTGGGGCAGGATATTCCGGTGTTGATGAACTATATGCCAAACGTGGTTTCTACAAGTGATGCTGGTGCAGGAGTGGGATATACCGGAATAAGAGTACGGGGGAGCGATGCAACCCGTGTAAATGTAACTGTGAACGGTATCCCTCTTAACGATGCAGAAAGTCAGGGGGTGTTTTGGGTAAACATGGGAGATTTTGCTTCTTCTGTTCAAAACCTTCAATTACAACGTGGAGTAGGAACTTCAACAAGTGGGGCGGGTGCTTTTGGTGCCAGCCTGAACATTCTTACAGATCGTTATCAGGAAGAAGCTTCAGCTCAACTCGCGAACAGTATTGGTTCTTATAATACCTTCAAGCATACGCTGGAATTCAGCACAGGTCTTATGGATGATCACTGGGAATTTGCCGGAAGAGCTTCAAAAATCAGGAGTGACGGATATATAGATCGGGCAGAAAGTGAGTTAAAATCTTATTTTCTTCAGGGAACTTATGTAGATGATAATACCCTGGTAAAGGCGATCTCTTTTGGTGGAACCGAAACCACTTACCATGCCTGGTATGGGATAGATGGGGAAACTTTAAGGGAAAACCGTAGGTTTAATCCCGCCGGAATGTACACCGATGATGATGGCAATGTTCAATTTTATGAAGATCAAACCGATAATTACTGGCAGGATCATTATCAGTTACTATGGAATGAAGATTATAATGAAAACTGGTCTTCCAATATAGCCTTGCATTATACGAAAGGGAGAGGATATTATCAGGAATATGAAGAAGAAGCTGCACTAACTGAATTTGGTTTACAACCTTTCACGGCAGGTGGCGAAGAAGTAACTACTTCAGATCTTGTTTCGCGGGAATGGCTGGATAATGATTTCTACGGAACCGTTTTTAGCTTAACCTATGAAAACGAAAAAGTAGATGCCGTTCTTGGAGGTGGCTGGAACAGGTATGTAGGAGATCATTTTGGAGAGTTAATTTACACGCAGTTTGCAAAACAGAACGGTCCCTCTGATCTTTATTACGATAATACAGGAAAGAAAACCGACTTTAATATCTATGCGAAAGCCACTTTTTCTATTACTGAAGAACTTGCCGCTTATGGTGACCTACAGTTAAGAACGATCAATTATGAAACGCGCGGGCTGCTTGATGACGGTACTTCTTTTAATGTAGACGATTCTTTTGAATTTTTTAATCCCAAAGCAGGATTAACTTATCAAATGAATACTCAAAACCAATTTTATGCTTCTTATGCCCGTGCTCACAGGGAACCTACAAGGAGTGATTATGAAAACGGAGACCCTGAAGCCGAAGAGCTGAATGATTACGAATTAGGCTGGAGGTATAACAGCCCTTCTTTCCAGATCAATTCCAATCTTTATTTGATGGATTATCAAAATCAATTGGTCTTAACAGGGGGAATTGATGATGTTGGGGCGTTTGTACGTGAAAATAGCGGGAACAGTTATCGTCTTGGGTTGGAAATTGACGCAACCATCAGGCTTTCTGACCAATTTACAATTATGCCAAATATCGCCATTAGCCGAAACAAAAATGTAGATTTTGTTTCGACCCTTAACGGGGAGTTGAGAGAGTACGGGAAAACGGATATATCTTTTTCTCCGGAAATTGTTGCCGGCAACATCATAGGCTATTCTCCTGTAAATGGACTGGAGCTTAAGTTGCTTTCGAAATTTGTAGGTGAGCAGTACATGAGTAACATTGAAGCCGAAAATTCTAAGTTGGAGAGCTATTTTATCAACGATTTTAATGTTCAGTATACCTGGAGGGATGCACCTGTATTTGAAGAGATTGTTTTTACAGGGCTGGTAAACAATATCTTTGATGAAGAATATGTGTCTAACGGATATTACTACACATTTAATGTTGAAAATCCTGATTTTGCAAGTGGCGTACAAACTTTAGACGGTGCAGGATATTATCCACAGGCGACAACAAACTTTTTAGCCGGATTAACATTGAAGTTTTAATCTTTTTTCTTCTGAAAGCTGAATTTTTCAGCTTTCAGAATTTTATTAACGAAATGGCTGAAGGTCGAAAATTGCCATTTTCGACCTTTCTGTTTCTGGAACATTAGGATTTGTTTATCCTGTAAGGTTTCTAAAACCTTCTGCTATAAGAGAGATTGATAAATTTATGAGGTACGAAAATTGGCAAATTTCAGCCTTTACTTTTTTCAGTCTTAATTATAAATTTCAATAATGCTTCCCCGGCGCTCGATCCTGTAAGGTTTCATAGAATATTGTCCGGTTCCGCTGGTCAATTCTCCTGTTATAATATTGTATTCATTCCCGTCATCACAATTACACTTTGCTGTAATTCCCTCCACAACCATTGCCGAGCAGTCGGTTGGAGGGTGATTGGGATCACTAAGTTCAAAAGCGGTGTATTGGGTGTTATTAATATTGTAAACCACAACGCCTTTTATACCCTCTCTGTAAGTAGTAAAGCTATTTCCGGGAAATTGAAGATTATTATATTCCGGTAGATCCAGATTTAGCTGAATCCTAAAATTTAGGTCGACCAAATTGGGATTATTCCTGTACTCATCATCAGGCGTGCAGCTTAAAAACATCAAAATACTGAATATGCCGAAAATTGCCTTTTTTATCATGTGATTTAAATTTTAGTAAAGCTTTTTCTTTTGAAAATGATTTTTCTCCAGATAATATCTTTAGAATGCGAAAATAATATAATTGTTCCGAAGCTTTATATTCCTTACATTTGTTAATATAGAAATCCCGCCTAAAAATGGGATTTTTTCTATTCAATAATGAAGCTAAAGTTTATAATGGCATGAAAACTTTAAATGCCGTTAATTCCCGCCCTTCCGGGAAGTAGAGAAACCAAACATCATTATGATATTAAATTTGAAAAGTGAACGAGGGTCTAAAACCTCAATTGTAGATATAAACGTATAAGTTATGAGCAAAGTATCTTATTATACAGCAGAAGGGCTCAAAAAATTGAGAGATGAGCTAAATCAGTTAAGGGATGTGGAGCGTCCTAAAGCGTCAGAAGCCATAGCAGAGGCCCGGGATAAAGGGGATCTAAGTGAAAATGCCGAATATGATGCGGCTAAAGAAGCCCAGGGGCTGCTTGAGATGAAAATTTCTAAAATGGAAGAAATTGTAGCTAATGCCAGGGTAATAGATGAATCTCAGTTGGACACCTCGAAAGCTTTAGTACATTCTTATGTGAAAATCAAAAATCAGACGAATGGTGCTGAAATGAATTATAAGCTGGTCGCGCAAAGCGAAGCTGATTTAAAATCGGGAAAAATATCTGTAGATTCTCCTATTGGAAAAGGCCTGCTTGGTAAAAAAGTTGGTGACACAGCAGAAATTCAGGTGCCTAACGGCACAATGAAATTCGATATCCTGGAAATTTGGAGGGAATAGTTAAATTCTTACTAAAATAGAAAATCCTTTTCATGTTCTTTAACTAAGAATTACGGAAAGGATTTTTAATTTTATAGGAACTAACAAGTAAAAATAATATAGTTATGGCCAGTTTATTTTCTAAAATAGCAAAAGGTGAAGCTCCTGCTTATAAAGTAGCTGAAAATAGTCAGTTTTTAGCATTTCTGGATATTAGCCCCAATGCAAAAGGCCATACTCTCTGTATACCCAAGAAAGAAGTAGATAAAATTTTTGATCTAGAAGAAGAGATGTATCAGGAGTTAATGCGCTTTTCACGAAAAGTTGCGCTAGGATTGGAAAAAACAGTTCCCTGTAAAAGAGTGGGAATGGCAGTGGTTGGTCTGGAAGTACCTCATGTACACGTCCATTTGATCCCATTGAACAGTATGCAGGACATGGATTTTTCCAGGAAGCAGGAAATGACAGAAGAAGAATTTCAGGAAATGGCAGATGCCATTAAGGAAAATGTGGAGCTCTAGTGGATTTACCTGATTTTAAACTCAGCCTGGAAATTCGTATTGACTGGAGCGATTTAGATCTTTATCAGCATGTAAATAACGTTTCTTATATGCGTTATCTCCAATCTGGGCGTGTAAATTTTTGGGAAGCTACCGGTATTTATGAGAGTTACAATAACATAAATAGAGGAACCATGCTTGTTTCTACACATTGTAATTTTAAAAAATCACTTTATTACCCCGGCAAGGCTATCGTGAAAACAATGCTGGGTGAAATGAAGAATTCCAGTTTTAGTCTGAATCATGTCATCCTGAATGAAAATAATGAAATATGTGCTGAAGGTGAAGATGTAGTAGTTTGCTACGATTTCGACGAAAACAAAACCTTCAGGATTCCTGATGAGCTAAGGACAATCCTGAAAAAGTTCTAAATCTTCCGCAGGGAAATTTTAAAGGTAGTGCCTTTATTCAGTTCACTTTCTAGAACTTTTATCTTCCCTTTGTGATATTCTTCAATAATTCTTTTTGCGAGCGACAAACCCAATCCCCAACCACGTTTTTTGGAGGTCTGCCCGGGTTCGAATATGATTTTGAACTTACTTTTTTCTATTCCTTTACCGGTATCTTTTATTAAAATAAATACCCATTTAGGTTCTTCTTTAATTTCAATATTTAATTTTCCTTTGCCGCGCATCGCGTCTATAGCATTCTTTACAAGGTTCTCAATAGTCCAGCTATACAATTGCTGGTTTAACTCCACTTCAATTGCTTTTTTGGGTACATTTATAGAAAAATCAATAAGGTTGGAACTTCTAACCTGCAGATAATCGAAACTTTCCTGAGTGGCTTTAACCACATCTGTAATTTTCAGCAAAGGAGCAGATCCTATTTTAGAAAATCTTTCAGTTATTGTTTTAAGTCGGTCTACATCTTTTTCGATTTCTGTAATGTAATCTTTATTAACATTTTCATCCTTTAAAATTTCTGTCCAGCCAATAAGTGAAGAGAGGGGAGTGCCTATTTGGTGAGCTGTTTCTTTTGCCATTCCCGCCCACAGTTTATTTTGTTCACTAGATTTAGTGGTTGTATAGAAGAAATAAACCACCCCAATAAAAAGGAAACCGATAAGGGTAAGGCCAACCGGGTAATATTTCAGTTTATTTAAAGTTGGGGAGTTTCCGTAGTAAATATATTGTTCCTGTCCTTCTCCAAGATTAATGATTATCGGCTCATTTTCTTCCATCATTTGGAGAAGCAAATCATTTAAGCGTTCCTCATTATCCAGGATTTTAGGATCAATATTGGTTGTATAGTCTATTTCCCCTTTATCATTGGTGTGGATTATAGGAATCGTTGTATTGTTATTCAGAATTTCGAGAATAAGCGCTGCATCTTCATTTGGGCTCATTTCTTCAAAATCCTGAAGAGCGTGGGCCCAAATGCTCATTTTTGACCGCTCATCTTCCTTTAGGCGTTGGAAAAAAATCGTGGTATTCCAAAGAACGAGGCTTACAACAACGAGACAGGAAATGATGATAAACCAACGGCTAAAATTGCGCTCATCTGTAAAATTCATGAAGGACATCAACGTTTAATGCGTTTTAAAGATAATCGTTTTTAGAAGAATATTATTGTGTGCACGTTCTTTTCATTCCCTCGTTGTTTCGTTACCTTTGTGCAAAATCTAAAAATGTTAAGTATAGGGCCTAAGGAGGTTAGTAGAAGCGAACTGCACCAGTATTTGCAGGGTGCGGTGGGGCCAAGGCCTATTGCTTTTGCCAGTACGGTAGATGCGGAAGGAAGGCCTAATTTATCCCCTTTTAGCTATTTTAATATTTTTAGTACCAATCCTCCAATCCTGGTTTTTTCACCTTCAAGAAGAGGGAGGGATAACACGGTGAAGCATACTTTTACGAACGTAAAAGCGACAATGGAGGTCGTAATAAATATTGTAAATCATGATATTGTGCAGCAAATGTCCCTTTCCAGTACAGAATATAAAGAGGGAATAAACGAATTTGAAAAAGCCGGTCTCACAATGCTGAAGTCAGATTTGATTAAGCCTTTTCGCGTAGCGGAATCTCCGGTTCAAATGGAATGCAGGGTCAATGAAATTGTAGAATTGGGAAGTGAGGGAGGAGCCGGAAACTTAGTAATTTGTGAAGTGCTGAAGTTGCACATAAAAGAAGAAATTCTGGATGATAAGGGAGCTATAGATCCACATAAGATAGATCAGGTAGCTCGAATGGGAGGCAACTGGTATTCCCGTGCAAATGCAGGACTTTTTGAGGTAAAAAAACCCCTTAAAACTGTGGGAATTGGTGTTGACGCTTTTCCGGAAGAAATAAGGAACAGCAAAATTCTAACTGGAAATGACCTGGGGAAACTGGGAAATGTGGAAGCTTTACCTTCAGAAGAAGAAATAGAGCAATACCTGGAAAAAAATCCGGAAATTGCCGTAATTGTAGAAAAAGGAAATAAAAAAGAAATTCATAGACAGGCACAAATTTTAATTGATCAAGATCAACCTGAAGAAGCCTGGAAATTATTATTAGCAAAAAAGAAGAAATGGAAGTACAAGGAAAGATTAAACTGATTGGTGATACGAAAACCTTTGGTAACAACGGATTTAGAAAAAGAGAAGTGGTAGTTACTACAGAAGAGCAATATCCGCAGCATATTATGGTGGAATTTGTTCAGGATAAAACAGATTTACTCGATAGTTACAAAGTTGGCCAACCAGTAAAAATTGGAATAAACTTACGTGGACGTGAATGGGTGAGCCCGCAGGGAGAGACTAAATATTTTAACTCTATCCAGGGCTGGAGAATAGAAAATCTTGCAGCAGGTAATACTGCAGGAGGACAGAACGTGCCACCACCAGATAATTTTGAACCGGCAAACGATATGAACGACGAAGATTATGATGATTTGCCTTTCTAAGGTTTTTCAGTAAAAAGAACGGGAGGCTGGTTAAAAATGATAATTTTTATTTGCTGAGTATTCTTCAGTAGGTCGAAATTTGCCATTTTTAGACAGCCTCTTTTATTTCAAAGAACTCTCTAATTATTAAAAGGCTGAATGTATATTATCAGGCAAAATGATGATTTTCCTCCTATAGAATATGCCGGCGAAGATGGTTTACTGGCCATTGGCGGAGATTTGTCGCTCAAGCGGCTCACTACCGCTTACCAAAGAGGCATTTTTCCATGGTATGACGCTTCACAGCCTACACTTTGGTGGAGTCCTGATCCTCGAATGGTGTTGTTTCCGGAAAAGCTGAAGGTTTCTAAGAGTATGAAGCAGGTGCTCAAAAAAGGCAATTTTCGGGTTACTTATAATGAAGCTTTTGCAGAAGTACTTCAGAATTGTGCTTCAATAGATCGTAAAGGCCAATCGGGAACCTGGCTTGTTAGGGAAATGATTGATGCTTATATAGGACTGCATCAGTTGGGAATGGCAATTTCTATTGAGGTTTGGGAAGAAAATGAGTTAGTTGGAGGTTTATACGGAATCTATCTGAGGGAAAAACAGGTTTTTTGCGGGGAAAGCATGTTTGCCAAAAAAAGTAATGCCTCAAAATTCGGATTTATTCAAATGGTGAAAAATTTACAAGCTGAAGGAGTAAAACTTATCGATTGCCAGGTTTATACAAAGCATCTTGCGAGCCTGGGTGCAGAGGAAATTTCCAGGGGAAAATTTCTGAAATATTTAGAGTGAATTTCTCCTCCCAATTTACAGTAGGTAGATAAATGCTATTTTGGGAAGTGCTCTATAAATCTTTAACTTCTTCATATCTAAAACAGGAAACCTCGTGATCGTTCACCATTCCGGTGGCCTGCATATGGGCATAAATTACGGTAGATCCAACAAATTTGAATCCGCGTTTCTTTAGATCTTTGCTCAGTTTATCGCTAATTTCAGTAGTGGCAGGAGCTTTTTTATAATCTTCAACTTCATTTTGAATGGGTTTGCCATCTACAAAGCTCCAAATGTATTTACTAAAACTTCCGTATTCCTTCTGAATTTGAATAAACAGCTGAGCATTGGTTACTGCAGAACGCACTTTCAGTTTATTCCTGATGATTCCTTTATCCTGAAGTAAATCCTGGATTTTTTCTTCAGAATATGAAGCAATCTTGTGATAATCAAAATCATCAAAAGCATTGCGAAAATTTTCCCTTTTCCGAAGTATAGTAATCCAACTTAATCCGGCCTGAAAGGTCTCCAACAGCAAAAATTCAAAAATTGTTTTATCGTCATAAACAGGAAGCCCCCATTCCTGATCGTGGTAAGCTTCGTAAAGCGGATCGCCAACACACCAGCCGCATCGGGAAATTTCAGACATGATTTTAAGGTTTAAATTGATAACTAATCGTTCCCGGTTGTGAGTTTCTGCCCGCTAATTGGCTAAATCTTGCTCCGGCGGCATACCGTAGCGCATTTTCCTCAAGGCAGGCGTTGGATGAGGTAGAACTCGCTTTGTTAATACTGGTTTCCTGCACAACACCTTTAGCATTAACAGTAATATTTACTACGATTTTACCAGCAACATCACAGGTATATATGGGATTTGGGATTTCGTATGCAGTTCTTCCTTTTAGAGAATAAGTGATGGAGCTGTTATCGATACCTCCTGTTCGCGTGGAGGTATTATTGCTGCTGTTATTCCCATCTGATCTCTTTTGCGGCCGATTTCTCTCAGGCTTAGTGACATTAAAATCACCGTTTGATGCGTCGCTTTCTTCTTCAGAAGATTCCTCTCGGGCAGCACTGTTTCTTTCAAAAATTTCGTTAAGCTGGCTATCGAAATTCTGCTCCCGCGCTTCCTGGTTCTCGTTGTAAGCCCGGTGCGTTTGTACCTGCTTGCTTTGTTGCAGTTCTGTCTCCTCAGGTTCTTCTTCGGCCTCTTCTTCAGGCTCCGCTTTGGGCTGATACTCATTGATGTCCACAAGAAACTCCTGGGTTTTTTGATTGCTTCTGGATAAATTGAAGTTGTAAAGTGCCAGCAATAAAATGGCAAATAACAACGATGTTATTATCAGGGCTTTATGTTTATCGAAAAAATCCATAGGTAATTAAAACTGCACTCAGTCAGGTTTATTCTCCCGGGAAGGTAGTAATTTTTCAAAAAATTCGAGATCAAGTGAATTTTCTACGGAATATCCCCCAATTCTCGTTCTTCTTAATTCTGAAAGGTGTGCTCCGCTGTTTAATTCCTTTCCAAAATCGTGCGCCAGGGATCTTATATAAGTGCCTTTGCTGCAAACAACCCTGAAGTTTAGCAACGGAAATTTTTCAGCTTCCACTTCAAACTCAGTAATACTTACTTTTCTGGATGGTATTTCTACGTCTTCCCCTTTTCGGGCATATTCATAAAGTCGCTTTCCGTCCTTTTTTAATGCTGAAAAAACCGGCGGAATTTGTTCAATTTCACCTATAAATTTTTCTGTTGTTTTTTGCAGATCGTCTTCAGAAATATGGTCTGTGGAAAAAGTGTTGTCAATTTCAGTTTCGAGATCGTAAGAAGGTGTTGTGGAACCTAAAGTGAAGGTTCCGGTGTATTCCTTTTCCTGTCCCTGAAGTTCAGTAATCTTTTTGGTGAATTTCCCTGTGCAAATAACGAGCAATCCTGATGCAAGGGGGTCTAAAGTACCCGCATGTCCGACCTTAATTTTTTTTATTCCGCAGCTTTTTCTAATCAGCCATCGCACCTTGTTTACCAGTTGGAACGACGTCCATCCCAATGGCTTATCGAATAAGAGTATTTGTCCTTCTTTAAAATCTTCTGCGGTAAAAGTTTTATGATTCATCTTCAAGAATTTGAAGAAGTTGCGCCTTAAGCGGCGGTAGTTCTTTTGTTGCTGTAATCCAGAGGATTTCAGTTATTACTCTGTCATAGTCATGGATAAGAATGTCCCTAAAACCTGCCATTTTTCTCCATGGAATACCGGGATACTTTAGTTTCAGGCGTTTATCTACCTTTTTTCCGGCTTCTCCAATAACTTCAAAACTTCTAATAATAGCAAATTCTTTTTCTTTATTTCTACTTAACTCCTCTTCAGTAACCCCAAACAGGAAGTCTTCGATATAGGAAATATGTTCCAACATATCCTGAATATATCCTAAGCTATTTTTCATAAATAACTTTTAGATCCTTCATGACATATGGGATAATCCATTCTTTCAGGCCTTTTTTGGAGACAAAATCTACTTTTCTGTTTAATTTTTCTTCCAAATCCATCTTAATCTGAACAAGGTCAAACAGGGATATTTTTGTGTTGAGGGAATACAAAATATCAATATCGCTGGCGATATTCATTTCTCCGCGGGCATAAGATCCAAAAACAGCAATTTCTTTGGGATCATATGCCTTTAGGTAATCGATAATTATTTGATTCGTCTTTGCATCCATAATACAAAGATAGCTAATTCAGGTCTTAAACAATAACTGGTGCAAGTTCTAAAGTGAGCTGTAAAATAGGAGATTTATTTTCTTTATGAGTTAGTTATTGAACATATTCAAAGATAATAGCCACAAGTCCTACGACAAAACAATAGATAGCAAAATAGGATAATTTACTTTTCTTTACCAGCGAAATCATCCAGGTACAGGCTACAAGTCCGGCCAGGAAAGCCGTGATAAAACCTATTAAAAGAATGGAAGCTTCTGTAGTTGATGCTGCAATGTTGCCATCCAGTAAATCCTTGGCTATTTTTCCGAAGATCAAAGGAACCACCATCAGGAAAGAAAATCTTGCGGCTTTTGTTTTGTCATTTCCGAGTAAAACCGAGGTGGAAATAGTAGCTCCACTTCTGGAAATCCCCGGCAACATTGCAATGGCCTGGGAAACACCAATTACAAAGGAATTGCTGTAACTTACACTTTTTCCAGTGTTTTTAGCCTTGTCTGCGAGCCACAGCAGGAGGGCGGTGATGAGCAACATAAATCCGACAAACATGATGTTGCCGCCAAACAATACTTCCAGCTGCTCTTCAAAAAACAGCCCCACAAGTGCTGCGGGAATCATGGAAATGATTATTTTTAATGAAAATTTTGCTTCATCATTCCATTCAAATTTGAATAGGCCCTTAAAGATATCTATCACATCTTTTCTGAAAACTACTAACGTACTTAACGCAGTAGCAAAATGAAGTACGACTGTAAATAAGAGGGATTCTTCAGGAACACTGGTGTCTCCTAATATTGCTTTTCCCAATTCTAAATGTCCGCTGGAAGATACAGGTAAAAATTCGGTTAAGCCCTGAATGACTCCAAGAATGGCGGCGTCTAGTGCGTCCAAATCTAATTCGTTTTTTTAGGGTTTGGATTTAGCAATATGGCATAAACCTCTATGGCGAAGCCAATAAGAACGAGTGTTGGTGCGAGGCGGATTCTCTGAAAATTATAAATAGCAGGATTAAAAGTATTGGGGTCATCGCTTCCGCCACCGGCCATTAAAATAAAGCCAAGTGCTATCACTCCCAAGCCAATAAACATCATAGTATAATTTTTCTTTCCAAAGATAAAGGAGGTCTGTTGCTTTGGTGTAGGATTATTTTTTTTACTCATTTAATAATGTTTTTTGCACTTATACAACATTCTGTAATTAATACAAATGCTCTTAAAACTTAACGTCCAGTTCCGATAACTTTCGGGACTCGACGAGACATATTTTTAATTTTTTTGTTAGTTACTTAGCTGAAAAAACTGCCTTTTGTAACTTTTAATAATTTCTTCATCAAAATTTTTCATCCCAATTTCGAAAAAGATAATTTAAACTTCTCACTTCTCACTTCTCACTTCTCACTTCTCACTTCTCACTTCTCACTTCTCACTTCTCA
>NZ_JAVRHN010000017.1:0-75400 GCF_031846645.1 Autumnicola psychrophila
CTTCTCACTTCTCACTTCTCACTTCTCACTTCTCACTTCTCACTTCTCACTTCTCACTTCTAACTTAGTAATACAATTCATCGGTCTTCAAATTAAGAAAACGCGAGGTGGCGATGTATGTGCTTATCCAGGTGATGATCACGCCCATTAAAAATATTCCTATAAATAATGCGGCCAATAACTTCACGTCGCCTAAAAGGTTTAATTCTCCAAAACTTTTATTCAGATAATAAAGTACTGCAGCCATTCCTATGAGCGCAAGTATAGCTCCAATAATACCCAGTTTTACACTTTGCCAGATAAAAGGCCTTCTTATAAAACCTTTTGTGGCGCCCACCATTTGCATGGTTTTTATAATAAAACGCTTGGAATAAACCGCCAGTCTTATGCTGCTGTTAATAAGTAGCACTGCGATAAACGTGAAAATTCCGCTCACTACAAGCACCCAGAAACTTATCTTTTTCACATTTTCGTTAAGCAAAGCAATCAAGGGTTGATCATAAACCACTTCATCAACAAATTTTTTTGTAGTAAGCTCTGCAGCAATTTCGTCTACCCGTTCTGAAGAAACAAAATCGGCATTCATGTACACATCAATAGAATTCTGAAGTGGATTGTACCCCAGGAATTCCATAAAATCCTCGCCAATTTCCTTGCTATGTTCTTCTGCAGCTTCTTCTTTGGAAACATAAGTGGTCGACTTAGTATAATCTGCCATTGCCAGGCTCTTCTTGAGCTGCTCAATCTCCACTTCTTTGGCTGTATCTTTAAAATACACGGTCATCGCAATCTGTTCCTTAAAGTGATCGGCTACTTTTTTGGTATTTAGTACCAGTAAGCCTAAAATTCCCAACAAAAAAAGTACTAAGGAAATACTGATTACTACAGAAAAGTAGGAAGAAATCAGTCGGCGTTTTTGATACCTTTCAAAAGATGTGCTCATACAGCGGACTCAGAATTTTGTGTAAAAATAAGAAAGTTAATGATTCCCGATTCTTTAAAACGTTCAAACTTTCAGATTTATTCTAAGAAGCTTAAATTTGAAAAAAACAGCTATGGAAATACTTGTATATGGCATTGGAGGAGTTGGAGGTTATTTTGGCGGAAAACTGGCAAAAGCCGGATATAATGTGAGCATGATTGCCCGCGGAAAACACCTGGAAGCAATTAAGGAAAACGGATTGGAAGTGGAGAGCATCAACGGAAATTTCACTGTACATCCAAAACTGGCAACTGATGATGTAGCTGAAGTTGCCACTCCCGATCTGGTGATTCTCGGAGTCAAATCCTGGCAAATTTCCGAAGCTGCAAAAGATATAAAGCCGATAATTGGCAAAAATACGATGGTGCTTCCTTTGCAGAATGGTGCCAGTAATGCTGAAAAATTGATGGAGGTACTCCCAAAAGAGAATGTCTTAGGAGGATTGTGCCGCATTATAGCTTTTAAAGAAGGTCCCGGGAAGATAAAACATCCTTCCATAGAGCCTCATGTAACTTTTGGGGAACTGAATAATTCTAAAACAGAGCGAATTCTTCAGTTGAAGAAAATTTTTGATAAATCGGGGGTGAATTGTGAAATTCCGGAGGATATTCAGTTGGAAATCTGGAGGAAATTCCTTTACATCACTACAGTAAGTGCGATGGGAGGCCTTACCAGGGTGTCTATAGATAAAATTCTGCAAAGCGAGTATCTAAAGGATATGATGCGTAAAACTGCCGAAGAGGTTCTGGCAGTTGGCAATAAAAAAGGCATCGCTTTAACCCGGGAACATGTAGAAAAAGCACTTAAAGTTGCAGCGCAGCAACCTAAAGGGACTACAGCTTCTACACAGCGGGATATTATGGAAGGAAAACCATCAGAACTGGAAAATTTTAATGGCTATATTGTAAAGGAGGGCGAAAAATGCCAAATTTCGACCCCCGTTAACCGGTTGCTCTACGAACTCGTGTTACCAATGGAAAAAGAAGCCAGAAAAGCTTAAGAATCTATCCGCTCCTGGGTAACCCAACAAGTATAAAATTGTAAATTTGCAGGCATTAATCCTGTGTCGCCTCTGGCATATTCCAGAGGGTTAGAAAAATATAAAAATGAATTACAACTTCAACGAAATTGAAGCCAAATGGCAAAAATATTGGGCCGATAATCAAACTTTTAAAGCCTCAAATACTTCCGAAAAACCCAAATATTACGTGTTGGATATGTTTCCCTATCCCTCGGGAGCGGGACTGCACGTGGGGCATCCGCTGGGGTATATTGCGAGTGATATTTATGCGCGTTACAAGCGCCATAAGGGCTTTAATGTTCTGCATCCGCAGGGTTATGACAGTTTTGGACTTCCGGCAGAGCAATATGCTATTCAAACCGGACAACATCCTGCGGTTACTACCGAGAATAATATAAAACGTTACCGGGAGCAGCTGGATAAAATTGGTTTTTCTTTCGATTGGAGCAGGGAAGTGCGCACCAGTAATCCCGAATATTATAAATGGACACAGTGGATTTTTATTCAGCTTTTTGAATCCTGGTATGATCATGAGCAGGATAAATCCCGTGCAATTTCAGAACTTGAAGAAATTTTTTCTTCGGAAGGCAATAAAAAGGTAAAAGCAGCCTGTGACGATGATGTTGAAGATTTTACTGCGGAAGCGTGGAACGCTTTTTCTTCTGAAGAAAAACAGAAAAATTTACTTAAATACCGACTTACCTATTTAGCTGAAACCGAAGTAAACTGGTGCCCGCAGTTGGGAACAGTGCTCGCTAACGATGAAATTGTAAACGGAGTTTCAGAACGTGGCGGCTATCCCGTGGTCCGGAAAAAAATGACGCAATGGAGCATGCGGATTTCTGCTTTTGCAGAACGACTGCTTCAGGATTTAAATAAACTTGACTGGACGGAGAGTTTGAAGGAAAGTCAGCGCAACTGGATTGGGAAATCAGTTGGAGCAATGGTGGAATTCCCCATCCTATCCTTCCCCGAAGGGGAAGAGAAAGCAAAATCGGAAAAAGCTCCCCCTTCGGGGGCTGGGGGGATTCGTGTTTTTACGACCCGTCCCGATACGATTTTTGGAGTCACATTCATGACTTTGGCACCGGAACATGAATTGGTGAAAAAAATCATGACTCCGGAACAGAAAGAAGAAGTTGAAGCGTATATCGCTGCCAGTGCGAAACGCAGTGAACGCGAACGTATGGCGGATGTTAAGTCGATAACTGGCGTTTTTACGGGTGCTTATGCAGAACATCCTTTTACCAAAGAGCCGGTGCCAATCTGGATTGGTGATTACGTGCTTGCCGGTTACGGTACGGGAGCGGTTATGGCGGTTCCATGTGGTGACCAGCGGGATTATGATTTTGCAAAGCATTTCGACTTGCCAATTATCAACATTTTTGAAAATGCAGATATATCGGAAGAAGCTTTTTCGGGAAAAGAAGGAACGGTAATCGCAAATTCAGATTTCCTTAGCGGACTTAAATATAAAGAGGCGCTTCAGAAAGCGATCCTGGAACTGGAAAAATTGGGTCTTGGCTACGGAAAAACAAACTATCGACTTCGGGACGCTGTTTTTAGCAGACAAAGATACTGGGGAGAACCTTTTCCTGTTTATTACGTAAACGGAATGCCGCAAATGATCGCTAAGGAACATTTACCGTTGAAACTTCCCGAAGTTGAAAAATATTTACCTACCGAAACCGGCGAACCGCCTTTGGGGAATTCTGTCGATTGGGCGTGGGATACGAAAAACAATGAAGTAGTTGCAAATTCTGAAACTGATCATGAGACAATCTTTCCTTTAGAGCTCAATACTATGCCTGGTTGGGCGGGAAGCTCCTGGTATCTTTTCAGATACATGGATCCGCATAACGAAGAGGTTTTTGTCTCTAAGGAAGCACAGCAATATTGGGAAAATGTTGATTTATATATAGGCGGAAGCGAGCACGCTACCGGCCACCTATTATATTCCCGTTTCTGGACAAAATTCCTTAAGGATCGTGGATACCTTTCTGTTGAAGAGCCCTTTAAAAAGCTAATTAACCAGGGAATGATTTTGGGCGAGAGTGCTTTTGCTTTTAAAGTCACAGATATATTCATAAAATGTGATGAGATAGGTTTATCACATCCATTTAAACTAGAAGTACCTGTTTGTATCTCTGATGATTATATTGAAGAAAATTCAAAAGAAGATTTCGTTTTAAAAGAATTATTGATTAGTAATATAGAAGATAAAAAGATTATAAATATCTTAAGTGAAGTGTCGTTGTCTGTAATTGAAGTTAAATACATAGAAACTTTTCCTGCTAGGATTGATGTTAATTATATAGATAGTCATAATAACTTGAAATTAAATGAATTTAAAGAATCACAGTTTTATAAATCATTTTTTGGAAAAGCATCTTTTTATAGCCTAGATGAAACCTTTAAAGTTAGTCGCGAAGTCGAAAAAATGTCCAAGTCCAAATATAATGTGGTAAATCCGGACGATATTTGCGAAAATTACGGTGCCGATACTTTAAGGATGTACGAAATGTTCCTTGGACCTTTAGAGCAGGCAAAACCCTGGAACACCGCCGGAATTACGGGAGTGCATAATTTTCTGAAAAAGCTTTGGAAATTGTATCATTCCACCCCTAGCCCCTCAGAAGGAGGGGAGAACAGTTTCTCTGTTTCAGACGAGCCGGCATCCAAAGATTCGCTAAAAACTTTGCATAAGACGATTAAAAAAGTGGCTGAGGATATTGAGAATTTTAGCTTTAATACTTCGGTTTCCACGTTTATGATCTGCGTGAATGAACTTTCGGCCCAAAATTGCAATCAGCGGGAAGTACTGGAGCCGCTTACAGTTTTAATCGCGCCTTATGCACCTCATATCGCTGAAGAATTTTGGTCGAAATTGGGCAATTCTGGGTCTGTAGTTACTGCAGAATATCCCGTTTACGAAGAAAAATTCCTGGTAGAGAGTACCAAAAATTATCCTATCTCCTTTAACGGAAAAATGCGCTTTACCATGGAATTACCCCTTGACATGAGTAAAGAAGAAATTGAGAAGACGGTATTGGAAGATGAGAGATCTAAATCATACTTATCTGAAGCACCCCCTAAGAAAGTAATAGTTGTCCCTGGTAAAATTGTAAATATTGTGGTTTGACCCTATAAATAATTACGATAGACATAAAAATTATATGAAATTTTATTAGCACCCCCTACGTTGAATATTTTGCTTTAATTTGCAGCAAAAATATTCTACTTATGAAAATCGGGGTACCTAAAGAAATTAAAAACAACGAGAGCCGGGTGGGAATGACTCCTGCTGGCGTACTGGAACTTACCAAACGTGGATACAAGGTTTTTGTGCAGTCTACTGCCGGTGATAACAGCGGATTTTTAGATGAAGATTACTCAGCTTCCGGAGCCGAGTTGCTTCCTACCATTGAAGATCTTTATGCCAAAAGCGACATGATCGTCAAGGTGAAGGAACCTATTGAGAAGGAATATCCTCTGATAAAGGAGGATCAGGTAATTTTCACCTATTTTCATTTTGCTTCTAATCGCGAGCTTACAGAGGCGATGATCAACAGCAAATCTGTTTGTATTGCTTATGAAACGGTGCAGGAGTCTTCGGGAGCTTTACCTCTTTTAACTCCAATGTCTGAAGTTGCCGGGAGGATGGCGATACAACAAGGAGCAAAATATCTTGAAAAACCTGTTAAAGGAAAAGGTTTGTTGTTGGGCGGAGTTCCTGGCGTTCGTCCGGGAAAAGTCCTGATTCTGGGAGCCGGAACAGTTGGGATCCAGGCAGCAAAAATGGCTGCGGGATTAGGCGCCCAGGTCACGATTATGGACGTGAATATGGATCGTTTGCGGCATGTGAATGATATTATGCCCAGTCATGTAGTAACTGAATTTTCAAATGAATATAATATCCGGAAACATCTTCGTACGCACGATCTTGTAATTGGTGCTGTTTTAAATACTGGCGCAAAAGCTCCGAAACTTATTACACGAAATATGTTAAAAGAGATGGAGCCGGGGACTGTAATTGTGGATGTTGCGGTAGACCAGGGAGGATGTATAGAAACCTCACGGCCTACAAGCCATGAGGATCCTATTTATATTATAGATGATGTTGTGCATTATTGTGTGGCAAATATGCCGGGTGCGGTTCCGCATACGTCCACTCTTGCTTTAACTAATGTTACACTTCCTTATGTTTTAAAGCTGGCATCAGGCTGGGAAGCCGCCTGTTCAGAAGATGCAATTCTATCCAAAGGTCTAAATATTGTAAAAGGTAAGATTGTATATGAGGCAATAGCTGAAGCGTTTGGCTGGGAAGAAATTCTTACCTAAAACTTATAATTTCTTGAGAATATAAGATGCCGTTGCCATTAGGGAGCGGCATTTTTTTAGATATACCAGGTATACATGGAGTGACAATCAATAATAAAAAAAATAAAGAATAAGAATGATAAGAATGCCTTTAGGACAAATAAATATCCACAAGTCCTTCAGGAGTGTTGAGGTAAATGGTTTTATTTTCCTTATCTACTTTTTCCAGAAATTCATCGTTCATGGGAATAAGTATATCTTTACCATCCTTTTTAATTTCAAATAAGGCCTGAGCCGTATTATCGTTAACAGAAACTATTTCACCTATATCGCCATGGTGAGCATCTATTACTTTAAAGCCGATAATTTCGTGAAAGTAAAACTGATGATCTTCCAGCTCTGGTAGCATGGTAAGGGGTAGGTAGAGTTCGCAGCCTATGATGTCTTCGGCATCATCTTCGGTATTAATGTCTTCAAATTTGGCGCGAAGTAGTGTGCTTTTGTGAAGAGCACTTTTTTCAATAAAAAATGGAACCAGGTTTTCGTTGTATTCAACAAAAACCGATTCCATTTCTGTGTAAGTTTCAGGTTCGTCGGTATCAAGTTTAATCAATACCTCTCCTTTAAAACTGAATTTACTAACGATCTTGCCAAGATAGAAACATTCTTCTTTTGTCATTTTTCGTTAGAAAAGGTTTTAAGATCCTGCTTGTTCCTGCTTTTCGTTTGCTTTAGCTTCGTCAGCAGTTGCTTCCTCTACCTCACCGGCAGCGGCAGCTTCCTGCTCTTCTGCATTTTCCTCAACCTCTGGTTGGGCAGCAGCGGCAGCTTCAGCTTCACGTTTAGCGTTGGCAGCCTTTTCAGCTTCAAGAGCTTTAGCCTTTTCAGCTTCCTGTTCTTTGCTTAAATTCTCTTTCTTAGCGTTAATTTTACCTTCTTTTTCCTCTACCCAAGCCTGGAATTTCTTCTCAGCTTCTTCTTCAGTCAAAGCACCTTTTTTAACACCAACAGCAAGGTGTTTTTTCAGTAAAACTCCTTTATAAGAAAGGATAGCACGGGCAGTATCTGTAGGCTGTGCACCGTTCTGTAACCATTTTACCGCACCGTCAACATCTAATTCGATAGTTGCAGGATTAGTGTTTGGGTTGTAAACACCTATCTTATCAAGGTATTTACCATCTCTTTTTGCACGCGAATCTGCGGCAATGATCCAGTAAAAAGGTTTTCCTTTTTTACCGTGTCTTTGTAATCTTATTTTTACAGGCATAAAAATTAATTTGTGGGGTTCCCGACCCCGATTATTAATAAGGCTGCAAAGATACTACATTTTTCTAATTTACAAGTTTTTACAAAATTAAAATTCGCCTATGCTCGTTTTGAAAGCCAGAGCCTCTTTTTGGCAGTGAAAGGGGTTTTGTGAAGGTTTTAGAGAAAAAACAAGATGCGTTGTTAAAACCAGTTAATTAGTGCTAAACCCTGTTAAATAGCTTGAAGCGAAGGTTTTAGCACTGTACCTTTAGCTAAACGATAAAAGAAAAAAAGGCATGAAATATTCAGAAAAAGTTGCAAATAAACTAAATGAGCTTCTTAAGAAAAATTACGATTCAGAGAAGGGTTTTAAGTTTGCTGCAGAGAAGGTAAAAAATAATCAGCTTAAATCTTTTTTTAAAGATAAGGCACAACAGCGTTATGATTTTGGACACGAATTAAAGTCGGAAATTGCCAATTTTGGGGAGTCTCCAGATAAGGGTTCAAGTATAGCAGGAGATGCGCATAGAACATGGATGAATCTTAAAGCGAGTCTCTCATCAGATAAAGAAGAGGCTGTTCTGGAAGAAGCGGTAAGAGGAGAGAAGGCAGCAGTTGAGGATTATGAAGACATTCTTAAAGATCCGGACATTCCGGCATCGACAGGAAATATACTGCTGAAGCAAAAAAATGCTATTATGGCGACCTTTAACGAGGTTAAAAGTCTTGAAAAGCAGTTCGATTAATAAAAGGAAAATGAAAAAGAAAAAGATGCGAGCAAAGGTTGACTGATGTAGTAGTGGTTTAAAATGTTCGCATCAGGCCTCACAAATAAGTACCTAAATGGTCACTGTTTGTGAGGCTTTTTTTATGGGCTGTAGTGGTTAATAAAACGTAAAAAGTTTCTTTTACGAAGAGTCATTTTATCTTTAATTTAGCAGGAAAAGCCAGAGTGTTTTTTTTTGGCCATTCTTGGGTCTGCCTAAATTAAACCAAACCACATGTACCTCATTTTTGACACCGAAACTACGGGATTACCAAAACGTTGGGACGCTCCCTTATCTGATTCTGCTAACTGGCCGCGCTGTATCCAAATTGCATGGCAGCTGCATGACGACATGGGAAGGTTGGTTGAAAGTCAGGATTATTTAGTAAAACCGGAAGGTTTTAATATCCCATATGATGCTGAAAAGATTCATGGTATTTCTACAGAACTGGCCGCGCAAAACGGCATTACTTTACAGGAAGTTTTAGAAAAATTCCAGGTTGCTCTTGATAAGTCAAAATTTGTAGTTGGTCAAAATGTAGGTTTTGATGTGAATATCATGGGAGCGGAATTTCTCCGTCTTCAGATGGATAACTCACTTCAAAATTTGCCAATTCTCGATACCTGTACAGAGGTGACTGCAGAGATGTGTAAAATTTCCGGCGGGCGTGGTGGTAAATTTAAACTGCCAACACTTACGGAACTTCATGAGTATTTATTTGATGAACCATTTGCTGAAGCCCATAACGCCACGGCCGATGTGGAGGCAACGACCCGTTGTTTTCTTGAGCTGGTACGCAAAAGAATGTTCACCAAAGAACAATTGGATGTTCCTGCAGGTTATTTCGAAAATTTTTCAGAAGCCAATCCGCAGCCGATACAACTTATCGGGTTAAAACATATCAATCTCAAAAAAGCTTCCGAAGAAATAAGGAAACAGCTTCAAAAGGAACAACCTTCCGAGGAAATTACTACCGAGGAAATTGAAGAAAACCTTGAAAAGCTGGATGAGGTAAAATTTGCGCATTTGCATAACCATTCCCAGTTCTCCGTATTACAGTCAACTATCAGCATAAAAGACCTTGTGGATGCTGCTGCTGAAGAAAATATGCCGGCCGTAGCTCTTACAGACCATGCTAATATGATGGGAGCGTTCCATTTTGTGAAAGAAGTGGGAGCCTATAATAAATCTGTTAAAGCGAAAAATGCTGAAGCACTGGAGAATAATCAGCCTGCGGAAGCTAAAGAATTAAAAGCCGTTTTAGGTTGTGAATTTTTTGTGTGTGAAAACCATCGTGACAAATCCAGAAAGGATAATGGTTACCAGGTGGTTTTGCTGGCAAAGAATAAAAAGGGTTATCATAATCTGGCAAAAATGTCTTCTATCGCCTATACTCAGGGATTTTATTACGTGCCGCGGATAGATCGGGAAGTAATTCAGAAGTATAAAGAAGATATTATTGTACTTACGGGAAACCTGTACGGAGAAGTTCCCAGTAAAGTGCTTAACATTGGAGAAAAGCAGGCTGAAGAGGCTTTGCTTTGGTGGAAAGAAGAGTTTGGCGATGATCTTTACATGGAGATTATGCGTCACAATCAGGAAGATGAGAATCGGGTTAATCCGGTATTAGTTGATTTTGCCAAAACCCACAACATAAAACTGATTGCCACTAATAACACCTATTACTGGAAACAGGAAGATGCCAATGCGCACGATATTCTGCTTTGTGTAAAAGACGGTGAAAAGCAGGCCACACCAATAGGCCGGGGTAGAGGTTATCGCTATGGGTTACCAAACCAGGAATACTATTTCAAGTCTGGCGAAGAGATGAAGAACCTCTTTAAAGATTTACCCGAAGCGATATCAAATGTTCAGGAGATTGTTGATAAAATTGAACCTTTTGAACTGGCGCGCGATGTATTGTTACCGGCATTTACCATTCCTGAAGCTTTTTTAGTTGAAGAAGATAAAGTAGATGGCGGAAAGCGGGGTGAAAATGCCTATTTAAAGCACATCACTTTTGAAGGAGCGAAGAAACGGTATGCAGATCTTACACCGGAAATTGAAGAGCGGCTGAATTTCGAACTTTCGGTTATTGAAAATACCGGTTATCCCGGTTATTTCCTTATTGTGGAAGATTTTATTCGGGAAGCACGTAATATGGACGTGTCGGTTGGTCCGGGTCGTGGATCTGCAGCGGGAAGTGCCGTGGCCTACTGCCTTGGAATTACAAATATCGACCCCATTAAGTACGATCTCCTTTTTGAGCGTTTCCTTAATCCGGATCGTGTGAGCATGCCAGATATTGATATTGATTTTGATGATGAAGGGCGTAGCCGTGTTATGGATTATGTAATCGAAAAGTACGGAGCAAATCAGGTGGCGCAGATTATCACCTACGGAACCATGGCCGCTAAATCTTCGATTCGGGATACTGCCAGGGTTTTGGATTTACCTTTAAGCGATGCCGACAGGATTGCGAAGCTTATTCCAAATACCAAACTGGGTAAAATCTTCGGAATGAGCGAAAAGGAGCTGAAAAGCAAATTTCGAAGTGAAGAATTAGAGAATATTAATGAACTCCTTAATATAGCTGAAGGAGACGACCTGGAGGCGCAAACTGTTAATCAGGCGCGTATTTTGGAGGGTTCAGTCAGGAATACAGGAATCCATGCCTGCGGGGTGATTATTACTCCGGGAGATATTACCAACTACGTTCCGGTTTCCGTCGCCAAAGATTCGGATTTATATGTTACGCAATTTGACAACTCTGTAGTAGAAAGCGCCGGACTACTAAAAATGGACTTTTTAGGGCTTAAAACACTGACCTTAATAAAGGACACAGTTAAAATCGTAAAAGGCCGACATGATATAGATCTGGATCCAGATAATTTTCCGTTAGATGATGAGGAAACATATAAACTTTTCCAGCGTGGGGAAACGGTAGGGATATTTCAGTATGAATCTCCCGGAATGCAGAAGCATATGAAGGATCTTAAACCAACGGTTTTTGACGACCTTATAGCGATGAACGCATTGTACAGGCCGGGACCAATGGAATATATTCCGAGTTTTATCGCCAGGAAGCACGGGAATGAAGAGATCGCCTACGATTTACCCGATATGGAGGAATATCTGCAGGAAACCTACGGAATTACAGTCTACCAGGAGCAGGTGATGTTACTTTCACAGAAACTGGCCGGGTTCTCCAAAGGTGATGCCGATATGCTGCGGAAGGCAATGGGTAAAAAAATCTTCGCTTTACTGGAACAACTGAAGCCGAAATTCCTTGACGGAGGAGAAGCCAAAGGCCACCCACGGGAAGTGCTGGAGAAAATCTGGAAAGACTGGGAAGCTTTTGCGGCCTATGCATTTAATAAATCCCACTCGACCTGTTACGCCTGGATTGCCTATCAAACCGCATATTTAAAAGCGCATTATCCTGCGGAATATATGGCGGCAGTGCTTTCTAATAACATGAATGATATTAAGCAGGTTACTTTCTTTATGGAAGAATGTAAGCGGATGAAACTTAACGTGCTCGGGCCTGATGTAAATGAATCGTATTACAAGTTCTCTGTAAATAAAGAAAATGCCGTGCGATTTGGAATGGGTGCTATTAAAGGAGTCGGGGCAGGCGCGGTAGCCACCATTGTCGAAAAGCGTAAAACTGAAGCTGGCCCTTACCGCTCTATCTTCGATATGGCCAAACGAATAGATTTACGTGCAGCCAATAAAAAGGCTTTTGAAAATCTTGCTTTGGCCGGGGGGTTTGATGGATTTGCCGATACACATCGCGCACAGTATTTTCATGATGAAGGCGACGGAATGACTTTCCTGGAAAAGGTGATAAAATTTGCGGCAAAATTCCAGGAGAATGAAAATTCTTCACAGGTGAGCCTTTTTGGCGAAGCCAGTGATGTGCAAATTCCGGAACCAACAGTACCACCATGTGAAGCATGGGGTACGATGGAAAAACTGAGAAGGGAGAAAGAAGTGGTGGGAATTTATATCTCAGGACATCCTCTGGATGACTTTAAAAAGGAACTGCAGTATTTTTGTAATGCCACTTTAGCCGATTTTAATGATATGGAAAAGTTCGTTAACAGGGAACTTTCTTTTGGAGGAATAATTAGCGATGTCCAGCACAGGACCTCGAAAATGGGCAAAGGATGGGCCACGTTTTTTGTAGAAGATTACGTAGAGACTTATGAATTCAGGATGTTTGGGGAAGAATATCTCAAATTCCGACATTTTCTTGTTCCGAATTCTTTTGTACATGTTAAAGCTTTTATTAAAGAAGGCTGGACGAATAAGGAAACCGGTAAAAAGAGCGATCCGAGGATTCAGTTTAACAGTTTTCAGCTACTTCATGATATTATGGATAGCTATGCAAAGAAAATTACTATCCAGCTGGATATTAATGATCTGAAAGAGGAGAAGATTACAGTGCTAAAAGATATTTTTCGTTCCCATCGCGGGGATCATAAATTAAACTTTGTGGTTTATGAAATGAAGGAACAGGTGAAGCTACATATGGCCAGCAAACGCCAAAAAGTAAAGATCTCACAGGAATTACTGGAAGCCCTGGAAGAAGAGCAGGTAAATTATAAGCTGAATTAGTTCGTTGTTTGTTGTTTTTTGTTCGGGGTTTGGAGTTTTTTCGAAGTAAGAGAGATGAGGTTTCTGTATGTCGAAAATTGGCTGTTTTGGACATAGGCTCATCGTTTTCTGTTGTCAGTGGTCCATTTTCTGTTGAGCGAAGAGATAGGTCGATAATTGGAATTTTAGAGCATCCTCCCGGGACGCTTTAAAGCTAAAGCTGAAAACGGCCATCTTGATTTTTTGAATTAACCGGCTCAAAATGGCAATTTTCGGCATAAAAAGTGCCGAAAAATAGGATATTTGCGCAGCAAGGGAAAAAAATGGACTGTGGTATTGATAAATTGTTTGATATTTCAATATTTGTGGACTTAAATGATTGGAAGGCAGCGGAAAAAGGTCAGTTTATTGTTGTTTGGGTCGAAAATTGCCAAATCTAAGCAGTGGCAAAAAACTGAACCAGGATTGGTTTTGATTTATATTTTCGGTTAGGGATTGGAGCGAGCTACCTTGTAGCGCGGAAAGCCCGCCCCCGCGCCACGAGCGCGGGGAAACCGCCAAATAAGCCTTATGAATAAGGATATAGCGAAATACAATATTGCTAGTGTAAGAAAAGCAAAAATATTTGACTAATTTTACAGATTATATAAAAGAAGCAACATTTAAAATAAGATATTATGGCAATTGAAATAACAGATGCGACTTTTGAAGAAAAAGTTTTAAAGAGTGATAAGCCTGTAATGGTAGATTTTTGGGCTGCATGGTGCGGACCTTGTAGAATGGTTGGACCAATTATAGACGAAATTAGTCAGGAATATGAAGGTAAAGCTCTGGTTGGGAAGCTTGATGTGGATGCAAACCAGGAATTTGCTGCTAAATATGGTGTAAGAAATATACCTACAGTACTTGTTTTTCAGAACGGGGAATTGGTAGGGCGCCAGGTTGGTGTGGCTCCTAAAGCTACTTATGCTGAGGCACTTGACAATCTCTTATAGGAAGATCATTAAATAACGACTATAGAAAGGCTTGATGAAAATCAGGCCTTTTTTTTATTTTACTATCTGTTTTAGAATTAAGCGGAATGGATTTACAGGAGCAGGTACACAAGGCAGGAGGTTTTACAAATCTCGAATTATTGGCGCGCCAGGTGGTGGAAGGATATATTTCGGGGATACATAAGAGTCCGTTTCACGGATTTTCTGCGGAATTTGCTGAACATAAAATTTATAATAACGGGGAGAGTACAAAGCATATAGACTGGAAGTTATTTGCCAAGACCGATAAGCTTTATACGAAGCGTTATGAAGAGGAAACGAATTTGAGGTGCCATTTGATTGTGGATAATTCTGCTTCTATGCATTATCCGAAATTGCAAAAACAGGGAATAGGATCACTGAATAAAATTGGTTTTTCTGCTTTAGCATCGGCTTGTATTATGCAGATTATGAAGCGGCAGCGGGATGCTGTGGGTTTGAGTGTCTACAGTGAAAAGCTCGAATTTTACGCACCCGAGAAAGGCAGTGAGCGGCATCACCATATGCTTCTAAATACGCTGAGTGATCTTGTCCTGGAAAAAACAGAAGGTAAAACAACCGATACTCATAAATATCTGCACCAGATTGCGGAAAAACTGAAGAAAAGATCACTTGTATTCTTATTTACTGATATGTTCCAGGCAGATGCAGAGGAAACGGAATTATTCGAGGCTTTACGCCACCTAAAATATAATAAGCATGAAGTAGTGCTTTTTCATGTAATGGATGAAAAGAGGGAACTTAGCTTCGATTTTGACAATGCTCCAAAACGGTTTACCGATGTGGAAACCGGGGCGCAGGTAGATTTGTATTCTGAAAATGTAAAGGAAAATTACAAACTTGCAGTGGAGGATTATATAAATTCTCTTAAGCTGGAATGCGCAAGATATAAGATTCAGTACGTGCAGGCAGATATCAATAAAAATTTCAATAATATTTTGACGACTTATCTTATTGAGAGACAAAAGATTGGTTGAAAATATGAATTTTTTTTGAAAAAAAAGCAAAAAAAGGTTTGCAGGATTGTAAAACGGCTGTATATTTGCCCTCGCAATAAAGCAACGGTCTGGTAGTTCAGTTGGTTAGAATACCTGCCTGTCACGCAGGGGGTCGCGAGTTCGAGTCTCGTCCAGACCGCATAGTAAGAAAGCCTTTCAGAAATGAGAGGCTTTTTTTATGGGGTGAATTCTCGTGGAGTTGTGGGAATTCCCATGTTTACTGGATTTAATGGATCAAGCCTAATTGTTGTGTTTATGCAAAAATTGTAGTCAATCTATAGAGGAAGAATTCCACATTTTTTACACCTCTAAATTGGGCTCTAAATGCTTTTATTTTTGCATTGAATGATTCTGCTGATGCGTTTGTACTTCTGTTGATAAAGTAATTGAGTATGGACCTGTAATTCAGTGTTATGGTGTTGGCAATGGTATTGAAGGCCTTAAATCCTGTTTCCTCTACATCCTTGTACCAATGAGCGAGTTTTGTATAAGCCACTTCTACTGAATTTGCTTTGTTGAATATATCCCTGAGTCTTTGGGTAAGGCTAAATGCCAACTTTATATCCGGATATTGCTCGAAGAGGATTTTACTACGTTGATATTGATTCTCTGTCCAGTTGGAAGGTGCTTTATAGAGCAGGTAACGGCTACGTGCTAATAATTGTTTTCTGCTGTCTCCATTTTCAAAGATTTCGGGATTAAATTCTTTTTGCTTTAATCTTGCCTGCTTAATTTGTTCGTTTTCCATGTCTATAGCATCCCATCGGTGCTTGATCCTAATATCCTGCAGCGCTTCTAAAGTAAGTTTTTGTACATGGAAGCGGTCTGTAACCTGTATGGCCTTTGGGAAGCATTTCCTGGCAATGATTTTCATTGAATTGGCCATATCTAAGGTGATTTCCTTGACTCGTGCTCGTTTTGAAGTTGGTATTTTAAGAAGCTGCTCTATAATAGGTTCTACCTTGGTTCCTGAGAAAATAGCTACGATACTGCCCTTTCTACCCTTAGCTTTTTTATTGGTAATGATGGTATACAACTCTCCTTTGGAGAGTGCTGTCTCATCTATAGAGAGCTTTGAGCTGATATTCTCAGGGAAGATGAGCCATTCTTTGGAATGAGGTTTTTGATCCCACTCTTTAAAATCGCTTAGATGATCTTTATACTGGCGCTGGAGCTTCTTACCATTGACCCCGTAAAATTCACCGATAGTGTGACAGTCAGAGGCTTTAGTACTGACTAAGTACTTTTAAAAAAGCAGCGAACTCGACGGTCATACGGGTTCCCTGTGCTACTAAGTTCCAGTCACGCTGAATCACCTGTTTGCTTTGTTTGTTGAGCCATCGACGGCGTTTTATATGCAGGAAAACCTTTTTACCACGCACAGGAAAATCCTGGATTGTTATTTCTTTATGAAACCCGTGGGCTATGACCATAATTGAGGAAAACTCTTTAGGAATGTCTGGTTTCTCTTCAAAATGCAGGTGTAGAATATCTCCATCTGTTTTATGACCGGTTAGGTCAAAATGGGTAATCAATAATTCTGGTATTAAAATTTTGAGTAGGTCTATATATGGGTCCAATGCTTCTTGTTTAAAAAAACAAAAATCAAACTATTATTTCAATTCACACACAACTTTTGAGATTGATCCGTTATTGTGCCCGTTTTAGTATTTCCCTATCCCAAAGAGTTACCTGTCGCCAATTTAAAACTAAGTTAATAGTATCTTAAACTAGAAAAAATCTTTCTGGGGAAAGAAGTTCATAGGTTTGAAATCAAATATCAGAGCCTTAAAATCTAACTCTAAACATAAAATTATAAGAAAAGATAAGCCTGTGAATTAGCCAAAAAAACAGCCCATTCTGCTGCAACAGAATGGGCTTAATTAAGACTACAAACAATTAATTTATAGCCACTTGTAATGGATACAAAAATACATTTTTTTTTAAGGAAAGTATATATCATATGCTTTCTATTGATTTTCTCGGAAGCTTTTGCTTCCAATTTTAATCCGGGGACAATACCTGAACCCGTTGATTTTCAGCAAAATATTCAAGGAAAAGTTCTAGATGAAACCGGACTTCCTTTGCCGGGAGTAACTGTACAAATTAAAGGATCTTCTATAGGAACTGTAACCAATTTTGATGGAGAGTTTACCTTAAGAGTACCGGACCAGGACGCAATTCTTGTTTTTTCTTTCTTAGGATATAAGTCCAAAGAAGTTACTGTTGGGTCTCAATCTACGTTTAAAATAAGAATGGAAGCGGATTCAGAAAGCCTTAATGAAATTGTGGTTGTGGGGTATGGTACTCAAAAATCGGAAAATGTTGTTAATTCTGTTAGTACCGCAGAGATTGGAGACGTTATAACTCGCCCATCGGCAGATATAGCAAGTTCTCTGCAGGGAACTGTCCCTGGTTTAAATATTAGGTCGTCATCAGGTGGTGATCCTTCCGAAACTCCCGAAATAAATATCCGTGGTTTTAATTCTATAAATGGAGGATCTCCTCTTATTATCGTTGATGGTATAGAAGCAGATATTGCCAATATAAATCCAAATGATATTGAAAGTGTAACTGTCTTAAAAGACGCTGGAGCTGCAGCAATTTATGGTGCAAGAGGTTCTTTTGGAGTGGTACTGATTACTACTAAATCTGGAGAGGCGGGTGAGTTTAATGTACAGTACTCTAACAATACTGGTTTTACCACAAATATAGCTCGTACTGACTTTGTAACTAATCCAGCTACCTATGCAAGATGGGTGGATGATGCAATTGGCTCATATCATAGCGGTTGTTATGTATGTTATGAGGATGATGATTGGGAAATTGCCGAACAAGTTGGTAATGGTGAAAGAGAACCTTTTTATGAGCAACAACCGGATGGCACCTATAAGTTTTTTGGAAATACCGATTTCTATGATGTCTTGTTTAAAGATCGGAGATCACACCAAATAAATAATATCTCTGTTTCTGGTGGCTCTGATAAATTAACCGGGGTTATCTCAGCAAGAAGCTATGAGCGTGAAAAAATTCAAAATATCCAGGATGCTGAGATGAGACGCTATAATCTACAGCTTAAACTAAGTGCTACTCCATACAACTGGTTAAGGTTAAATGCATTGAGCAGATTTAGTAGCAGGTATGATGAACAATATGCTGGTACTAAAAATGGTTGGGGTGATGAATTTGGAGTTAGTAAATGGCGTGATCTTTTTCCTAATCATCCTGCCTTCGTAGACGGCTATGGTGTGAGTGTTGGGCGAACCAGGGATGGGTATGTTGGTCGTTTGGGTGCCTTAAAAGAAGGGGCGGCCCACCGGCAATGGCAGTATGAAAATCTAACTAATACCCTTGGTGCTGAATTAAAACCAATCGAGGACTTAGTGCTCAATATGAATTATAACTATAGTATTGACCGTACAGATCGAACATTTTCCTACAAACCGTTTAGTTATCTGGCTGGTGAAAAGCTGGAACTGTTAGAAGGGCAGGGACTAAATAGGCATAATGAATATCGCTGGAAAGATAATTATACCGCCATAAACATTTATGGAACCTATACCAGGGAAATTGCAAACAAGCATAATTTTAAGCTAATGCTCGGTTTTAACCAGGAGGAGTTTGATCGTGATAGAGTGGGAATGAGAATTGAAGACCTGCTTACCCAGGACAAGGCTAATATTGCTTTTGGAACGAATATGCTTGATATGGAAGGCTCCACCTTAGAATGGGCTATTCAAGGCTATTTTGGAAGGTTTAACTATGACTATGATGGAAAATATATACTGGAAGTTAATGCACGTTACGATGGTTCATCACGCTTTCCCAAAGAAAATCGATGGGGACTTTTTCCATCTGTAGCTGCTGGATGGATAATTGATAAAGAAAATTTTTGGACACCTTTAGAAAGCGCAATATCCTCACTAAAGCTAAAAGCATCCTACGGTAAATTAGGAAATCAAAGTGTAGGCGTTAATACCTTCAGACAATTAATAGGAATGGGTAGAACCTCATGGCTATTTGATGGAGAACAGGGTAATTATGCCAGAGTACCCTCTCCCTTACCGGCTAATATTGGCTGGGAAAAAATCACATCAACAAATGTAGGTGTCGATATGGGGTTTTTGGAGGATAAATTAACTGCCTCTGTTGAATGGTATGAGCGAAATACGCGTGATATGTATCTACCTGGTCAACCGCTTCCCGCAGTTTTTGGAGCATCAGAACCTCGTAGGAATTACGCAGCAATGCGGAATAGGGGGTTTGAGGCGACCGTTGGCTATAATGATGAATTTAATGTATTAGGTTCTAAATTAACCCTTAGTGCACAAGCCAATGTTTCAAATAATCGTGCTATCATTACAAAATTTGATAATCCCAACGGTTTATTAAGCACCTTTTGGGAAGGTCAGCAAATAGGTGAAATATGGGGTTATCGGGTAGATGGCCAATTTCAATCAGACGAAGAAGCCGCTGCCTTTCAAAATGAACATGGAAGAGATAATCTCTTCAGAGTTTATAGAGGAATACTTGATTACGGATCAAATAGTGATTGGAACCGCTTACGAGGGGGGGATCTTAGATATGTAGATACTAATGGGGATGGAAGTATTGATAATGGGAATAACACCCTTGAAGATCCTGGAGACCTAGTGCCTATTGGAAATGCAATGCCACAGTTTCCATTCGGGTTCAATGTAAATGCTTCCTGGAAAAACTTTGACCTGAACGTTATTGGACAAGGAGTCGCCAAACAGGATTGGTACCCAAACGGCCCTTTATATTGGGCTACATTTCATAGGCCATATACATCCTTTATAAGAAAAGATCTTTTAAATCAGGTATGGGATCCAGCTCAACCTAACGATCCCAACAGAATATTCCCTCAGAGACAAAGAGCGTACAGCGCTTTAAGTAATGGCCGTATGTCATATAACTATAATGACCACTTTTTAACCAATATTGGGTATCTCAGGATTAAAAATCTTACGGTGGGATATACCATTCCACCCACCCTTACTAAGAAAATTAATATTAAAAAACTTAGGTTTTTTGTGAGCGGCGAGAACATATTCACCTGGTCTTTTGGAGGTTTAACTAAATATCTAGACCCCGAGGAGGTAGGAGCACATGTTAGTTACTCTAACCCCAATGGTGTGAGTGGAAGATCTGCTACAAATACTCAATTATACCCAATGGGGAAGACTTATTCTGCAGGTATTCAAATCAATCTATAATTTTATAAATTTTGAAAGATTGTAACAACAGAGACGCTAATAGTGATAAATATAAAAAAATGAAAGAAACACGAAGAATAATTCAAGTATTGGTATTACTGATCACTCCGTTTATAATTGCAGGTTGTGAGGCCGATATACTTGAACAACCACCTGGTGATGCAGTAACTGCAGAAGAATTTTTCAACACAGGTGCCGATTTAGAGGCATATACAAATGATTTGTATGTCATTCTCCCAACAAAATCTGTGTATATAGATGATTCAGACTCAGACAATATTCTAGGGGTAAGTGCTGGTGAAAGATTAAGAGGAGCACGTATTGTGCCTACAGACAGGGGTAGCGGTGGATGGTCCTGGGGCTATCTAAGAAGGATCAACTATTTTCTAGGGAATTATGATAGGATAGATGATCCTGAAGCCACAGCCAAATACTCTGGAATAGCGCGATTTTTTAGGGCTTATTTTTATTTCGAAAAAGTAAAACGATTTGGAGATGTGCCCTGGTATAGTGAAGTGATAAATCAGGATGATGAAGAAGTATTAACTAAAGCAAGAGATTCACGGGAACTAGTAGTGGATTCCATTATGGCCGATATTAATTATGCCATTGAAAATATTCCCGCTGAAAAGGAATTAAATCATATAACAAAATACACAGCACTTATTTTAAAGGCCCGAATTGCTCTGTATGAAGGGACATTTAGAAAATATCATGGGCTGGATGATTCTGAAAGATTTATAGAAGAAGCTTCAACGGCAGCAAAGGAATTGATGGATTCTGGCGCTTATACCCTTTATACCAGTGGCGGTGAAGAGCAAGCGTATCTAGACCTGTTTGCCATGGAAAATCAGAATACCACTGAAACTATTTTAGCTGTGGATTATGAATTTGGATTAAGAACACACGATCTGGCTTATAGGATGACTGCACCAACCCAGGGAAGATGGGGTTTTACAAAAGAACTGGTCAATAGTTATTTAATGACTGACGGAACACCGTTTACTGATCAAGCTGGCTATGACACTATGGGGTTTTATGAAGAGATGCAGAATCGGGATCCCAGGTTGACGCAAACTACAGCAGGACCTGATTTTTCAACCTATGGTTCGCAGGATCCTGAGCCGGTAGATTTGGATATAACCAGAACAGGCTACAGAGTGATCAAAGGATTACCTCCCAAAGGTCCACAATGGGGTTCGGGTGGCTCATTTAACGATGTAATACTTTTCCGTTTTGCAGAGGCCTTACTAATTTATGCTGAAGCCCAGGCAGAACTTGGAACATTGACACAGGGCGATTTGGATATGTCAATTAATAAATTACGCGATCGTGTAGGTTTACCACATTTAAATATGGCAGAAGCGAATGCTAATCCCGACCCGTATCAGGAAAGCCTTTATGATAATATTGAAGGACCAAACAAAGGGGTGATCCTGGAAATTCGTCGTGAACGGAGAGTCGAGATGGTAAATGAAGGGCTACGCTGGGATGATCTTATGAGATGGAAAGAAGGTAATAAAGTTGAAAAACCAATAAAGGGTATATATTTTTCAGAATTAGGTGCTCACGATTTTAATAATGATGGCAATTTTGATGTATATGTTCATGATGGAGATACTTCCGGTGCACCAGATGAAGTAACTTCCACCATAAACATTAATGAAAGACCCCTTACCGAGGGTAACTCAGGAAATCTGCTTTTATTCGAGGGCGGAAGCTTCGATGAAACTAGAGATTATTATTATCCAATACCGATGGAAGATCTTGAGTTAAATGACAATTTAGAGCAAAATCAGGGTTGGTGATAATCAGTGAATTTTAAAGTAAAAAATAGGATGATAAAATTTATAATTACAGGCGTGTGCCTTTTGGGAATATTTTCGGTTTCAGGCCAAGATCTTGCTATAGGTACCGTGTTTCAAGATAGTAATAACGACGGTAGAAAAAACAGGAAGGAAAAGGGAATAGCTGAAGTTGCCGTTAGTAATGGTCGTGAGGTGGTTTTGACTGATGCTAAAGGAAGATATGAATTACCCGTAGGACAGGATGATATCATTTCAGTTATTAAACCTTCAGGTTATAAAGTTGGAAAAAATCAAGATAATCTTCCTCAATTTTTCTATATCCATAAACCCAAAGGATCACCTAATTTAAAGTTTAAAGGAGTTGAGGCCACCGGAAAATTACCCAGGTCATTAGATTTTGCTTTAATTCCTTCAGAAGAGAAGGAAGACTTTACCGCCCTTATTTTTGGAGATCCGCAGCCATATTCCCAACAAGAAGTTGATTATTTTGCTGATGGGATTGTAGCCGAAGTAGAAGGGATAGAAAATGTTCCTTTTGGACTAAGCCTTGGCGATTTGGTAGGCAATGATCTTGATCTTTTTAATCCATACATAAAAGCGGTTAATCGGGTAGGTATTCCCTGGTATAATTTACTGGGAAACCACGATATCAATTTCGATGTGGAAAACGATACGCTTTCTGATGAAACCTACGAAGCATATTTTGGTCCGGCCAATTATGCTTTCAACTATGGAAAGGTACATTTTCTTGTTTTAGATGATGTCCTGTATCCAGATCCTCGGGATGACAAAGGTTATTGGGGAGGTTTTAGAGAAGACCAGTTTCAGTTTATAGAAAATGACTTAAAGCATGTGCCTAAAGACCATTTAGTAGTTCTTGCTATGCATATTCCTCTTAGCGAACCAGATGGAAGGGATACTTTTAGAGATGAAGACAGGGAAAGGCTTTTTGAACTTTTAAAAGATTTTCCTAACACCCTTTCGCTTTCCGCCCATACGCATATACAACGCCAGGACTTCTTTGGAAAGGAAGAAGCATGGATGCAGGATAAACCACACCATCATTATAATGTTGGTACAACTTCCGGAGATTGGTATTCAGGAAAATTAGATGAAAATAATATCCCGATTTCAACAATGAGGGACGGAACTCCTAAAGGTTACGCGTTTATTAATTTCAAGGGAAACGAGTATAACATAGATTATAAGGTTGCCGGTAAACCAGCCAATTATCAAATGGAAGTTTTTGCGCCTAAGGTAGTTGCTAAGGGAAGAAGAACTAAGGCAGGAATTTTTGTGAATTTCTTTATGGGAACCGAGGGTGATAAAGTTCTATACCGAATTGACGATGGGGAATGGAGTGAAATGCAGTATATGGAAGAATATGATCCTTCTTACGTAGAAATGGTTTATGAATGGGATCTAACCGAAGAACTAATGCCGGGTAGGAGGTCGTCTAATCCTATTAAGAGTGAACATTTGTGGCGCGTAAATATTCCAACGAATCTTGAGACCGGGAGACATACCATAGAAATAAAAGCTACAGATATGTTCGGAAAAGTTCATACAGCAAGCGACAGCTATCGCATTGCAGAACCTGTTAAATAGTTGAGTTTTAATTCCAGTGTTTAGTTTGTAAGGCCTGCCCACAGTTCTCTATCTTTACGGGTGGGCCTTTATTTAAGATTTATGAATATGAAAATTATAAAAACGATATTGTTTTCCTTCCTTGTGATTAGTCTGGCTTGTAAGAATAAGCAGGAAGAAGTGCCAGAAATTCAGAAAAACAAAGAAGAGCTCCAGGCACAGGTGCAGGGCCATCGTGGCGATAGGGGCAATTTTCCCGAGAACACTGTTCCCGCTTTTTTAAGCGCTGTAAAAAAGGGCGTTGATGTTATAGAACTGGATGTGGTGATTTCCAAGGATAAAAAAGTAGTGGTGTCTCACGAGCCCTTTATGCATTCGCTGTATGTCCTAACCCCTTCGGGAGATAGTATTTCCGAAGTCAGGCAAGAAAGCTTTAATGTTTACAAGATGTCTTACGATAGCATTAAAAGGTTTGATTCGGGCTCTAAAGGAAATCGATTATTTCCAAACCAGCAGAAACAAAAAACCTACAAGCCTTTACTATCGGAGGCTATAGATTCCGTAGAAAAATATATAGCAGAAAATAATTTGAAGCCTGTGAGCTATAATATTGAATTAAAAAGTTCAGAAGATAAATATGGTAATTATCAACCAGCCCCGGAAGAATTCGTGAATCTTGTGATGGTAGTAATCCAAAATAAGAATATTGAGCAGAAGATGAATTTACAATCTTTTGATGTGAACATTTTAAATGAAATTCATAAAAGTTATCCTGAAGTGGAAACTGCCTATTTGGTATATACTGAGGGTATTCAAAAGAATCTGGCTTTTCTCGATTTCCAGCCAGAAATCTATAGTCCACATTATGAATTGGTAAAAGACATTGCTTTTGTTGATTCTATTAAAAGTATGGAAATGAAATTAATTCCGTGGACGGTAAATGAAGAGGAAGTTATTGAGAAAATGATTGAATTAGATGTTGATGGAATTATTACCGATTATCCTGAGCGTGTCCTAAAGAAAGAAAGTGTTCGTTGAATTAATTGTCCATCTACATATGTATTTGTTCTCTTACATGGTCCATATCTAAAAAAAATTTATTGAGTACACCTCTTCTACAAGAGCCATTTTAAGCGCTCCATATATGCGTTTTATATTGGTTTTTCAGGTTGAATAAATTCTATATTATATCGGGCTCCTTCTGCTGAAAAGTGCTGGATTTTTATCAAAATGGTCAGTTCCCGATCCTTGACCCGATTTATTAATTTTTTTTCAAACAAATAGATTTATATCTGGCTGAAGATCTACTATCCTATGAAAGATAGTTGAAATATAGGAGAGCCTCATTTTTGGACTTTTTACCGGACACTAATGCAATTTAATAAGAAATAGCTTTATTTGATTTCTCGAATTTTAACAAGGCGTCTTGTTCTGGTATTCGGTCAATAAACTTTAAGGCATGAGAAGGAGTAAGTTCCTTCACGCGCCAACAATAAGAAGGTTTCCGGTTTTAGAAGGTTTTTTTAATTAGTGGAAAGGGTGATCGTAGTTAATCTATACAGGAAGTTCTGTTATAGGGTGAGCTTCTTTTCTTTATAAGAAACAAGTTGTCAACTTTTTCTTCCCTTTCTGGTAACTCATGAGGTGTTTGAAAAAATTAAGGGTATCTTATAATCTTATACCCTGGTAGCAATAAAATTCTTCATCATTCCTTTAATTACTACTTAGTACTATCTCAGAACTGAGAAGGAGATGCAGCAGAGTTTCATAAACAAAACCCTGCAAAGGTTTAAAAAGATGATAAATTTTGCTGTGGCTCATCACTACCTTAGTAAGATGCGAGCTTAAGATCAACTTGACTCATCATATTGTCAGAAAAACCTTTGCCGCCACTTTACTGCTTTTTAATGAAGTGCCAATTGAGATTGTCAGTAAACTTATTGGTCATTCCAGGATAGGTATTTAACAAGTGGTAAAAAGATGTACACCAGCAACATTGCTTTTCTTCCCAATGATCCTGATCATCTTTTTCAGGGATCTGAGAATCCTCTTGATATGTTTGGCTGGCGAGGTATGACATCAATGATCCTGTAAGATGTGCCGCTGGATAAGACTTTAAATTGATACCTCCTGAAATTCATAGAATAACACTAAAAGCTGATTTTTAATTTATATCTTCCAAGTGTAAAAAATATCACCTTATCTGAGGTTATTCTTATGGAGAACCAAATATTGCTTATTACCGATTTTTCAAAGGCCTCCTGGAATGCCTTGATTTACGGAATGGAAATCTATAAAAAAACCAAAGCAAAATTTTTCATCCTGCATTGTTATAAAAAAGAACTGCTAAAGCAAAATAGAAATGAGCAAAAAGCAGAATCTGAAATTGGTTTGCAACGAATTATGCAGGGAATAAGTTTTCGGAAGGAAAACGTTCCGCATCAATTTGAATCTATTTCTTCTCAGAAAAAAATTCAGGATGCGGTGCAAGACATTACAGATTCAAATAAAATCGATCTTTTCATATTAGGCTCCCCGGGTGATTCTGCTGGTATTAATTATGCCTATCATAATTGGGTGTCCGAAATACTTCAAAGTCTGGACAGCTTTCCCATTCTGGTGATTCCGGAAACCTGTAAGTTTACTCAAAAGGAATTCTCTGAAATAGTTTTTCCAACCCCTTTCACTAATAGCTATAAAATCCAGGAATTAAAAACTCTTATACATCTGGCAAAACTGATAAATGCAGACATACGAGTATTAGAAATCCAGGAATCTAACGGTGCCTTAAATAAAAAGCAATTAGCTCATAAAGAGGATCTAGATACTTTACTAAAGGGGGCGAAATTTACTTTCCATAAGCTCACCGACACCACAATTTCCACAGGGATTAGACTTTTTATTCAAAGTCGAAATAGTAATATGCTAAGTTTATACCGTCGAAAACAGGGTTTCTTTACCCGTCTTTTTAATCAAAGTATGGAAAAGGATATTGACTTTGATCCGTCTGTTCCGGTATTAGTAATCCCGGAGTTAAATAAAAACGAATAACCGTACCTGGCGTTAATAAATAGATGAGCGGAGTTTAATTTTTTCCGTCTTAAGAATCCTTCATTTCCAAAGGGCTTTAGCAATACCGTTGAGAATGTCCGAAAAGGAGATCTGTTATTGTTTTTAATTCCCACCCGCAATGCGATTGGTCTTACTGGCATTGTTTCCAAAGCAAAATGGAATGAAATTTTTTTCACGCTACCTCAGTAAGTGAGTTAAAAGTAGTGCTTACAACTCTCGCCAACAAAGGTTACACCCGCCGGTTCGTGAAAGCCATCCGTGTTTTATATTAAGATGGCGCTGATTTGAGTGTTTTAGAAAGATGGGGACAATAGTCTGCTTAATCTATTTCGTAAAGCGTAGTCACCAAAACTCCTTTAAAATCGGGGTGTTTAACGGATAATAGCTGTTTTATTTCTTTGCCCTTAAATTTAAATGGTGGCGCTAATAGATTTACACCACTTTGTATTTTCAGTCTTATTCCCTGTCCCGAAATAATATCTTTATTGGGTTCAAAATCCTTCTCCGGTAGATGCTCGGTAAGAATAACATATTTATATCGGTATAATTTTTCAACCACACTCTTTATTTCTGCATTAGATAAGTGTTGTAACACCTGCCTGAGAATAGCACAATCACCCAACGGTAATTCCTCTGCTGCAATATCCAGGACGTGAAATTCTAAATTCTCTTCCCTAAATTTTTTCTTGTTGTGCGCTATAAGATCTGGCACAATGTCTATGGCGATATACTTCTCGGAGTACTTCACCAATTCTTTACCGATATTAAAATCCCCGCAACCCAAATCGCAAACCACTGGCGAAGTTTCGAAATCTTTTAAAAAACCGGATACTACAGCTATATATGGATGTACTACCTCAGGATGATGTGAGCCTAAACCGGAGTAAAAGGTTGCTTTATCACCACCCCACAAGTTGCTTTTATAGATCTGCGCCATAGCATCTTTTGTTGGCCAGGGCTGCTTTATTTTTTTCTTTTTTGTCATTTAATAGATAGAAACTGTATCATCCCTCAAAAGTAACGGAATAAAATTTGGAACGTACAACGGTTGAAGAACCAAATTTTAATGTTGAAAATTGGACATAAAGTAAAGGACGGTATCAATGAGCAATGATCAATAAACACTTAATTCCCTTACGCTGAAATTTTCACAAAGATCCAAATTCCGCTTTTTTTTCAAAGTTCTCTGGCATTAAGGCCAAAGCAAATATCCGGATGAAGTTTTTACGCTACTTTTGTCGCTATTGAAATAGTATGAAAAGAACTTTAGTAAGATATAGAAACAGTGCTTTTGGAAGGTATGTTATTCGCAATCAAAAGTACGCCCCCATTATTTTTTTTATGGGTGGCTTTATTTTTGACACGTTGACTTTAGGGCGAATAGATCGAGTTTATGATACGGTGGTACTTTGCTCGCATATGACCTTATTATCGTTAACGCTTTATTTGTTTAATTTGTCGGATGATGGTAAATGGAAAAACACTTTTATCGATCGTTATTCAGAATATTTTCCGCTAACTATACAATTCTTCTTTGGAGCGCTATCCAGTGCATTTGTCATCTATTTTTTTAGAAGTGTGTCACTGTCAAAAACTATGGTTTTTTTCATACTGCTGGTTCTGCTCTTATTTGCAAACGAGTTTCTTAAAAAGAAAATCTCTAATAAATACCTCCAGTTCAGTGTCTATTTTTTTATAAGTTTCACCTTTTTTACCTTTATGATCCCTACGCTGATAAAGGAAATGAATACCTTTATTTTTATTATTTCCGGACTTCTGAGTTTAGCTTGTACGCTGACTCTTATCCTGTTTATTTACACCTCCAGCCCAAGCACAAGAGCAGAAGTAAGTCTAAAAGAACTGATCAGCGGTATTCTTGCTATTTATTTAGTTATCAATGTTTTTTACTATTTTAATCTTATTCCGCCGGTACCACTGGCTATGGAAACCGGGTTGGTGGCTCATGATGTTAGGAAAGAAAATAATGAATACATCGTTACTTACGAGAGGGATGAATGGTATATATTTTGGCGTACACATAACAACAATTTTCATCGTCAGACTGGTGAAAGTGTATACGTGTTCACTTCTGTTTTTGCACCTACAGCTATAAAAAAGTCAGTTTTTCATCGTTGGCAATGGTACAATCCCAAAACCGGGAGGTGGGAAATAACCGAGGACATTGGCTTTGAAGTTACCGGTGGGCGTGACAATGGATACCGTGGATTTACCTATAAAAACAACCTTAAGGAAGGCAAATGGGAAGTCCGTATAATTACCCAAGAGGAGCTATTACTTGGTGTTGTAGATTTTGTGATTAAAAACACTTCTGAACCCAAAATAAAAGGAATGGTAAAGGAAATATTTTAAACTGTTCTAATCCTATGCAATACTCTAAAGGTCGTTGATAAAGCACTTCAGAAGCTAAAAGATTCTTTATTGTCGCGCGTGAGCTGATATCTGCCACGCAGGATTTTTCCTTTTTCAAGTACTTTGCCCTTTGCGCTTTTTCTTTGTGCTCTTTGCGGTTAATTTTTCATTTATTTTCTTCACATTATCATCTACTGCAAAAGCCCTTTTTTAAATTTTCATCTTCACATTTTGTCCAGTCCGATAATTGACATTTTTCGACCCCGACTTTTTTTAACTGCCAGGTGCGAGTTTGCTGCTGGTAAGGTAGAGGTCTTCAAAAAAATTTCCGAAATCTTCCTCACTTTCGCTGCTCATTAAATTCTGCTCAATATTAGAAAGTACTTTGGAAAGGTCACCAGGGATAAATTTGCTTTTCCGTTCCCGTTGCCACGGCGGGCAAGTTCGCTAAAGAGTTCAGAAGTTTTTAGATAATACCCAGGTGCACCAGGGCATCTTCTTTAACAGCTTCAAGAAAAATACCTTCCTGAGGATGTCCTTCAAGCTGCCTGAAGGTGAGCCTGTCGGGTTTCAGGATCTTATCTGCATGAAGTTCCATCTTGTGGCTCAGGTACTTGTAGAAAATAAATCCTAATATATAATAACGGAATCATCGGCGCCCATTTTACCACGTAAGGTGTTGGCGATATTCCAGAGTTGCTGTTCCAGCTTTTGTTTGGCTTCGGTCATTTAGTAATTCGTTAGATTTGGAAGGCTGCTTATTTTGCCAATTATCGGCTTCCACTGGGTAGGGACAATAGAATTGAAATCGTAGGAGTAAATCAAAATATTTTCTCAAAGCTTTAGAAGCGGTTTGTTTAAAACGATAAAGAGATCTGGATTTTTACGACTGCAAAGCTTTTAAGAACTTTATAAAGTCTTCCTAAATGACGCTAAAGTTCCATAGGAAATCCATTAGAAGTACTTATCTTGAAGTAAACGTTTTTTCAGCAACAGGCAGCTGGTGGATCACGGAAGAACTGTAGTGCAGGAGGAAGTACGAATTGGATCAATAAAAAATCATGAAATGCCGATCATTAGATTAGAAACTCATATTAAAGCGAAACAAGAAATTGTATTTGATTTATCCAGAAGCATAGATTTTCAATCAGAAGCTGTTAAATCTTCAAATGAAAAAGCGGTTGCAGGAAGAACCAGCGGATTATTAGGTTTAAATGAAACTGTTACCTGGCATGGGAAGCATCTTGGGGTACGGCAACATCTTACTACCCGAATTACAGACTTTGACCCGCCAAATTTCTTTGCAGATGAAATGGAAAAAGGTGCATTTAAAAGCATAAGGCATGAACATTATTTCTCTACAACAGGAGAAGGAACACTAATGAAAGATGTCTTTAAATTCGAGGCTCCGCTAGGTATTTTAGGCTGGCTGGCAAATAAATTATTCCTCAAAAGCTATATGACCAATTTCCTAAAAGGGCGTAACAGGTTCCTAAAAGAGTATGCAGAAAGCGGCAGATGGCGGGAAGTGCTTCCGGAAAATTATATGTAGGCAGCGAGCAGGCATTTACTATACAATTAAGATATTGTGCAGTAATTATAAAGCGGTAAATAGGCTAATTTCTGAAGTCGTACTTCTAATTTTTCACCTCGTCCTTCTAGAAACTTATATGTAAGTGCCTGCCTGAGAAAAGCTTCTAAGAAAGAGGTCTTGATTCTGTAATCTCGCAGCATCTTAAAAGGAAGAATCTCCCATGGTCTTTTGGGTAAACCTAATTTGGTTGTATCTGTAAAATCATTATTTTTAGTCAGAAATTACTGAAATATTCATTTTTCGGTCTCTTTTCATTTTTTCCGAAGAGAGGTGCGAGATAGCTCGCCTGCAGCAATCATCCATTAAAAAATTTTAGGACAGGGATAAGGAGAATACTACCTTCTTGTTCATTCCAAAGCAGATATTCGGTATTTCAGGATCAAAAGGCTTAAAATCCAGGATTGATATAAAATCTACAATCCGGGGAAGTTTAATTTTAAAATATGTCTCTGTTAGTGCAGATATGTCCCGTAAAAGATGAATGAGAGTAGCGAAAATCTATTAAATATAATCAGGAGTTTGCCTGGTGCCCTGTTGATTCTTAAACCGGATTTTCAGATAATCTACGCAAGTAATTCTTATCTTAGAGCGACAAAGGCCGACGGAGAGAATATCATTGGGATGCACATTTTTGAAGCCTTTCCCGATAATCCTGAAAATCCAAACGCCAATGGAGTAAAAAACTTAAGGGCGTCGCTGGAGAAGGTATTATCGACGGGAAAACCGCAGAAAATGCAGATGCAAAAATACGATGTGCCCCTGCCCAATGGAACTTTTGAAGAGAAGTACTGGAACGTAATAAATACCCCCGTCACCGGGGAGGCTGAAGAGATCCTGTATATCATTCACAGCGTAGAGGATGTAACCGAACAGGTCAAAACAAAAGCAGCCCTGGAATTGGCTGTAGAGGCTGCTCAATTGGGAACCTGGGAAATTGATCTTACAACGGGGAAATTCACGCATAGAAATCTTCGCCATGACTTGATCTACGGATTTGATAATTTTCAACCCGTATGGAATCATGAGATAGCCAGGAACAAAATATTGGCAGAGGATGTGAAAATTTACGATTGTGCTTTTTCTGAAGCAGTTAAAACCGGCCATCTTGATTTTGAAGTAAAAACGAAATGGGAGGACGGGAGTATTCATTGGTTGGAAATAAAGGGAAAAGTTTATTTTTCTGAAACCGGAGAGCCCAATAAAGCGGCCGGGGTGAATATAGATGTAACTGAGCAGCGGCGGACAGAAGAAGCCCTGCGAAAGGCAAAGAAAGAGGCAGAATCGGCAGCCATGGCAAAAGATGAATTTCTATCAGTAATGAGTCATGAAATAAGGACCCCCTTAAATGCCGTTATTGGCCTCAGTAACCTATTACTTGATAATAACCCGAGAGAGGACCAAAAGTCCAATATGGAATCTCTTCAGTTCGCAGCAGGAAACCTACTTCATCTTATCAATGACATTCTGGACTTCAGCAAGATCGAAGCGGGAAGAATGGACATTTCAGAAGAAAATTTTGATCTGACAGATTTAATATATAATCTCATTAGAACCCACGAACCTAAGGCTTCAGAAAAAGGAATTGAATTGATGTTGACCTTAGAGGAAAGTGTGCCCACCAGGATTTGTGCAGATCCATTTCTTTTGACTCAGGTACTACATAATTTAGTGGGTAACGCAATAAAATTCACAGAAAAAGGTGAAGTGGGTATCTGTGTAGAATTTGCAAGAGAAGAGCAGGAAAAAAAATGGCTTAAGTTTAGCGTGCGTGACACCGGAAAAGGAATAGCCGCTGATAAGCTTGATTACATATTTGAAAAATTTGCCCAACAAAGGAAGTTTTCCGAAGGTAATATTGGAGGAACGGGCCTGGGACTTAGCATAACAAAATCTTTGATCGAGTTAATGGGCGGAAGTGTCGAAGTGGAAAGTACACCTGGCAAGGGTTCGAATTTTTGGTTCTATCTCCCCATCAACGAAGCCAATTCCTTTAAAGCAGAGGGGAAACAGCAAAAGGCAGCAGAAGAAGAGCATCTGGATTTAAGTGAAAAAAACGTGTTGATAGTTGAAGATGTGGAGATCAACCGAAACATTCTCATTCAATACCTGAAGAAATGGTGGAATTTAAGTCCTGAAGAGTCTGAGAGTGGGGAAAAGGCAATTGAAATGGTACAACAAAAGAAGTACGATATTATTCTTATGGATTTGAGAATGCCAAAAATGGATGGCTATGAGACCTCAGAAAAAATCAGAGAAATCAACGGCTATCAGGAAACTCCTATCCTCGCCTTTACGGCAGAAACCAAGAATAACCTCAAAGGATCCCATTTGTTTGACGACACCATTTTTAAGCCTTTTGAGCCCGGGGACCTTAAACAGAAAATACAGAAGCATTTGGTTTCTTTCGGAAATAAGCGGGTAAGAAAGTCATCAAATAAAAATCGAAAAGAGGAAAAGAAAACGGGGATTGATATTTTTCGCTTCGAAAAAATGGCAGAAGGAAATGGCGAATTATTGAAGAAGTTCATTTCCGGATCAGTCCTCGCTTTTGAAACCTATAGGAAAGATTTTTTGGCTGTAGAGGACGAGGAAACGCTCTCCGACCTTATTCACAGGAATACTATGAATATCTATTACGCAAATGCCAATCTCTTGAAGAACAAGATCGAAGCATACCGCGAAAAAATAGCACAGGAACGGGAAGGGGCAAATGGACTTAAGGTTGAGAAGGAGCAAATAGGAGCCGAATTTGAGAGAGTAATAACACATCATAAAAACCTACTTTAATCAGAATCTAAAATGCTTTTGGCCTTATAGTTTTCCCATATTTTTGGGCATGTGGTATAGCTGAAATCTACAAAAGCATCCAGGATGATCTCGGTTTAAATTAATGAGCGATGGACTATAATATTGAATAAGCAAAAGACTATATGCCTCCTGAAGTTTATAAAATCCTGGACGCTTTAATATTGGTTTGGTCACTATGCTTTTTACAAGGATGGTTATAATCTGTAGAAACCGAAAATACAGGAATGGATCATCAGTCCAATGTTCCTTATGGTAACAATTATGCAGGAGACTACCTGTATAAGAGTTTCTTTAATCCTCTTTAATCTTTTTCAATTTCCTGTTTCCCAGTCTGAATTTAGTTTTCAGCTTCCGCTTTCTTTCTTTTTTACTTTCCTTGTCCTGTATTACTTGTATATAAAATTTAGCTCCTGAATTTTCAAAAGAAATTTTTTCTGGTAGTTTAATTCCATCCCGGCTCTTGAGAATGTTATTCCAGGGAACAGATATCCAAATATTGTAATACTCCCCGGGTATCATTTCGCCTTCCACAAAAAACTGAAGCGCAGTGGATTGGACCTGGGTTCGGGGAATGATTATTTTTCCGTCTATAACTTCAAAAGATTGCTTAATGGGTCGTAACTGTAATTTTTCAAAGCGCTCTTCTTTTAATAGAAATATGTTTTCTATTAAGGGTTCATAATCATATAAGGCTAAATTTTTAAGATTTACCATAACAGTACCATTAAGGGAATTTATATCCAGTTTGCCGTCTTTGTTAAGAATTCCGTTAACATCGAACTCAAAACCCAGGTTTCCACTTATTTTTTCCGCCTTCCGGAGTTCATCATGATTAAAGTAGTTTAGATCCTTTACCAGGTCTTTGATATCAATGTCCTGAATATTCATCTTTATATTAACAGGTAAATATTGTGCAGTACCAACTCCAGCTTTTAGCATGAGGTCTATCCAACCATCAGAATAGTTAAGCCTGGTGGCGTCTATTACAATATCCCCGCTGTCATTAAAACCGATTTCTGAAGTAAAATCTGAAACAGAAAAGTTATCATAAATCAGGGAGTCGATTTCAATACTCGCTGAAGGAAAATAAGAATTATTAATGCTGCTAAGTATTTCTTTTAGGTTCTCTATCTCGAATTTTTGATTTTTGGAACTGTCTTTTTCTCTAGTGGTGTTCCCAAGAAACTTTTTGATATCTCTGCTATCCAGGTATGGAGACTTAATATTGAACGAGGAGCGATGAGATTCAATAGCCTGATCATTATTAATGAAATTAGAGAAATTATCTATTTTACCCGTGATATCTATGGAACTTTTACCGGGAAGTTCAACATCAAGTTTTTCGAGCGTCGCGAGATTGTTTAAGATGTATAAGTGCAGACTGTCCACCGGAATCTGAATATCGGTGTTCTCGATGTCTACCACTGTTGAGCCTAAAATTAAATCTCCCCGGGCATTAGAATTTAAAATTTCAAGATCCTGCGCCTTACCTTCATAACTTCCATTGAATTTGAAGTCTCCGGATTGCAGTGTGAAATTAACGGTTTGTAACAAGTCATTGAGATCTTTAGATTTTCCTTCAGCTTCAGCAGAAAACCTAAAGTTAAATGGGTTTTGATTACCTTTTGAATTTTCAGTGTTTTGCGCTGCAAGTTCGCCCTTTATCAATGCTTTAGAATCTTTAAACCTAACGCTAAGATCGTCAAGTTTAAGTATGGAATCATTTTTAAAATAAACTTTAGCTGCCATATCCCTTGTAACAATATCCTGATACTTTAAAGAATCTACTGCTACTTTAAATTCTGGATTAAATTTGTAAATGTCAGCAAATACTGCGGCGAGATCACGATTTTTAAGGGTCTTATCTGCAGCCTTAAAATCCATAGAATTTACTGTTTTAATCCAGTCATCTATATTTATAAAAGCTGCATCTAATGCTATATATATCTTTCCGTTAGTATCCAGGTTATCCAGTAAAAACCCCGGAAACTCTTCTATTCGGCCTAGAAGGGCAAAAGGATGATGATCACCCACTTCCATAATAAACCTATCCAGGTTAATATTAGAGTCATGAACCGTTACCTTCAGAGCGTCTAACTCAATATCGATAGCTGCTTCGGGGTAATAAAATTTAGCGTCTATGAGTTTAAGATCACCATTTGCATTATTTAGTAGCTGTTCAAATCTGTAGACATTACCTGTTACGTTTCCGGAGAAGCTAAATTCGCCGGATTTAATATCCATCAGCTGAATCTTAAAAAGATCCTGGAAAACCTTAATTGGTCCTGAAGATTCTGTAGCTACATTAATAACTATAGGCTCTTTAACGCTATTACCAGGTTCCGGAATTTTTAATGTTCCATTTAGATTAGTGATAGCACCTTGATAGTTAAAGCTTAAGTTGCCTAAATGAACGGTTTCTGCATCAATGAACTCGATATCTGCCACCAGATTATCAAAACTTATTGAATCATATTCTACGGAATTTAAATTTAATCTGAAAATTGGCTGGAATTTCCTGTAGATCGCCTCAATAGTCTCATGCAGCGTTTTTAAATTCGTCTTGGTATTTTCTGAAGAAGGTATAAACTCCGTTGCTGTGATTATAAGGTCATTGATATTTAAAGCATCAGATTGGAGTGATACATCGGCAACGGCTGGATTTGCAGGTACGTCTGCAATGAGGGAAGAAATATTTTTTATAGTTCCTTTAAAGGTTAGCTGCTCCTCATTTGGCAGATTTATAATAAGATTTTCCAGAATAGCATTCTGATCGTTTAGTTTCAGGTCAATAATTTCAACGGGGAGCTGGAGATTATTCTTTTGAAGAACTACTTTTGTATTTTTAAGGGTAAAACTTCCGGTAGCGGCATTAAAAACCTCGTAGGTGCTGGTAACCTCGCCGTTAATATTAGCTTTGAGATCGAAATTGCCACCAATGAATTTGAAGTTTTCATTTTGTAAAACCTTAGCCAACGTTTCATTAGGGCCATACATTTTTACAGCAGCATTTACATAATTCAGAGATTCATCTGAAGATTGATAGTAAGAATTACTGGCGGCAATTTTTATATCGTCCCAATCTCCTGTGAAACTTTCCATTAGAACTTTAATATCACGTCGTGACGGTTGTAGCTGTCCAATGTCCTGGGTTTGGTTAAGAGTATTGGTTAAATATCCATTTAAATCAACATGATCTAATACGATACTATCATTAATTTTCACCCTGTTATTAGTGGTAGAAAACTCGGCATCTATAAGAGGAACATCACCAAACGCAAATTTCCCCTCAAGGTTAATTTTCGTGTCCAGGGGTTCCAGAATTTCAAAAAATGATAGTTTTGCAGCAATGCTATCGGCCAAAAGCTCTTTGATCTCCTGAAAATTAGCCTTAGGATTCTCGAGGGAAAAACGATACGCCGTAACTTCATTAAAATCAAAATCTGCCTTTGTAGTGAATATCTGGTTTCCCACTTCAAGAATAAATTCCGGAACACTTAGTTTGTTATTAAACTGCTCCAATATAAATTTCGGATTCCCACTAACCATCGTGTTGCTTAAGAAACTACCTTTTTTAGTGTTAAAACCCAAATCCTGAACCATAACTTCAAAGTCGAGAGTTCCTGTAATCGTTTCATTTTCAATATTAATTTCTCCCGATGCATCGTGTAATTCCAGATTAAAATATTTGTTCAGCATCGAGTCCTTAGAAACGAATATCACATCTCGTAACCGGAACTTGGTGTGGCTGGAAATCCACCCCGGCAGTTCCAATCCCCTGGAAGGATTAGATTGCATTTGTTTTTTTAACCTGCGATAATTCGAAATGGCTTTCTTTGAAACAACTTCTGAATGTATTTCAGCATTTTCTATTCTAATATTTCTGAATTGAAGATTACCACTTAAAAGGTCTGTGGCAGCAATACTTACCTGAGCTTTGTCAATAGAAATCGAAGAGTTTTTATCCAGGATCGTATCAAAACCGGTTTGATATATATCTTTAATAGTAAAACCGACATTAGGGAATCCATATATAAAAGTGGCGTTTACTTCACCAATTTCCAGGCGGCCATTGTTATTTTCCTGATACCACTCCTGTAGTTCATCTATAAGCAGGTCTCTGTTAAGCCAGCCTACTGTGAATAACAGTGTGGGTGCCAGCAGGAGAATTGCCAGAAGAATCCCTGCCCGTTTGAGCCAAATCAGAGTTATTTTTTTACCTTCCGGAGCTTTAGATTTCATAGGTTATAGGTTGATATACCTGGCAAAAATCAGTTGTTAACTTATCGCCAGTATAAATCAATAAAAAGGAGCTAGTTACTTTTTTGCTACGTCATAAATTCTACAAATATCGTAAATCAGTCCCTTACTCTAACATTAGGTAAGGTATTTACATTTTCGGCTCAATAATCTCTGCGGTTTAACAGGGGTTTTTTAAAGCCGTCTGAGAGAATAACTCGAAAACGTTGATTAGTGTAAAATTCAGCATTCTTAGTCAGTATTTTGGCAAAATGCTGTACAAAAATCAGATGCTGATTCCCACTCCAAAATTTAAATTGGAGGTATATTCCCGTGTATTAAGCGGAGTTTTACTGTCGAAGTAATAATTGTAAAGGGTGAAAACTTTAAACCAGCTGGAAAGAGGAATGTCCATACGAAATTGTTCCAGGATCCTGTAGTCGCTAAAGTTCTTGTAAAGCGGTTGATAATAAACGGTATTGGCAATTGAAAATTTTCCAGACTCTGCAGCATATGATAAGGTAAGATAGGTGCTGTTTCTATGATTATAATATGTGGTTCCTGCCCGATCGCTGGATTCCATCTCATACATGTAGCTATTGCCTGCATAGCCGGTAAATCGTTTTCTATCCATCCATTTAGCCCGAAGCCCGGCACCTATCAGGTTACGTTGTTCAACAACCAATAGCTGGTTGTATTGTCCCTGAAGAAAAGTTTCAAATCTTAAGACCTGATTAAATTTATAATTAAATCTGCCATGAAGAAACCATGTATTCTGAAGGTTCTCTGCTTCAGAATCAATAAGATTATAATTTCCCAGGAGGAAGTAAATCTTCCGAAGGTCCTTCGATTTCAGCTGAGTACTAAAGGCAGTAGTTATCTGGTTCACCTGGCTCCCGTCATTATTGGTATGATTGAAGGAAAAATCTGCATTCAGTGTAAATCTTACCGAATCAGTCTGCATGCGTTTGGCTTCAATATTCACAAGTTGTGCAGATAGAAGCCCCGGGATTAGTATAAATAAGCTTATAAGAAGAATTCTAGTCATAACTTGCAATTAAAGCCAAATTTAAAAAAACATCTTTTCAAAAAACACTACCAGCTCCAATTAACTTTTTAAAGCTGTAGAAAATCCTGCAAGTATTATGAAGAAGTAAATTATTTAAAATCTAATTCTTCACTTAAATAAGCCCTAATTCCTCGTGAATCGATCAAAAGTTATTTCCACATTTTTACAAAGTGCATCTTAACGGGTGAGATTGGCCAAATTCTGAAGTTGATACGCAACCTTTTCCCGGTTAACGCATCTAATAAGTATAAAATCAATTAATATATGAACAAATCATACATCTTCCTGTCGTTTGCCCTGTTGCTTTTTTATTCCTGTGAAACAGATAATATGCCTGATCAACAAGTATCTCCGCAATTAGGTTTTTCAAATAGTACTGACGATTTAATTGCCCCAGAAGTCGGTGGAGATAATTACAATGAAATTATTGAAAACCCTTTTATAAAAGTTGAAGACCAGGCTGTCTCCACATTTTCTATAGATGCGGATGGGGCTTCTTATGGAAATGTAAGGCGATTTTTAATGAGTGATAACCAGTTACCTCCAAAAAATGCGGTTCGCACTGAGGAGATGATCAATTACTTCAACCTGGATTATGATTTTACAGAGAGCATTCATCCTATCAGCTTAAATGGAGAAATCAGTAATACTCCCTGGAATAATGAAACTAAGCTTATACGAATTGGAATTAAAGGAAAACCAATGCCTGAACCTTTGCCGCCATCCAATTTTGTTTTCTTGACAGATGTTTCCGGTTCTATGGGAAGCGAGGATAAGCTGGAGCTTCTAAAAAACGGATTTAAAAGTCTTGTGAATGAATTCACTTCACAAGATAGAATAGCTATAGTTACTTATGCAGGTTCTTCTGCTGTGGTGCTGGAATCTACTCCGGGAAATGAAAAAGATAAAATTATGGCCGCCATAAATAGGCTAGGTTCCGGAGGGAGCACGGCAGGTTCTGAAGGAATAAAAACTGCTTATGAAATAGCAGCTGCAAATTTTTTGGAAAATGGCAATAATAGGGTAATACTGGGGAGCGATGGTGATTTTAACGTAGGAGTCACGAGCCAGGAAGAATTGATAGAATTAATTGAGGAAAAACGGGAAAGTGGAATATTTATAACTGCATTAGGTGTTGGTCGGGGTAATTTAAATGATGCTGTTATGGAGCAAATAGCTAATAACGGGAATGGCACCTATGAATATATTGATAATCTTGAGCAGTTGAGAAAAGTATTTATTTATGAATACAACAAGTTTTTTACCGTAGCTAAAGACGTGAAAATCCAGGTAAAATTTGATATTAAAAATGTTGAAGCCTACAGACTTATTGGATATGAGAACCGTATTCTAGAGGAAGACGATTTTGAAGACGATGAGGAAGATGCTGGTGAGATAGGAGCCGGGCAGAATATTACTGCCATATATGAAGTTATACCATCCAGAAACCCTCAATATTCCACCATACCTTCTCTAAAGGTAGATTTTAGGTACAAGGAGCCTAACTCTGGTTCCAGTGAACTTTTAAGTTTGGAGATTTTTGATGAAGGAAAGACTTTTGCAGAATCTTCAGATTTTATGAAGTTTACGGCAAGTGTAGCTTCATTTTCAATGTTACTCCGCGATTCTGAATATAAAGGGAGCAGTGAATACGACAAAGTATTGAGTTGGCTGAGTACTGTTAATCTTACTGATGAATATGGTTTTAAAGCTGAGCTAAAAAGGTTAGTAGAAAAAGCTAAAGATCTTTAGAAACGGAAAAGACATAAAGTCTCTTTTCTGGGATATCGCTATTCACTTTTGGCAAGTTTTATTTATTAGTAAAATGTCTTTGCAAAAATAATGAGGTGCCTGAAAATAAAAACTTGATTATTAGATGTATACTTAAAATAAGTAGTCGTTTAAAAATAGCCAATAAGTTCACATTTAGTTAAATAAAAATTTAACTAAAAATAAATTTGACTGAGTATTTTTGAATTTGAAAATGATATATATTCGCTGCCTAAACAATTAATTTTCATTTAAATGAAAAAATCATTTTTGACTCTTGCTGTAATCGCATTAGTTTTAAGTTTTACATCTTGTAAGGAAGTTTCTGCTGAAAACAGAACAGAAGCTGAAGTTATTGAAGCTACTCCAGCTCAGGCCGAAGTTCTTGAGACTTCTGCTGAAGCAGTTATTGATTCTGTCGATGCGGTAACTGAAGTAGAAGATTCTATAGCTACACCTGGCGAGCAATTGCCTGTAGAATAATAAGAAAAGCACTTAAAATAAAGCAGAGCTAATTATTTCTGTTAACAAAAAGGGAGATTCGTTAGAATCTCCCTTTTTATTTTGTCTTAAAAGGATCTTTTTTACTTTTTAGATTCTGCAATAGAAACTTTGCGGAATTCCTTTAATAGTTTTTCCAGTTCTAATGAGGATTTTCTTGCTCTGGTTCCGGCGCTTTTATTGCCATCTTCTAATTGCGCAGTAGCCTCAGATTGGAAAGATTCATAAGTACTCTGAATGTTTTCAACAAGTTTTTTCATGATAGTATTTTTAAATTTTTAGAAATACTAAAATAACAGAATAAACCGTGTCTGCCTTAGAATTTGGGCTTTTATCATGAAAAATTTGTGAACTTTATAATTTTCCTAAGTTATCTTCGCTATAAAATAAGATATTATTATGATGTTTCTTTACTTATGATTTAAATCTTAAAGTTTATTTTAGATTTGAAGAGCGACTTCAAAAAATGGCAATTTTCGATTTGAAGTGATTCATATTCACTTATTTCAGATCAGGAATCCCTAAGATGTTGGGTGGTGCTAAAGCTATGTCCGGGAATTCCAATTTTTCTATTTATAGGGCCATCAAAAAAGGCAATTTACGACTAAGAAATCTTTAAAGACAGCAAATCACCTGCAATAGCGGCTTCAGAATTGGCAATTTTCGATTCGGAAGGATTCAATCGTGCAGTTAATTCAGATTATGAGACTCAAAAAGCTGAAAAGGGATCAACAACAGGTCTGAAAATGCCAAATTTCTCCCTTGGACTGGCTTCACATCAATTATATTTAAAAAAGATGATTGCCTGTTTGAACACTCAAACTTAGTTTTTGTCACCTTGAGCGGAGTCGAAAGGTCAAACAAAAACGTCTCGACTGCGCTCGACGTGACAATTTTACTATAAAATTTCTTTGTTAGGTGCTTTAACGAACAAGCATATTTAAAAAAAATGGGGATACCTTTTAAAGAGCGGCTTCAAAAATGGCAATTTTCGATCTGCAGGAGGTGAGTACAATCTTTCCATTTCAGAGATCTTCTGCCGGCACCCCTTTCTGAAAAAATTGCCTTAAATTTATAAAATCTTTTCAAAGGAATTAATCTTCCGGGGAAAGGCAGAGAATTTTTCATTATTAAAGCTTCAGCAATGTTCGAGTTTCTTCATCAAAAAGTAAATGAAACAATCAAAATTACCAATGAAGAATTTGAATTCGCAAAAACCCTTTTTATTCCGAAGAAGTTACGAAAGAAGCGTTTTTTACTTCAGGACGGTGACGTTTGTCTTTATACAACCTTTGTGGAAAGAGGATTGTTAAGGAGCTTCACCATAGATGATAAGGGGAATGAACATATTCTTCAGTTTGGATTGCAGGGTTGGTGGGTAGGCGATCTTTACAGCTTTCTTACAGAGGAGCCTTCAGAATACAACATTGAGGCGCTGGAAGATTCAGAGCTTTTGCTTATCACAAAATCTTCCTGGGATTTGCTCCTGGATGAGGTTCCTGCTTTTGAACGTTACTTCAGGACCCTTATTCAGAATAACCTGATTGCTACCCAAAGACGCTTAATGGGTACAATGAGTACTACTGCTGAAGAGCGTTACCATAAATTATTAAGGGATTTTCCGGATATTTCCCAGCGGGTGCCGCAGCATATGATTGCTTCTTATATAGGAGTCACCCGGGAAACGCTAAGCCGCCTTCGTAGCCAAATGGTCTCCGGGAATTAAAGGGCTGCATTCTTTACCGTCTCCCTTTACCATCTCTATTAACTTCTTTTTAGTGAAAAAGTGTGATCCAGATCACATCCATTTCTTATCATAGGTCATTGGCTATGGCTCATTATGCTTCTAGATTTGCATTGTAACATTATTAAATAATATTTAAACCTGTTTATTATGGCAAATACTAAATGGAATATTGATCCAACCCACAGTGAAGTAGCTTTTAAGGTGAAGCATTTAATGATCTCAACCGTTACCGGAAAGTTTAAAGTTTTTGAAGGAAAGGCTGAGTCTGAAAGTGATGACTTTAAAAATCTGAAAAATCTTGAATTTAAAGCTGATGTAAAATCTATTGATACAAATAATGATCAACGGGATGAACATTTAAGATCAGCAGATTTTTTCGCTACAGATAAGCATGCAGACATGGTTTTTCGAGCAGGAACTTATGATGTAAACAGTGATAAACTGGAAGGCGAGTTAACCATAAAAAACACTACAAAACCTGTCACTCTTGATGTAGAATTTGGTGGCGTTGTGGTGGATCCTTACGGGCAAACAAAGGCCGGCTTAACCGTAAGCGGAAAGATAAGCCGAAAAGAATTCGGTTTGACCTGGGACGCGGTGACAGAAGCAGGAAGTGTTGTGGTGAGCGACCAGGTGAGACTTAGTGCTGAAGTGCAGTTTGTAAAAGAGGCGTAAGGGACTATTGCTGTGTGGAAAGCGAGCTTTTATTTTCTGCGGAATTTTATTTTGTAAGTGACTGGTGATGAGTAAAACAATCGCAATTTTGGGAAATCCAGGAGATTTACTTTCTGAAGTTTTGCAGGTTTTGATGAAGCAGGATTTTCGATTGCTCTTAGTTTCTGAAAATGAAGAAAAAAAGCTAGATTTAAAGAGAAGTCTGGAGCAAACCGAAACTGACGCTGAGGTTGAATTTACCAGTTGCAAAAGAGATGGCTGCTGGGAAGCCGATATTATTATAATCACTCAGCCCGAAAAAGCCTCCTGTTCTTTACTGGAAACCATTAAAGAAGTAGCCACACAGAAAATTGTTCTGTTAATCTCAGAACACGAAAAGCAACTTAGAAAATCAAATTTTGAACAGTTGCTGCCTCATTCCAAATTTGTAAGGGTATTATTAGATTTACAGAACAACAGATTTTCCGTCTTTAGTAAGCATTCAAAAGTTAAAGCGGAAGTACAGGTACAATTATTAGGCGCAGGATTTCAGAGACAGTTATAGTTGCTGCAAAATTTCTTCCTGACGCCTACGCAGAAAAGACGCAACTAACATTAGACGACAGTTTTAACGTTAAATAGTAAAAGTGAGATATTAACAATTAATCTAAAAATGAATATTATGAAACAATTATTTTCTTTCTTATTTATTGCTTTTTTAAGCATGACGACATTTGCACAAACCACGTGGAAGGCCGATCCGGCTCATACACAGCTATCTTTTGGTATTACCCACCTGGGGATTTCTGAAGTTGAAGGTAGATTTAATGAATTTGAGGGCAGCATAACAGCTTCAGAAGAAGATTTTAGTGATGCGCAATACAATATCGTTGTGCAGGTGCCTTCAATAGACACAGGCGTTGAAAGGAGAGACGATCACTTAAGAAGTGCTGATTTCTTTGATGCTGAGCAATATCCGGAAATGACTTTTAAGAGTACGTCATCCACAAAAGTTGGTGACGGGAAATATAATGTTACCGGAGACCTTACTTTTAACGGAATAACAAAACCGATTACTCTGGAAGTTGTGCACCGTGGGACTATAGAAAACCCTCAAAATGGTAAAATTATCTCTGGATTTGCAATTTCTGGTAATGTGAAGAGATCTGATTATAACCTGGGACCAAATTTTCCTGAAGCAGTATTAAGTCAGGATGTTGTAATTGACGTTGACGGAGAATTTATTAAGCAATAAATTTCTATTTAAAGATGAAACTGTAAATTTTTAAAGCAATTTTCAGGTTTCTATAACGGCTTCCCTTCCGATAATGGAAATTAGAAAATCCTGCCAAACAAAGGCAGGATTTTTTGTTTTTCAACAGTAGATACAGCTTCAGATTGCTGAAATGCGTTATCAATTATTATGTATAAAGAACTTTCATGGCAGCACCTTTACTTTCTTAGCTTTTATTTCTTTCATTTGCTTAACTTCAAAAACTTAAAAACATACAAGTCTAAGCTATGAGTTCCTTCTTCACCAGAATACTTACTTTTTACCGCTCCATTAAAAGTAAAATAGCTTTTTATCCCACACTGTTCGCTCTTTCAGGACTCATTTTTGCTCTTTTAATGATGTACCTGGAAGAACGCGGAATTTCAGATTATCTCGTACAGCATGCTCCCTTTTTGGTAGTTAATAGTGGAGATACAGCTCTAACTATTCTAAGTGCTTGTATAGCAGGACTTATTTCTATGATGGTCTTTAGTTTTTCGATGGTAATGGTGCTTTTAAATCAGGCTGCAAGTGTTTATTCGCCTCGTTTGCTTCCTGGGCTGATCTCTGACAAGCGACATCAAATTATCCTGGGTATATATATTTCCAGCATTTTATATTCCATATTTGTCCTTTTTTCAATACAGCCAACAGGGGATAAGTATCAAATACCGGGGTTCTCAGTGCTTCTGGGAATCCTTTTTACGGTTGTTTCCATCTATGCTTTTATTTATTTCATCCACAATATCTCCGAAACTATCCAGATTACTAATATTTTAGAAAAAATTTTCACAAATGCCAGCAAGAGGCTTTCTATACTGCTGGAACGGGAAAGCTCAATAAACTGGAACTTTCCCAATAGTAATGGCTGGACCGAATATAGAAGTGATAAAAGCGGTTATTTTCAGGACTTTTCAGAAAGAGATCTCCTCTCATTTTCTAAAAAGAACGATACGCTCTTAGAAGTTTTACCCATTAAGGGAACCTTTGTGCTGAAAGGCACGCCGGTATTCCGCTCTAAAGAAAAGCTCAACGATAAAGCTCTAAAGCATCTCTTAAGGAATTTTTATTTATCCAGAAAAGAGCTGGTGACCTCAAATTACCTCCTGGCATTCAAGCAAATTACTGAAGTAGTGGTAAAGGCGATGTCCCCGGGAATAAACGATCCAGGCACTGCGTTGAATGCAATTGATTATCTCTCTGAATTGATAAGATTAAGAATGTTGAAGTCAGACGAAAGTTTTGCATCCGATTCTGGTCAGGATTATGTAAAAATGAGAGTTGTAAGCTTTGAAGATTTACTATACCAGATCAATGCGCCTTTAAGAAAATATTGTTGTGGAGATATAATTGTGGTTCAGAAGCTGAGTTACATGTACCTGGCTCTTATAAAACAAAAAGCTTTAAAACCTTGTTATCATGATATTCTTGAAAAAGAAGCAAAAAGACTTCTAACAGATGCTAAGGAGGTGATGATAAATGAAGCAGATTTAGCAACTTTAAACACTCTTTCCAGTAAGCTTCATATTTAAATATAGCCTAATTAATAATCTGAAGTTCAGTAGTAAATCTTAGAATTGAAGTTTTGAAATAATTAGGTGCAATGGGATTATCAATCAATTTTAAATAATCTTACTTTCTGAAGTGAGGGAAGTCTAAAAATTTATCAATTTGGACGCCTTATTTAACAAAGTATTTAAGATTCCCAGAAGTCTTATGTTTTACTTTTAAGCCATGAAAAAGATTTTTTTAGTTGAAGATGATCATGCACTGAGGGAATTAATTGGTTTTCTTTTAACCGAAAAAGAATATGAAGTAAAAGCCTTTCCTACTGTCACTTCTTTTACCAAAGTTATTAATAAGGAACTTCCAGATGTTATTGTCATGGACATAATGTTGCCTGATGGGAATGGTGTAGATTTATGTAAAAGTATAAGAGAAGAACAAAAAACCAGGGATATCCCGGTTTTGCTTATGTCTGCACATGCTAATCCCTCCATTGTAAATGGATCTGGTGCTAACTCTTTTTTAGCCAAACCTTTTGATGTGGAAGAACTCTACAAATGCATTGAACAGATTTCTTGATTTTAAGGCGATAAAAATGGTTAAAGACCAGGAGTTATTTTAAAAGAATTCTATATTTTTCCAGTCACAAATTCCTTTTTAATAAAGTGTTTGAGTATTTTTTTTGGGTAGCACTAACTTTACGTAAAGAGGGAAATGATCTGAACCAATTTTGGATAGCCGCTCTATTTCGGATAAATAGAATTCTTGTGTAACAAAAAAATGGTCAAGTGGCCATCTCATAATCATTGAATTGGAATCAAAAGTATTAAATAAGCCTCTTCCAATTCTAACATTCTTAAGATTTCCGCTTTCTTCAAATAATCGGGAAGTAAGAGACCAGGAAACATCGTTATAGTCTCCGGCAACGATAGAGGGAAGAGTATCCTTTGCCACAATATCACCTATTTTAACCAAAGCCACTTCCCTTTCTCCTTCATTATCGGGGTATTTACTACTGGGAACTGGAGCAACAGGGTGTACTCCATAAAACATAAATTGTTCTCCATCCGGTAAAGAAATTCTTGTATGGAAAGAAGGAACATCATCTTTATTTAGAAATTTTATCTCCTGATTTTCCAGCGGAAACTTGGAGTACATAGCCATTCCATAAGCATTCTCCAACGGATATTCTATGCGATAGGCATAATCCTCTTTTAAAACCTGAAGGTTTTGTATCCATTCCTCATTCACTTCCATTACTAATATAATATCTGGATTCTTCTCCTGAATAACAAGTAAAAACTCATCATAAGCGGTATTGGTAATAAGAATATTTGCAATGACAATTTCTATTTCTGAAAATTTTTCCTTAAGCTCAGCGGCATCTTTCACTGCTTTGTCTCCAAAAAAATATGGAAAAATTTTTATAGAATGGAGAGTAATGGCAGCTACTAATCCAATGGTAATTAAAACAGAGAATACATTCCATTTTTTATTCAGAAAAAAGTTAAGGATAAGCAGGACCAATCCAACGATCAAATACTGAAGCCTTGGAAAATCCAATACTTTAGAATACCATAATGAAAGATCGTGTACAAGGGAAAGAAGACTAATAATTATTAATAGGACTGAAAAAAAGATGCTAAAATAGTAGAAAATTTTTCTGGTACTCGGCATATTTAAATTTTTTAATTATGGGTTATACGTTGTCTAAAAAAAATCTACAAGCGGGCTGCGCTGTATGGAAAAACGTAATTATGGGCACATCGTCACCCTGAGAAATTACAATAATCCACTGTCCAATATTTAATACCAGCCTCTTGAGAAGTGGAAGTTTTATCTTTTTAAAAGAGAAAAACCAAAAATGAATTTAGAGTGATTGTAAAAATTGCCACTCTTTACCTCAATATTTTATTCGGAGTGTTCAAATCCCTTTTCTGGAAATAAGATTTTATGGCAGTGCAAAAGCTACATAACTATCACCACCGGGCGCTCCTAATTTAGTGCCTCCACAAGCCAATACAATATATTGTTTTCCATTTACTTCATAGATGCTGGGTGTGGAAAAAGCCGCTGATGGAAGCTCCGTTTCCCAAAGCAGTTCCCCGGTTTTTTTATTATAAGCCCTAAACTTTTCATCTTTGGTGCCTGCAATAAAAAGTAGTCCGCTGGCAGTGACCACGGGTCCACCATAACTTTCGGCTCCTGTTTGGGGGATTCCTTTTTTCTGCAATTCCTTATGTTCTCCATAGGTTACCTGCCACAGATACTCCCCGGTATTAAGATCTATAGCATTTAAGGTGCCCCAGGGTGGTCGTACGGCTGGATAGCCATCGGCGTCAAGAAACTTATTGTAGCCTGATATCTGATAAGGAATCTGATTATTTTCTTTAGATTTTTCCATTCCCGGCTCTTTAGATATTTCTTCTGCAATCTCCTCCTGGTTTACATAGTCTATAAGCGCCTTCATTTCTTGTTCGGAAAATTTATTAAAAGCAGGCATCATGCCCTGGCCGTGTTCAATAATATTCCTGATTTGTTTCTTATCCCGTCGAGATTCAATATTCACAAGGGAGGGGAATCCGCTGGAAGGACTGCCTGTACGGTCATTGCCGTGGCACATAGCGCAGTTTAACGTATACAACCGTTGGCCAAAAGATTGTTCTGCCAGTTCCTCTTTAGTAATCGTAGGGTTCAGGGAGATACGCCACGCCATTTCATTGCTGTTCACATATAGAATTCCTTCCGGGTCGGCTGCGGCACCTCCCCATTCGGCACCCCCATCAAGTCCCGGATAGATTATGGTTCCGCGTTCGCTTAATGGAGTAAAAGGACCTTCAGAGCGACTATTTCTGAAGGTTTCTATTAGCTCCTCCCGATTAGAAGCAATTGGGCTAATGTCATTTTCAGTAAATTCTTGTCTTGCATAAGGCGCTGGTTTGGTAGGAAATGGCTGTGTTGGCCAGGCAACTTCGCCGGGGATATCAGAAGTAGGGACTGGTCGCTCCTCTATGGGGAATAAAGGCTCTCCTGTTTCCCGATCAAAAACGAAGACCAAACCTTGTTTAGTTGTTTGTGCCACTGCGTCTATTCTCTTTCCGTGGTGGGTTACCGTAAGCAGGTTTGGAGGCGCAGGAAGATCTCTGTCCAGAATATCGTGATGCACAAATTGAAAGTGCCAGAGACGTTCGCCGGTTTCGGCATTGAGCGCTATAAGACTGTTGGCAAAAAGATTTTCACCTTTGCGGTTCCCTCCATAGAAATCAAAGGCAGCCGAACCTGTTGGAGCATAAATAATTCCACGTTCGATGTCTACCGACATTCCCGCCCAGTTATTAGCTCCTCCTATCAGTTTGTTTTTTCGAACATCAGAAGGCCAGGTTTCATGGCCGAATTCTCCGGAAGTAGGAATTGTGTTAAATACCCACTCCAGTTCCCCGGTTCTAATATTAAAGGCCTGGATAAGCCCCAGCGCAGCATCTGCACCTTCAGAAACTCTTAATGGCATTACAATAATCTCCTTATAAACCGTACCTGGAGTATTAGAGATCACCATCCTATCCTGGGATACCGCGCCCAGACCTGTTTTTAAACTCACACGTCCATGCTTGCCAAAGCTTTCGATTGGTTTTCCCGTAGCCGCTTCTACTGCATATAGCCAGGATCCGCTGGTGTACAGGATCCTTTTATCATCACCATCCTCCCAATAGGAAATTCCGCGGCTGGTACTGTAAGAATCCATTCCATCAGATTCTTTTCTCCAGATAAGTTCTCCAGTTTCAGCATCTACAGCAAAAGGCTGGGTGGTGGCAGTCATGCCGTAAACCATTCCATTTACCATTAGTGGATTGGTTTGTACCTGTCCTGTATCCTGAGTGTGAAACTGCCACACAAGTTCCAGTTGGTCTACGTTAGATGGATTTATTTGTTTTAACCTGGAGTATTGATTGCGCCCGGGTCCACCCTGGTAGTGAGCCCATTCATTACCAGCACCTTCAAAGCTGGCAGTTTCAACATTTTCTTTAGAATTACATGCGACTAAAAATGAACTAAGAAACACGGCGATATAAAAAAATTTAAGAAAATTTGTAGAAGAGAATTCCATTATGATAAAAGGTTAACATTAGATACTTTTTAGGAACATGGAGAGCCGGTTTAAAAATAGGTAAATTTGTAGAACGTTCAAACGTAAAAAAGTTATTGGACAAGCTGAAAGTCCAAAATGTCAGTACATAAATATATTGATCTTAAAATTTAGTCTAAGAAAGAATTAGGATATAAGGTTTCATAAAGAAAAAGGTAAGAAATTAGTAGTTCAGGATTTATAGAAAATTATATAAAAAATGCAGAGAAATTCTCCTAGTACTCAAGAAAAAGGTTTTTCTTTTCGGAAAAAGGTCTGGACTGTTGTTGGGATTTTAACCTTTACGATTTTGCTGATTTTATTGATTATTGAGGCTGCAAATGCTCTTTTGTTAATCTTTGCAGGGTCTCTTATTGCCATATTTTTTACTGGTTTAAGTTTTCTCCTGGAAAGGAAGACCGGATGGAAGAGATGGCTGTGTAAAACCATTTCCATAATTTCGACCTTTATAATTATACTTTTGTTCTTTTGGCTCATAGGTGCTAAAATTCAAGCGCAGATTTCTGTGCTAAGTGAGACTATTCCATCAACTGTCCAGAATCTGAAAGAACAACTTAATAATAGCAGAGTAGGAGAGGAGGTTGTGGAAAGACTTACTTCAGAAGAATCTATTAAAAAAGCAGAGGCATTTGGAGGAAGGTTTTTTCAATCTACTTTTGGTGTATTTGGTGATATTTATGTGGTGCTTTTTATTGGAATTTTCTTTACCGTTTCTCCTGATCTCTATGCAAATGGTGCTGTGGTGCTTTTCCCTCCAAGGAAACATAAGAAGGTTCAAAATGTCCTAAATCATCTTAAAAAACAGTTGCGGAACTGGCTTAAGGGAAAGTTGTTATCGATGTTTGTAGTTTTTGCTTTTACCGCAATAGGACTCTCTATTCTGGGAATTGAGTTATGGTTGGTACTATCTCTTTTAGCAGGCCTTCTTAGTTTTATTCCCAACTTTGGGCCTTTAATTGCTTTAATTCCTGCCATCCTAATTGGTCTCCTGCAGGGGCCAAGAACCGCGCTCATTATTTTAGGAATTTATGTCCTTGTTCAGTTTCTGGAAAGCAATTTTATCACTCCTATGGTTCAAAAGAAAATGATTGAAATGCCTCCTGCACTTATCCTTATCTCTCAGCTTTTTATGGGTGCTCTTACCGGGGGATGGGGTCTGATTTTGGCCACGCCAATCACTGTAATAGTAATAGTGCTGGTTCAGGATTTATACCTGAAGGAACGTGAAGATTAGTAAGTGGGTAATGAGCGGTTTTATCCCTCTGTCGCAGTAAAAATGGTTTGAGCCCAAATCGCTTCCGGAGAATAGGGTTCATTTCAGTGATACATTAGATTTTTGAATGAACATTTGCATTAACTAATGCTTAAGTCCAGGGGTGTGGCTATTTAAAATTTTGCTTAATAAAAACAGCTATTGTATATTTGTCTTCACTTTTTGACAAGTTCAAGTTATTAAATTTCGAAGATATTATATTAGATATATCCTAAAGCGAGGTTTATCAGCGATTGGTTTGTATTCCGACTGGTCCCAAAATCATAAGTTATTATAGCAGTAATAATTTTGTAATATAAAGATGTGTTGTTTATCCCGGAGATCGGGGTGAAGTGGTAGGGTGCTGATTACCTCAGCATTTTCCAGTGAGAAGCTTTTTTCCATTAGATTGGAAAGAGGCTTTTTTACATTTAGAGATGTTACTTCTTTTAATATAAACCAGAATTAAAATTTTTAAATGCTACGGAAAATAATTCTGTTGCTTTTAATACTTATTGAGTTGCAGATAATCAACTCCTTTACTTTAAAATTCTTTTTGTTACTGCAATGAGTTCGTCCTGGCTGCATTTCTGGGTGTTGAAGGAGACGCTTCCATTACCATAAGGATAATACCTTTTTTCGTTAGAAATAGAAAACAACCCAATTGTAGGTGCTTGTGCCGCGCTCGCCAAATGCATAATACCACTGTCGGCACCAATAAAAATCTGCGTATTTTTAATTAAAGATCCTATCTCGCGCAAATTCCTGCTGTAAAAAGTTGGTGCTTTAAAAGATATTTGGGAAACGTTCTCCATGGGTAAAACTTCCACGATATTATATTCCGGAAATTCCTCCCTCAGCCTTTCATAAAAATTCAGCCACCATTCTTTGGAAAGGCATTTTTCTCCGGTCGCAAAGGTGAATAAACAGATCGTTTTTGCTTCATTCTGTACAAGATCTTTTAATTTTTTCCTGCCTTCCAAAATTTCTGCCGGGCTTAATTTAAGGTTAAGCCGGGGGGTAGGTTCATTAGTGGTTTTGGAATTTTGGTAAATAACAAAACTTCTGAAATTAAGAATAGGGGCTTTCGCCATGTGCTGGTTTATTTCAGAATGTAATTCCAAATCCGGGCTTTCGTCTCCAAAAAGTTTGTACCTGGACCTGGCCAATTGGACAGATAATCTTCCTGAAGATGATATTTTATCACCGTTTATTACCAAATCGTAAGATCGGTTTTTTAGCGACAACCAGGCTTTTTGATAACTAAGGAATTGTTTAAATGGTTTTCTTGGTAGCGAAATAATTCGATCGACGTTAGAATAGTTCTTAAACAAAACCGGACCTAAATTACCTTTAATAAAAAGGTCGATTTGGCACTGCGGAAATGTTTCTGTTAATTCCTGTATGAGTGGCGTGATTAATAACAGATTTCCTAAACGGTGATTAGGACGAGAAATGAGAATTCTTTTGATCGTTATGTTGCTTAAATCAATTTTCTCCTGAAGTTGGGATTTTCCCACGTTTCTCGTTAAGGAACGGGTGATTTTTTTTCGCAGAAAATTTATCTTTTTGAGACTACTCATATTTTTAACTCCTCAGGAGCTTATAGTTTATTGGTACATATCTGGCAATACCTTGTAAGACCAAACATAACTAGAAATTTTAAGTTTTCAGGATCTTTTAAATATGAATTCCTTTGTCTGCCAACTTTTTGCGCCTGGAATTTTCAAAGAGTTGTTGGCAGGATTCCGCAAATCTTTTTTGTAAAATAGAGCAGATTGTCCGGTAAAATATTTCGGTGCTAATTTCTGCCACAATTCAATACTAAAATTCTCTGAAATACTGTGGTTTTCCTCTAATGTTGCTTACATTGAATAACTACGAAAAAAGAAAAAATTTAGCCGATATGGAGCAATTCCATTCAGCGGAAAAAGAAAAAAGAAAAATTTATAATGAACAGGAAAAGTAAAACAACTCCTTATTCTATACTAGAGCTCGCAAGCGTCGCAAACAACTCCACGCCAGGGGAGACTTTTAAGAGAGCTTTGGATCTTGCACAAAAAGCAGAAGATTTTGGTTATCACAGATTCTGGCTGGCAGAGCACCACAACATGATAAGTATTGCGAGTTCAGCCACAGCAGTTCTCATTGGATATATTGCGGGCGGAACAAAAAAGATAAGAGTTGGCTCTGGCGGAATTATGTTGCCTAATCATTCCCCACTTATTGTTTCAGAACAATTTGGTACTCTAGGTTCTCTATATCCAAACCGTATTGATATGGGATTGGGAAGAGCTCCGGGAACAGATCAGGTCACTGCCCAGGCGATTCGTGCAAACAGAATGCATGCAGTGTATAAATTTCCGGAAGAAATCGGCGAGATTCAGCAATATTTTTCTCCATATAACCGGGACTATAAAGTAAGGGCAACAGTGGCTGAAGGTGTGGAGGTTCCAATTTACATCCTGGGTTCCAGTACAGACAGCGCCCATCTTGCGGCAAAAAAAGGTTTGCCATATGCTTTCGCGAGCCATTTCGCCCCAACCCACCTTTTTGAAGCCTTGAATATTTATTATAACAATTTCCAACCTTCAGAATATCTGCAGGAGCCCTATACCATCGCGTGCATTAATGTAATAGCTACCGACACAGATAAGGAGGCAGAGCGAATTTCGACCTCAATGCTCCGAATGATGATTGGCGTAATGACCGGTAATATCGATTATATTCAGGAGCCTGTGGAGTTGACGCCAGAATTAAAGGAGCTTTCGGAAAATCCTGCCTTTCAAAGGATGTTGAAATATGCTTTTGTAGGTAATAAGGATACTGTGAAGCAGCAAACTCAGAAATTTCTGGAGCAAACCGGAGTGAATGAATTAATGGTTGCCTCACATATTTATCATCACGAGGATCGGGTAAATTCTTATAGGATTTTTTCCGAAGTTATGAAGGAAATATAAAACGTAACTTTTTTTTATTCAATAAAAGCTCAGACTTCTGAGTATTGGCAAATAACGCTGCTGGATTTTTTGTAAAAGAAAACGTAATTTAGTAGGAAAGAATCTTATGGACAAGAACGAAAATATTAAAAATTTTCCGCAGGGTAAAGTAATAATAGCCTTACCGGTGCGTGCAAAGTATTCAGCCCTGGAAGAATTGCTGCGGAAAAAATTAATTGGAGAAAAAATTAAAAAAGAGGACGATGGCAAGATTACAACATATGCGGAAATCCTGGATGTTGCCATGGAAAGAAGCCTGGAAGAAGAGTATGATTTTTTACTTGAGCTGAAACTCCGGGCGCTAACATCCCTATTTAGGAATAAGGAAGGCCGGTTACTGGTGAAACTTGCAATAGATTTTAATGAAGAAGACCAGGTAGTTACTATTCGGGATTATAATTTAGATGGCAATACAGGAAACTGGCTCCTGAACAATTTTCTGGAAAGTGTGGCAAATATCTTTATGTATAACAAGTTAAAGGAAAAGATGAGATTTGAATTGCTTCCACTTATCCGGAAGCAGCTGGAAAGCATAAATGATAAATTACAGGACAGGATGGAACCAAAGAAAGGAATTTTTGTCTTGGGTGACCTGGAAAACATAAGGGTTAGGGCAATAATACCACAGGAAAAGCATCTTCTGGTTAAAGTAGACATAGAGGGAATGGCAAATGTAGAAATTGAAAATCTGGAATTTTGATCCATTCAAAGTGAAGTGCTGAAAATTGCCATTTTCGTACCATCAATCAGCTTCATCTGCAGGATCTAAGATTTAGCTTTTGAAGTAAACTGGATCAAATCGAACACCTTAGGAATTTTCATTGTATTAACTGTAGGATCAAAATCTAAGGTTTCCAGGCTTACTTCTTCATTGTCCAGATAAGCTTTCTCAATTTCAAAAGGCAAACCGTGAATGCGAACCTCCAGGTGTTTATAGGAAGTTAAAAACTTCCCATCTTTATGCTGTTGGATTATTATTTCTCCCGGTTTTCCGCGGAATTTAAAAGTTTTTAAGCTGTATCTTCCCTTTTTATAATCATAACCGTCATGGGCATCCTCATATAGAATAGAAGTTTCATTTCCGTTTTTATAATAAATATCCAGGAACAGAGCTTTAATTTCTATTTCATCTACATAATTTTGAACAGGAAATTTTGGAATAATAGCACCTTCCTTAATAAAAATAGGAGATTTTTCCAGTGGCGCATCTACCCAGTATTCTTTACCTCCCGTTACTATTTCATCATTCCAGAAATTATACCACTTGCCACGCGGAAAATAAACTCTTCGCCCCTGGACGTGCGCATCCTGGATAGGGCATACCAGTATCTGGTTTCCAAATATAAACTCATCTGATCGGTAATAGGTATGTACATCTTCCTGATCAAAATATACCAATGGCTTTAAAATAGGAATTCCCTCTTCTGTATACTGATAAAATGCAGTGTATAAGTACGGGAGCAACTGATATCTTAACCTGACGTATTCCCTGGTAATACTCAAAACTTCTTCTCCAAAGGACCATGGTTCCTGATTTCCATGATCTCCCGAAGAATGAACCCGGCAAAAAGGATGAAAGATCCCAAGCTGGATCCATCGGGTAAATAATTCTCCTGAAGGTTGCTCTGCAAAACCACCAATATCGCTTCCGGTAAAGCTCATCCCGCTAAGGCATAATCGCTGCACTTGTGTATTGGCAAGCCATAAATGTTCCCAGGTTGCAATATTGTCTCCTGTCCAGGTAGCACAATAACGCTGTCCGCCGGCGAAATTTGCACGGGTCATTGTAAAAGGCCGTTTTGGAAATGCATATTTTCGTACTCCGTCATGGGTTGCCCGCGCCATCTGCATTCCGTAGATGTTGTGGGCTTTCCTGTGGCTGCAGTCATTGCCATCGTAATTATGCCTGACATCTGTAGGAAAGGTCTTTCCTGGCACCTCCATTACTGCAGGCTCATTCATATCGTTCCAGACTCCTTTTACACCAATTTCCCCTACAAGTTCCTTAAATAATCCGGCCCACCATTCCCTGACTTTAGGGTTTGTGAAATCCGGAAAATAACATTCTCCCGGCCAAACTTTTCCACGCATAAAGGGACCATCAGCTCTTCTGCAAAAATAATTGTTGTCCAGGGCCTCTTTAAAAATCTTGTAATCGGCATCTATTTTAATTCCGGGATCGATAATAACAACCGTTTTAAAACCTTTTTCCTCCAGGTTCTCCACCATTAATTTAGGATCGGGAAAATGTTTGTTATTCCAGGTAAAGCATTTAAAATCATCCATATAGTCGATATCCAGATGGATGGCATCACAGGGAAATTCAAGTTCTCTGAATTTAGCTGCAAGTTCAGTTACTCTTTCTTCAGGGAAATAACTCCACTTGCTTTGGTGGTAACCCAAAGCCCAAAGTGGTGGTAGGTCTGGAGTTCCTGTAAGATTGGTATAAGAAGTAACCACTTCTGCTATTTTAGGTCCGTAAATAAAATAGTAATTCATCTCACCACCTTCAGCCCAAAATTTCACTTCGTTCCTTTTGTCCTGGCAAAAATCAAAATGAGTCCTGAAACTGTTATCGAAAAATATCCCGTAGGCCATATTGCTGTGCAGCGCGGTGTAAAAAGGTACAGATTTATAAAGTTCGTCCAGATCTTTATTAAATGCAAACTGGTCTTTATTCCATAAGGTCAGTTTTCGACCTTTTAGATTAAAATTGGTAGGTTTATCTCCAAGTCCGAAGAAATTTTCTCCTTCTACTGAAGTTTTATTCATCTTCACAAAGTTCCCTCCATATTTAAAACTTTCTTCCCAATGAAAACCCAGCTCCTCTTCTACTATTACATTATCCTGAAGGTCATAAATGCCAATTTTAAGATCTGTAGTAGAAATTTTACACTTTATTTTGCTGGTAATGATGGTGATGAGGAAAGGTGCTTCCTGGATTTCAAATTTATTAAACCCATGCATGGTGTCCTTATCGATAGCATAGGAAAAATCATTTTCAAAAATACCATCGGTAGCATATCTAAAACGTAAGATGCTGTCTCTTAAAACAGTAATTCGAAGCAGAACATTGTTTGCTGTTGAAAAAGTAACCGAATTCCCGTCAAACTCAAAGACTTTCACTTCGCCGGGAAATAAATTCCCTTTTGTCTCCAATTCTGTATTTACAATCATATTAGATTCTGTTTTGGATCGGCAATAGCTATACTTTTCCCGGCTTTAATTTGTTGGCAAAGATAAAGCTTGAAATTATACAAAATTTCCCTTTGGGGAGAATATTCTTTTTTCCACCTAAATATTCTCTGCTGAAAATTGCCAATTTCGATGCCGGTCACTATAACTGAAGATAAACCCAGTTTATTCTTTTCTTCTTTTGCTCCTTTTTGGGTTTTTTACTGCCAGATAGTTTAAAAAATGATATCTGGAGAAGGAAATAAGGCTGTTCCTAGTTATTCTGAAGGATTTGAGTCCTTCAGAAAAAGTTAAGGTCCAAAAATGGCAATTTTCGACCTGCTGATTGGGAATGGATTCAATTTTACTAACAATTGAAGCGTTTTTCACGGCTAATCTTTAAATTTGCTGAATTCATAAAAAATTTAAAGAATGAAGATATTTTCAAGATCATTTATGGTCCTTGCGTTTCTCAGTTTCTCATTTTCCGGAGCACAGGAGGTAATTCAGAATAACCAATCGGATTTTGGGGAATTTATGGATCGCACCGGCAACCGGTATCGGGCGGCATCGGGACATCCCGGACCTGAATATTGGCAAAACGAAACCGATTATCAGATAGAAGCAACGCTAAATGATGATGAGCACAGTATTTCTGGAAACATAACGCTCACCTATACCAATAATAGTCCGCAGGACCTGGAATTCATCTGGATGCACCTGGAACAAAACCGGTTTACTGAAGATTCCCGGGGGACCTTAACCACACCAATCCAGGGGAACAGGTACAATGGAGATACAGACGGAGGTTACGAAATTAGCAATTTAGAGGCAAAGGTTAAACGCAGTACCTCTTCAGAATATTTGATTACCGACACCAGGATGCAGGTTTTCTTTGACCGGCCAATTCCTGCTAATGGAGGAAAGGCAACAGTTTCTATGGATTTCAGTTATAATATTCCTGTTGAAGGAATGGATAGAATGGGGCGTTTGGAAGTGGAAGATGGAACAATTTACGCGATGGCACAATGGTTTCCAAAAGCTGCGGTTTTTGATGATATCGAAGGTTGGAATATAGAGCCATACCTGGGTGCGGGGGAATTTTACCTTGATTATGGTGATTATGATTATAAAATTACCGCTCCTTACGATCATATTGTAGTTGCTTCAGGAGAATTACAAAATCCGCGTGAGGTGCTATCTTCCACCATGCGTGAAAGAATGGAAGTGGCTTCAAAAAGCGATACCACGGTATTTATTGTAAAGCCTGAGGAAGTAAATGACATGTCGATTCGTGCAAAGCAGGAAGGGACGCTAACCTGGCATTTTAAAATGGAAAATGCCCGTGATGTGGCTTTTGGATCTTCAAGTGCATTTATCTGGGATGCAGCCAGAATAAACCTTGCAGATGGCGATCAGGCCATGGCACAATCTGCCTACCCTAAAGAAAGTGCAGGGCCGGATGCATGGGGACGTTCTACCGAATATTCTAAATATTCTGTAGAACATTATTCAGATAAGTGGTTTAAATATCCTTACCCTGTAGCTGTAAATGTGGCTGCAGATATTGGCGGAATGGAGTATCCCGGCTTAAACTTCTGCGGATGGCAGGCAGAAGGTGAGTCACTTTGGGGTGTTACAGATCACGAATTTGGACACAACTGGTTTCCGATGATCGTTGGAACTAATGAAAGAAGATACGCCTGGATGGATGAAGGTTTTAACACATTTATAAATCACTACAGCAGCCTGGAATTTAACGATGGAGAATATGGATCCAACTTTGACCAGACAAGGCGGCTCGTAAGTTGGTTTAACAGTTCTACACGTGAAGGTATAGACACGTACCCGGATGTTACTAATTTAAGAAACCTGGGGATGACGGCGTATTATAAACCTGCAATTGGTTTATTGCTGCTACGTGAATATATTCTTGGCCATGAGCGCTTTGATAATGCTTTTATATCCTACATAGAAACCTGGGCTTATAAACACCCACAGCCAAAAGATTTTTTCAACCATATAGAAAACGTGGCCGGAGAAAACCTTTCCTGGTTTTGGCAGGGCTGGTTTTACGGTACAGGAAATATAGATATAAGCCTGGACAATGTACAGCAGCACCAGGGTAACTATGTAATTACAGTGTCCAATAAAGGAGATATTCCAATGCCTGTGGAACTGAAGCTGACGTTTGCAGATGGTACTACAGAAAACCTTCGGCTACCTGTAGAGATCTGGCAACGTGGCGATACCTGGAACCATTTACTGGAAACAGAGAAAACACTTGAAAGTGTAGAGCTGGATCCTGAAAAAATCCTGCCTGATGTTAATTTCTCTAATGACAGCTGGCCAACTGATCTTTATGAAAAGTAGTTGGTTTTCTGAAAATAACAAGGCCCGGCTTAAAAAACCGGGCCTATTTTATTTATTATTTGAAGTTTTTGGTCTACGCTTTAGTTTTCTTCTGAAAGAGGTTATTTTCTTTAATTAGTTTTACAGTATCCTCTGCCAGTGCATCTTCCCACCCGGGCTCCCCGTTAACGATAAGGTCATAAACTTTTCTTGAATTGATATCCAGAACCTCTGGGTCATAGTTGGTAATGTCAACAACGCGTCCATTGTCCCTAAAAAAGCTGTACAATTCTTTTGTTCTTTGTTCTACCTCCAGGTTTTCACTGGTAATAATCTCACCGGTTTCAGGATCTTTTTGCGGATGAAGATAAATCTTCAGGCTTTTAAAGAATAATTTTCCGAAAGCTTCCAGTATTCCCCCACTTAAGTGGGTATAGTAATCTTCTTTAAAAACTTCAATAAGGGTATTTACGCCCATAGTAAGTCCCATTCTTTCCCTGGTGAATTGTGAGAAATACTCCACCACTTTATAATATTCCTGGAAATTTGAAATCATCACTGTTTGTCCAAGAGAACAGAGAAGATCTGCCCTGTCGAGAAAATCCTTTTCGTCTATTTCTCCTTCATTCCTTAGGTTAAATAAAGTAATTTCATAAATACCCAGGATCCGTTCTTCATCTACTTTTCTTTCTTGTTTAAATAGTTCCAGGGACTTTTGAAACATGCTGAGGTTTACCCGTGTTACAGGTCTGAAACTTCCCCGTAATGTTAAAATGTTTTTTTTATAAAGTAAATCTGCCGGTAGCACGTTGTTTCCATCTGGTGCGAACATAATTGCATCTGTCTTTCCTGTCTTTACCAGGTGCAGGCTCATTAAGCGATTGTCTACCTCTTTAAATACCGGTCCGGTAAAATTCACCATATCAATTTCAATCTTATGGGAATTTAAATGATCGTAAAGGCTGTTTAGAATTGCCACAGGATCATCATGATGATAAAATGCACCATGAATAAGATTCACGCCTAGAATTCCGAGGCTGATTTGTTGTTTAGCTGCATTATTCTCATGAAACTGAACATGGATTATGATCTCACTGTATTCCTCTTTCGGTTTAGTCTGAAATCTAATTCCCAGCCAGCCATGACCTTTGTACTTTTTGGCGAAATCTATGGTGGCTACCGTATTGGCATAGCTAAAAAAGAGCTTATTGGGATGTTTAGCTCTTGAAATTCGTTCCTCAATAAGCCCCGTTTCGTAAGCTAACATACTTTTTAGGCGAGCTTCTGTCACATATCTTTTGTTTTCGCCAACACCGTAAATAGCATCACTAAAATCTTTGTCGTATGCACTTAGGGTTTTGGCTATCGTACCAGACGGATTTCGGGCTCTGAAAAAGTTTCTTACAGTTTCCTGTCCCGCACCAATTTCAGCAAAGGTTCCGTAAATATTTTCATTCAAGTTTATGCGTAGCGCTTTGTTCTCTACAGAAACCATTTCGCGGAACTCTTTTTCCTTTTCTATATCTACAGACATACTTATTTTGACTTTACTATAAAAGTAAGAATATTTGATTTTAATACCTGCTTCATGTTCATAAGGATTTCCTAAGCTTTTTGAAATGTCTTTAAGCGTGGCTTCAAAAATTAGATTCTTTTATTTTGTTACCTTTAGCTATAACTTTTCCACTAAACCCTTTACCATGAATTTAAAATTTTCAGGAGCCATTTTTATATGCCTGCTTCTTACTGTACATATTTCTCAGGCACAGGAAATAGGAATTTTCGATAATCATCAGGATATAGGTGATGTAAAATCTGAAGGATCTGTTGCATACGATGAAGAAGAGCAGGTTTATACCCTTACAGGTTCTGGGAAAAATATGTGGTTTGGGTCTGATGAATTTCAGTATGTATGGAAGGCTATCCAGGGGGATTTTATTCTTAGAGCCAGGGTTGAGTTTGTTGGGGAAGGAGCAGATCCTCACAGAAAAATTGGATGGATCGTCCGAAATAATCTCGCTCCCGATGCTCCGCATGTAAACGCTGCGCTTCACGGCGACGGTCTAACATCGCTTCAATATAGAAGAACCAAAGGCGCAGATACAGAAGAAGTTACTTCTGGAAATAATGCACCAGATGTTATACAGCTGGAAAGAAAAGGAAATTTGTTCATCATGTCTACCGCAAAATTTGGTGAAGCTTTTACCAGTGTAGAGGTCGAAGTAGATCTAAGAAATGAAGTCTTTGCAGGAATTTATATAAGTGCCCATAATCCTGACGCTGTAGAAACCGCAATTTTTAAGAATGTAAGAATTACTTATCCTGCTCCCGAAGATCTCGTTCCCTATACAGATTACCTCGGGAGCCGTTTGGAAATTATGAATGTCGAATCTGGGGAACGGAAGGTGTTAATGACTTCCAGGCACAGTATTCAGGCGCCAAACTGGACGAGTGATGGTAAACTTATCTACAATTCTAACGGATGGCTTTATAAATATGATCTTGAAACTGAAAAAGTTTCTATGCTGAATACTGGTTTCGCCAATAACAACAATAATGACCATGTATTGAGCTTTGATGAGAGTAAAATTGCTATAAGTCATCACAATCCAGATGACGACGGAAATTCCTCTATATATTACATGCCAGTTAATGGAAGCGATAATCCTGTAAAAGTTACCAAAGACGGAGTGGGCGTTTCTTACGCTCATGGCTGGTCTCCCGACGGGAATAGGATTCTGTTCACCGCCGAAAGGAAAGGTCAGTTCGACATTTACCAGGTAGATGTAGAGACAGGAAATGAAACGCAGCTAACCAATACTAAGACTGTAGATGACGGCTCAGAATTCTCAAAGGATGGGGAGCATATCTACTTCAATTCCAATCGAACCGGTACCATGCAGATCTGGAGAATGAATGCCGATGGAACAGACCAAATACAGCTTACCGATGATAAATACAACGACTGGTTTCCGCACGTTTCTCCAGACCAGGAAAAACTGGTACTTATTTCCTTTCCGGAAGACATAGATTCCGCAGATCATCCCTTTTACAAAAGATGCCTGTTAAGGATAATGCCAGTAGGTGGCGGTGAACCTAAGGTGATTGCCTATATTTACGGAGGGCAGGGAACGATAAATGTTCCAAGCTGGTCTCCAGATGGGAAATTCGTGGCTTTTGTAACTAACTCTGATTTTTAATGTAAAATCCTTATTTTAGGTTTTTTAATCACTATTGCCATGAGCTCACAAAATAGAAAGAAACAAATTAGCTTTAACTTTAAAAAAGATCACGATGCAATTCAGGTCTCTAACCTTGAGTTTTCTGCGGAATATTATAAGCATATTCTGGGTCTAAAGGAAATTCCCAACGGTGGTCTTCCAGATCATATTCGATGGTTCCAGTTATCAGATAAAACTCAGTTGCATGTTATAGAAAGTAAGGATAAAATTAAAAACACTAAGGGTGTACACATGGCCATAAATACGAATAATTTAGAAGCTTTTATGGAGCACCTGAAAGCCAGTGATGTGCACTTCGAGAATTGGCCGGGGGAAGCAGGAACTACTAATTCCCGTCCGGATGGTATAAAGCAAATTTATTTTCAAGATCCTGATGGCTACTGGATTGAGGTAAATGACAACTCAAGAGAATAATTTATAACTGTTTAAATATTAATTAAAAAATAAACAAATGAACATAAACCTGACATCTCTCACAAGAGGTGCATTTTTTTTTGCTCTTGTACTTTTTGCCACTAGTTGTGAAAACGAAAAAAAGAATGATACACCCTGGAAAAATCTTTTTAATGGAGAGAGCCTGGAGGGATGGAATCAAATGGGAGGTGATGCAAATTATGGAGTGAAGGATAACGCTATTGTGGGATCCACAGTACACAACTCTCCCAATACTTTTCTCACTACAAATAAGATGTATGATAATTTTATTTTGGAAGTGGACTTCCGGGTAGATTCTACTATAAATTCCGGTATTCAAATAAGGAGCAACAGTTTGCCTCATTATCAGGACGGGCGGGTTCATGGGTATCAGGTAGAAATTGATCCATCGGAAAGGGCGTACAGTGCCGGCATCTATGATGAAGCTCGGCGCGGGTGGTTACATACTCTTGAAAACAATCCTGAGGCGAGAAAGGCTTTTAAACAGAATGAATGGAATTCCTATAGAATTGAAGCAATTGGGGATACTATAAAAACATGGATTAACGATGTACCAGCCTCTTATCTAATAGATGATAAAACCAACAGTGGTTTTATTGCACTACAGGTACACAGTATTGGTGAAAATGATCAAGAAGGAAAAGAGGTGATGTGGAAAGATATCAGAATTCTTACCGACAGCCTCTCCAAATATTCCCGGCAATCTCCATTGGAGCCAATAAACACCAAAAATAGATTGTCTCTTAAGGAGAGAGATAATGGCTGGAAACTCCTTTGGGACGGTAAGACTACTTTAGGATGGCGGGGCGCAAGATTGGATGAATTTCCGGAGCAGGGTTGGGAAATTGAAAACGGTGAACTTGTTGTATTAGCTTCCGGAGGAGAAGAATCGGTTGCGGGCGGTGATATTGTGACAAAAGAACTTTATAGTGATTTTGAATTAAAAATAGATTTTAAAATAACTGAAGGAGCTAATAGCGGAATAAAATATTATGTAGATACCGATCTTAATAAAGGGCCGGGTTCTTCGATTGGGTTGGAGTACCAAATTCTGGATGATAAGCGTCATCCAGATGCGAAACTGGGAAATCATGAGGGTAGTCGTACTCTGGCTTCACTTTATGACCTTATACAAGCAGATCCCGATAAGCCGGTAAATCCCATCGGGGAATGGAATACCGCTCGTATTGTTTCCAGGGGTAATCATGTTGAGCATTGGCTTAATGGGGTAAAGGTGCTGGAATATGATAGGAAAAGCGAGGATTTTAAAAAGTTGGTTTCTGAAAGTAAATACGATAAATGGCCAAACTTCGGGGAGGCTGAAAAAGGTCATATTCTATTGCAGGATCACGGTAACCGGGTAGCTTTCAGAAATATTAAAGTTAAACAACTTTAAATTTTAAGTATGACAACAAGAAGAAATTTTATAAAAAAAGCAAGCATTGGAAGTGTAGGGGTTGCAGTGGCAGGACCTGCAATGGGCATGTCAGCAAAAAGCTATCGCCGCATCATTGGAGCGAACGAACGTATAAGAATAGGTATTGCAGGTCTTGGTCGTCGCCTGGGAGCTTATTACGAGCCTATTGCTCAAAAGAGCAGTAACGTCGAACTTGTTTATCTGTGTGATGTAATGGAAAGTCAGCGATTAAAAGCCCTGGAAAATTTTAAAAAGGTAATAACCTATAGTCCAAAGCTTGAAAATGATATCCGTAAAGTTATAGACGATCCCAAAATAGATGTCATAATAAATGCTACTCCCGATCACTGGCATACCCCGGGTTCGATTTTAGCCATTAAGGCAGGAAAACATGTTTATGTGGAAAAACCCAGCAGCCATAATATGTTTGAAAATGAAATACTGGTAGATGCTGCCCAAAAATATAATCGCGTGGTACAAATGGGAAACCAGCAGCGGTCTTCAGGGCATACTATAGAAATTATTAATGAAATACATAAAGGCACGATTGGCAGGCCCTATAAAGCCGTAGCTTTCTACACCAACGATAGGGGAGAAGTTCCTGTTCAGCAAAAAGCGCCGGTACCAGAAGGCCTGGATTGGGAATTATGGCAGGGACCTGCTCCAAGAAGGGACTATACCGAGGAAACCTGGAATTATAATTGGCACTGGTATGGATGGAATTATGGAACTGCTGAAACCGGTAATAATGCCACGCATGAGTTAGATGTGGCACGTTGGGCATTGCAGGTAGGTTTTCCTAATCATGCAAGTGTAGAAGCTAAAAAGAGACATTTTCTTGAAGATGGCTGGGAAATGTATGATACTATGGAGGCCACTTTTAAATTTCCCGAAGACAAAATTATCCAATGGGATGGTAAAAGCAGGAACGGCTACAATACCTATGGTGGTGGTCGTGGGACAATAATTTATGGCAGTGAGGGAGCGGCTTTTATAGATAGGGGGAAATATGTACTAACAGATCGTAGTGGTGCGGTTGTAAGAGAAGTAGATACCGCTTCTAATGAAGCCGGAACAGCTCTTGGAGGTGGTGGCGATATGTCTACGAAACATATGGTTAATTTCTTTGAGACCATTCGCGGAAAGGAGAAGCTTAACGCACCTATAGATGATGCTAATATAAGTATGGCGATGGTGCATTATGCTAATATTGCATACCGAATAGGAAAAGGTTTTGATGTTGATGAAAATACAGGACGGATATTTGATCGTGATGCCATGAAACTCTGGAGCAGACAATATGAAAATGGGTGGGAACCTAAGATTTAGAATTTTTGTATGATATTAAGAAATTTGGATGAAAAGAAGAGATTTTGTAATTAAGAGTAGTTTGGCATCAATGGCAGTGGCAACTTCCACAGGTGCATTTGGAAATATAAATTATCTCCAGAATTCTCGTGCCGAGGTGAAAATTGGAGTTATTGGAACGGGAGCTCGTGGCAGCGGACTTATTCCTTTTATAAATGAAATTGAAAACCTGCAGGTAGTTGCATGTTGTGATATTCTTCCTTTCAGGCTTAAAGAAGGCCTTAAAAGGGCAGGCAGGGGAGCTGTTGGATATTCCAGTTATCAAAAATTGCTGGATAATAAGGATGTAGATGCGGTTTTGATTGCAACTCCCTTCAGCACGCATTCTGCCATAGCCGTAGATGCAATTGCGGCCGGTAAGCATGTGTATTGTGAAAAAACAATGGCAAAAGACTATAAGGGAATAGAAAATCTGCTGAATAAAAAGAAATCTTCAGACAAAATTTTTCAAACCGGTCATCAATATCATAGTTCGCGACTATATACGCATGTAGTAGATTTAATTAAAGATGGAAAAGTAGGAGATATTACCGCTTTTGAGTGCCAGTGGAACCGCAATGGGAACTGGCGCAGACCTGTGCCCGACCCGGAACTGGAAAGGATCATAAACTGGCGAATGTACCGTGAATATTCCGGCGGACTCGTTGCTGAACTTTGCTCTCACCAAATTGATTTTGTAAATTGGGTTTTAAATGCCACGCCTAAAAGTGTTATTGGAGTTGGCGGAATAGATTACTGGGAAGACGGGCGTGAAACCTTTGATAATATCCACCTTATTTACACTTACCCTAAAGGCGTAAAGGCAACCTTTACCTGTCTTACCAGTAACTCCATGGACGATTATAAGATTAAAGTGATAGGCGATAAGGGGACAATAATTTTAGATTATGCTGAAGCGTGGTTTTATCCTGAAGGGCATTATGAAAAAAAGAGACAGGAAATAGACGGGGTTTCAGGAGCAACCATTCCATGGGAAATGGGGAAAGGAATTCCTATAAAAGTGGCACATGCCAATCCCAGCAAGCAGGCACTTATGGACTTTAGAGATAGTATTATAAATAATAAACAACCCGCATCAGGTATAGTTACCGGTGCTAAAACTGCAATAACAGTTCAAATGGGAATCGACACAATGATTGAAGATAGGAATGTGGAATGGAATGGTGATATTTTATTGTGAATCATGATTGTACCAATGTAACACACTACCGTTGTAGCCCTGCAGGTAATTTTGGATATAAAACTTTTCAGCATAAATAAGCCGGAATCCTAAAATTCCGGCTTCTGTTTCCATAGAAAAAGTTTAGAACTTATCTGTAGCAACTTTGTAATTCGGATCTTCCAGAATATTAACCTCTATAATTCCGTTTGCATTGCTTAACAACCTTCTGCAGTCCTTGCTTAAATGTCTAAGATGTACTTTTTTGCCAACTTTACTATAACGCTGAGTGACTTGATTTAAAGCTTCAATAGCAGACATATCGGCAATTCGACTATCCTTAAAATCTATTATTATCTCATCTGGATCATTTACAACATCAAATTTTTCTGAAAAATTAGTAGTAGAAGCAAAAAATAACGGGCCATATATTTCATAGTGTTTAACACCATTTTCATCAATACTTTTTCTAGCTCTAATTCTCTTGGCGCTTTCCCAGGCAAAGAACAATGCCGAAAGTATAACTCCAATCAGAACTGCTAAAGCCAGATTGTGCAGAATAACAGTTATTAGTGCAACAATAATTACCAGAAAAATATCTTTCTTAGGTACTTTATTAAATATTTTTAAACTGGCCCATTCAAAAGTTCCAATGGCCACCATAATCATTACTCCTACAAGAGCTGCCATTGGTACCTGTTCTATTATGGGTGCTCCAATCAACACTATTGCAAGAATGGTAAAGGCTGCAATTATACCAGACAATCTAGCTCTGGATCCAGCCGAGAGGTTCACTAAAGTTTGAGCGATCATTGGGCAGCCACCCATCCCGAAGAAGAATCCATTCAGTATGTTTGCACCTCCCTGAGCAATACATTCTCTGTTGCCACTACCTTTGGTTTCTGTAATTTCATCTACCAGATTTAAGGTAAGCAAGCCTTCGGTTAATCCAACTGCCGCCATAATCATAGAATAAGGTGCAATTAGTTCAAATGTTTCCCAGGTCAATGGAATATTCGGTATGTGAAAAGGAGGGAAGCCACCACTTATAGAAGCGATATCTTCAACTGTTTTAGTATTTATACCGAAAAAGTAAACCAAAAGGAATACAATTATTATGGCAACCAGCGAAGAAGGAACTGCTTTAGTAAGTTTAGGTAAAAAGACGACAACCGCAATGGTTAAGGCCACTAAACCGGCCATAATATATAAAGAAGTTCCCGTTAGCCATACAATATCGCCATTAACCACCGTCTTAAACTGGTCTAACTGAGACATGAATATAATAATAGCTAACCCGTTAACAAACCCAAACATTACAGGATGAGGTACTAAACGTATAAATTTTCCAAGCTTAAAAACTCCAATTATAATCTGAATTACCCCTGCTAAAGCGACGGCAGCCAAAACGTATTCAATGCCGTTGGATTGCATTAGAGCAATTAAAACAATAACTGTCGCGCCGGCTCCACCAGAGATCATTCCTGGTCTTCCCCCGAAAATTGCCGTTACCAAACACATTATAATGGAAGCATATAATCCCATTAGTGGAGGAAATCCGGCTAAAATAGCGAAGGATAATGATTCTGGGATCATAGTCATTGCCACGGTTAAGCCGGCCAGGATTTCTGTTTTATAATCTACTTTTTGTTTAAAATCAAAAAGATTAAAAATCTGTTTCATAAGAAATAAATTTTGAAAAAATAATAGAGTTGAAAGGAATACTTTCAGCTAAAAAATAAATTTAATAAAGGATATGGAGTACAGGCAGAGCTGTTTACGGCGGAGTAAGAGGGGATGATGTTATGTTTCTTCCGTGCTTCATAAGAGCGGGCAAAATTAGCTAAATTTTTTTAACGACAAAGCTTTTGATTAAGAAGCTGCGAACTTTTACAGCTTTGTCAAAATTCCTGGTACTATTTTATGAGATTTGTATTCCGTTGGCTTTTAAAGGAGTGCCTTCAAAATGACAATTATCGATCTCCTGCCGGAAATATATAAAAAGTTAGGAGAGCGGATTTAATTAAAATATCTTTGTAAAAAATTTCAGTTATGGCACATAAAGCCGGTTTTGTAAACATTATAGGAAATCCAAATGTTGGTAAGTCTACTCTTATGAATGCTTTTGTAGGTGAAAAGCTTTCCATTATTACCTCTAAAGCGCAAACCACCAGGCACAGGATCCTGGGAATTGTGAACGGGGAAGATTTCCAGGCGATTCTCAGTGATACACCGGGAATCATCAAACCCGCTTATCAATTACAGCAGTCCATGATGGATTTTGTGAAATCTGCGTTTGAAGATGCAGATGTGTTGGTGTATATGGTCGAAATTGGTGAAAGAGAGCTTAAAGACGAGGCTTTCTTTAATAAAATTATTCATGCCGAAATTCCTGTTTTACTCCTTCTGAATAAAATTGACAAGTCCAATCAGGAAGAGCTTGAGGAACAGGTGGAGTTATGGAAAGAAAAGGTGCCAAATGCTGAAATTATGCCGGTTTCGGCACTACAGGGCTTTAATGTTGCTGAAGTGTTTAACCGTATAGTAGAATTATTGCCTGAAGGTCCTGCTTTTTATCCGAAAGATACGCTTACAGATAAGCCGGAGCGCTTTTTTGTGAACGAAATCATCAGGGAAAAAATCCTGATGCATTACAAAAAGGAAATCCCGTATTCTGTAGAAATAGATACACAGGAGTTTTTTGAGGAAGAGGAAATTATCAGGATGCGTAGCGTGATTATGGTAGAACGTGAGACGCAGAAAGGGATTATCATCGGTCATAAGGGGTCTGCGTTAAAGAGAGTTGGAGTAGAGGCTCGGAAGGATCTCGAAAAATTCTTCGGAAAACAGGTTCATCTCGAGCTTTATGTAAAAGTCAACAAAAACTGGCGTAGCGACAGTAATCAGTTAAAAAGGTTTGGGTATAATGATTAATCAATTCGGCAACTAAAGGTCGATATTGTTGATTTTAAGGCATCGGCTTAAATTGAACTGATTTCTCTTGATTACATTTTTTCTTCTGAATTAATTAAAACGAAACAATTTCAGGATTAATTGAATTCTTTGCTGTGTTTGTTTTACCTGAAATCCTAAGATTAAATTTGCTTTTAGTTAAAAGCGACTTTTTTCTTGCATCTTGCAGCGAAGCACTCTTTTATCTTGATCTGTAATTATAAGATGAAGATATAGAGAAATATGTGTGTTCCACTTTTCTGTTTAAACCCAAATATTTACACTAATTTTGCAACTTAAAATAAAAGAATACCGGGTATGGGTAATATAGTAGCCATTGTAGGAAGACCTAATGTTGGGAAATCTACTTTTTTTAACAGATTAATCCAGCGTCGCGAGGCCATTGTAGATTCCGTTAGCGGAGTGACACGCGATCGCCATTATGGAAAATCTGATTGGAATGGACAAAATTTTTCCCTTATCGATACCGGTGGATATATTAAAGGCAGTGACGATGTTTTTGAATCTGAAATTGATAAGCAGGTAGAACTTGCCATAGATGAGGCCGATGCCATTATCTTTATGGTAGATGTAGAATCGGGAATTACTCCAATGGACGAGGATGTTGCTTTTTTACTTAGAAAAGTAAATAAACCGGTTTTGCTTGCAGTAAATAAAGTTGACAATAACAAACGACTTGCAAACGCAGTGGAATTTTATAATCTTGGTCTGGGTGAATATTATCCCATTGCAAGTACCAATGGTAGTGGAACCGGAGATTTGTTGGATGCGCTTATTGAAGCCTTGCCAGAATCTGAAGCTGAAGAAGAATCTGAATTGCCACGTTTTGCTGTGGTGGGAAGACCTAATGCAGGGAAATCTTCGTTTATAAATGCACTTATTGGTGAAGATCGATATATCGTAACAGATGTTGCCGGTACCACAAGAGATTCTATAGACACAAAATACAATCGTTTTGGTTTTGAATTTAATTTAGTAGATACGGCAGGTATTCGCCGGAAAGCCAAAGTTAAGGAAGACCTGGAGTTTTATTCAGTGATGCGATCTGTACGCGCCATTGAAAATTGTGATGTTTGCCTGGTGGTTTTGGATGCGCAGCGTGGTTTTGACGGTCAGGTTCAGAATATTTTTTGGCTGGCACAGCGTAACCGCAAAGGAATTGTGATCCTCGTGAATAAATGGGATTTAATAGATAAAGAAACCAATACGCTTAAGGAATACGAAGCGAATATTAGGCGCGAAATAGAACCTTTTATAGATGTGCCAATTATTTTTATTTCTGTGCTCACCAAGCAGCGGGTTTTTAAAGCTATAGAAACTGCTGTACAGGTTTTCGAAAACCGCAGCAAAAAATTAAAGACGCGGGAATTTAACGACGTAATGCTTCCGATTATAGAAAACAATCCTCCGCCAGCTTACAAAGGCAAATATGTGAAGATAAAGTTTTGCATGCAGTTGCCAACTCCGCAGCCACAGTTTGCGTTTTTCTGTAATCTTCCGCAGTACGTAAGAGATCCTTACAAGCGATTTTTGGAAAATAAAATCCGCAAAGAATTCGACTTTAGCGGAGTGCCAATTACTATTTATTTCAGAAAAAAGTAATAGTGGTTAAACTAAAAGGAAAAACGTTAGTCTAAAAGGAAGACGGAGGTATCGGACTTCTGTATTCATCTATCATTCCTTTTAATGAAACTTTATTACACTCTCGCGCTGCTGCTCATCACCGGCATTGCATCTTCCCAAAATTTTGAAATCACAGGAAAAGTAGTGGATGAGGAAGGCGCGCCTTTAGAATCTGCTACTATCTACCTGGAAAAAGCAGCAGACAGCAGTCTTGTTACCTATACAATTTCAGAAAAAAACGGAAATTTTCGTCTTACCGGAAATACAGAAGTGCCCAAAGCAGACTTATATATTTCTTTTGCTGGTTATCAATCCCACAGGGAAACGCTGGAAATCAAAGAGCAAATAGAACTTCCCACCATTGCTTTAAATATTCAGGACAACGAGCTTGAAGAGGTGATGGTTACCGCTACAAGGGCACCTATTACTATTAAAAAAGATACTTTAGAATTTAACGCCGATTCCTTCAACACGCGTCAGGATGCAAACCTGGAAGAGTTAATGAAAAAACTTCCCGGGGTGGAGGTAGACAACCAGGGAAATATCACCGTAAACGGCAGGCCGGTTTCGCGGATTCTCGTAAACGGTGAAGAATTTTTTGGGGATGATCCCAAGATTGCAACGAAAAACCTTCCGAAGGAGATTATCGATAAAATTCAGGTGACCGATACCAAAACCAGGTCCGAAGAGTTTACAGGAAAACCGGGTGATCCCGAGAATAAGACAGTAAACATTACCATCAAGGAAGATAAGAACAAGGGCTATTTTGCACGGGCGACTGCCGGAGGAGGAACAGACGATCGTTATGAGCTTAGCGGAATCGGGAATTATTTTAGAGACGATCTGAGATTTAGTGTCCTCGCAAGTTCCAACAATATCAACACTTCCGGGTTTAGTTATGATGAAGTTTTTGGAATGATGGGTCGTACTGCCGGGAGAAATGTTTTTGGCGGCGGTGGCGGCGGAATTACTAAAGCTGAAACAGCTGGCTTTAATTTCGTGAACAAATGGGAAGAAGAAAAAGAATTAAGCGCAGATTATTTCTTCGGAAGAAATGATACCGAAAGAAGAACCATCGTGGCGCGAGAAAATATTTTACCAAATTCCCGTTTTTTTACAAATTCTGAGGAGAGCAGTAACCTTATTAATGATAGCCATCGTGCAAATGTTCGTTTTGAGGTAGAGTTTGATACCCTTACAAGGCTTAATATTAATCCAAGGTTCAACGCTAATTTTGGAAATTCCTATCGTGATCGAATAGCAGAATCACTGGATGAGGATCTTAACTTAATCAACAGTACGACCACTTCAAATAATGAAGAACTGGAGAGTGCTGATTTCAGTAATGATATAGACTTTATAAAGCGTTTTGGCAGTCGCGGTTCTTATTTACAAATGGAGTTTGAAAACGATCATAGCAGGCAGAAAAACGATAACTTCTACTTTTCCGAAAGTATTTTTATTGAAGATGGAGAAGAAGTTGTGGAAATTCAGGATCAATATATAGACGAAGATGAAACCGAAAATGAATATTCAATTGAAGTGAGTAAGCGTAGTGTTCTGGTCGACGATTTTTTTCTTGATATCTCTTATGATTTCGATTATTTAAAATCGACAAATAAAAGGTATGTCTATGAAGCTGAAAATGGCGACGGAGATTATAATACCCTAAATGATCTTCTAAGCAGTGACTTTGAGGTAAACAGCAGGAGACATACTCCTAATGTAGGGCTAAATTATGAAGGGGAGATCTGGAGAATAAATACAGAAGTGGGGCTCTTACATACCGGCCTGGATAACACTAATTTTCTGGAAGAAACATCTTTTGAAAACACCTATAACAACCTGTTCCTGGAAGCCGGAGTTCGTTACGAAATTGAACGATCCAAAAGCCTTTCCATTCGCTACGACACCAATGTAGATATACCTTCTATCCGGCAGCTGCAACCGGTGGTAGACCGCACCAATCCGTTAAATATTGTTGTTGGAAATCCAGAGTTAAGACCTACTTACCGGCAGGATATCAGACTTAATTATCGGAATTTTGATTTTGCTACACGAAGTGGAATTTTCAGCTATTTGAACCTTGGATTTACAGATAATGATGTTGTTCCTGTAACAACGGTAGATGAAGACCTTGTGAGGAGGACCACTTATACCAACGTTGATGGTGCTATAAATGGAAACGTAGGTCTTTTTTATAATAAACAATATAAAAAGGAGGCAAGGATCTTTAGGTATCAGGCGGGTTTAAACTCCAGTTATAATAAAAATATAGGATTTACAAATGCCGTTAAATATGAAGCAGAACGTTATACTATCAGTCCGCGTTTACGTCTAACTTACGAAATTGAAGAATTATTTAGCATAGAACCCAACTACGAATTAACATATAACAACACAATGTATGATATTAATCCTGACAGAAACGAGGATTTTATAAATCACAGTATTGGGTTACAGACTACTACTTACTGGCCTGAAAATGTCGTTTTTGGAAATGATATCTCTTTTAATTACTTCGGAAATGTTTCCCCGGGTTTTGATAATACCTCGCTGCTTTGGAACATGAGCCTTGGATACGAATTTCTGAAGGACAAAGCTACTTTGAAGGTTAAAGTATATGATTTATTGGACCAGAATATCGACACCCGTCGCGTTATAGGAGATGATTATATCCAGGATACCAGCAGCCTGATCCTTACCCGCTACGCAATGCTAAGTTTCACGTATAAGCTGAGCAATTTCGGCGGAAGTGGCCCTCCTGACAGAGGAGGAAGAAGAAGATTTTAAATTCTGAATTTCTATTTAAGAGACAAGAGATAAGAAACAAGAGATAAGAAACAAGAGACAAGAAACGTTATCGATAATTGCCATTTTGAGCACAAGACCAGGAGCAGAAGGATTTCAAATTTCAGAATTTACAATTTGGAATAATATGCGAAACTTTCCACTTTCCATGTTTTTGTTATCGATAATTGTCATTTTGAGCATATGACCTGGAGCAGAAAGATTTCGAATTTCAGAATTTAAAATTTGGAATACTAAATAGAGC
>NZ_JAVRHN010000018.1:0-34315 GCF_031846645.1 Autumnicola psychrophila
GCTTTTCACTCACCACTTTCCGCGTTTTTGTTATTTATAATTGTCATTTTGAGCACAAGACCTGGAGCAGAAAGACTTCAAATTTCAGAATTTGATAATTAGAATAAGTGAACTTCCACTCTTCACTTTCCACGTTTTGTTATCGACAATTGCCATTTTGAACACAAGATCTGAAACAGAAGGAATTCAAATTTTAGAATTTAAAATTCAAAATAGAATGTTGCTTTCCACTTTTTAATATTTTAAACAACAAACAACAAACAACAAACAACAAACAACAAACAACAAACAACAAACAACTGAAGAAACTACCAGCTTCCACCGGCACCGCCGCCGCCGAAGCCACCGCCTCCAAAACCACCTCCAAAGCCGCCGCCGCCTCCAAAGCCGCCACCGCCTCCTCCGCCACCAAAGGTGCCACGACCCAGGGAGCTCAAAATTACAGCATCAAAAAGGGTGCTGCGTCCGCTTCTGCGTCCACCATTTCTGCCTCCACCGTTTTTTCTGGTTATTGAGATAAGGATGATGATAAAGATGATAAAAAAGATGATCGTTCTTATTGGAGTTCCTTCAGAAGCTCCACGATTCTGCGGAACTCCTTCAAAATTACCATTCAGGACCTGGAAAACAGCTGTCGTGCCTTTATCCAGTCCGGAATAATAATCGCTGTTACGAAATTCGGGTAAAATTACATTCTCAATAATAGCTTTGGTATTAGCATCGGTAAGATATTCTTCAAGGCCATAACCTGTGGTGATCCAAACCTTTCGGTCTTCTTCAGCGACAAGAATTAGAAGTCCGTTATCCTTATCGCTCTGCCCAACTCCCCACTCATGGGCCCAGTGTGTCGCATAAGTTCCTGCATATTCTCCTTCAAGAGAATTGATGGTAACCACAACAATTTGAGTAGAAGTGGTATCTGCGTAGTTTACAAGTTTCTGCTCCAGCTGGCTTTCTTCAGAAGAAGAAAAGAGATCGGCTTCGTCGTAAACGCTCGTTTCTTCAGAAGGTTTTGGTGGTATATCCCGCTGTGCAAGACTTATGCCGGTAAAAGCAAGTAAAAGTAATAGGGTTAGGCTTAGCTTTTTTGTAGATATGAGCATTTATCCTTTTGAAATTTTGTCGGAAAGTTCATTTACATCACTCTCCTTATACGGGAAATGTTTCTGAAGTTCGTCACCGGCCTTTAATATTCCGTCGATTAATCCCTGTTTGAATTTTCCTTGTTTAAATTGGGCTACGATAGCATCTTTTGTGCTTTCCCAAAAATCGTTAGGAACTACATTGTTAATTCCCTTATCACCATAGATTACAAAGTTACGGTCTTCTACAGCAACATAGATTAGTACGCCGTTGTCCTGCTTGGTATTATCCATCTTCAGCATGTGGAAAACTTCCATCGCGCGATCGAAAATATCCATTTCTCCGGTAGATTTTTCCAGGTGGACACGTATTTCGCCTGAAGTATTTTTTTCGGAAGTTCTTATTGCTTCTACGATTTCCTCTTCTTCAGCTTTCGTCAAAAATTCTTCAGTCTTACTCATATTTTAAAATTCAAATTCTACATCGGGTGCATTTTCTGCTCCGGCCTCGGCCTCAAAAGGCGGCTTTCTTTCAAATCCAAACATTCCTGCAAAAATATTGTTCGGAAATTTTCTAATGTAGGTGTTGTATCCCTGTACCGATTCGTTGTATCGCGTTCTTGCTACGCTTATACGGTTTTCTGTTCCTTCCAGCTGCGATTGTAATTGCAGGAAATTCTGGTTTGCTCTCAATTCAGGGTAACGCTCTACAGTGACTAATAAACGTGATAATGCTGAAGATACTTCGCCTTGCGCTTCCTGGAACTGCTGTATTTGTTGCGGGTCAAGATTGTTTGCATCTACGTTTATAGAGGTGGCGCGGGATCGGGCTTCAATAACATCGGTTAAAGTTCCACGCTCAAAATCGGCTGCTCCCCTTACGGTGCTCACCAGGTTTGGAATAAGATCACTTCTTCTTTGATAAGAAGTTTCTACATCTGCCCAGGTTCGGGTCACGTTTTCTTCCAGTTCTACCGCGGTGTTATTTACGCCTGCTGTAAGGCTGTAAATTATTATTCCCAGAACAACGATTACAATTGTCGGGATGAGCCATTTTTTCATAATTATAACTGATTTTTAATATTTACTAGAGTAGCTTTTATGCCCTCTAACTTACGAATAATTTCAAAATTGGTAAGGGTTTGGTGCTTTTCTTCTTTAAGATGGGTTTTGGCACCTTCCAGCGTAAATCCACGCTCTTTTACAAGGTGAAAGATAAGTTCCAGGTTTTTAATGTCTTCCTGTGTGAACTTCCTGTTACCCTTGGCATTTTTCTTAGGTTTAATTACATCAAATTCTTTCTCCCAGAACCGGATAAGCGAAGTATTTACTTTAAATGCTTCGGCAACTTCACCTATACTGTAGTAGCGTTTTTCCGGAAGATCTATATGCATTAGTCGAGGGATTGGTTTTCTTGTTGTGCTTTTTCAAGAATTTCGTCAAATTCTTCCGGAGAAAGATTTCCGTAGTAAAAGTTGATGGGATTTATCCTGTCTTCATCTTTAAAAATCTCATAATGAAGGTGGGGAGCTTCAGATCTTCCGGTGCTTCCCACAAAACCAATAACGTCTCCTCGTTTCACAGTTTGTCCACGTCGCACATTATACTTGTACAAATGGCCGTAAAGACTGGTGTAGCCGTAGCCATGGTCTATTCTAATATGATTTCCGTAGCCTGTAGAGCGATTATCGGCACGGGTAACCCTGCCATCGCCGGTAGCATAAACAGGAGTGCCACGGGGAGCAGTAAAGTCCATGCCGTAATGGAATTTCTTAACCTTGGTGAAGGGATCTGTTCTCCAGCCATAACCGGAAGCTATCCTCTTAAGGTCTTCGTTTTTCACAGGTTGTATTGCTGGGACCGATGCTAATAAATCTCCTTTTTCTTTGGCAAGCTCTGCAAGTTCATCTAAAGATTTTGACTGTACCACGATTTGCTTTGTGAGAACATCCATTCTCTTTGTAGTTTCAATAATTAATTTAGAATTATCGAAACCTTCAAGTTCCCTGTACCTGTTAATTCCGCCAAAACCTGCTTTTCGCTGTTCTTCAGGAATTGGATTAGCTTCAAAGTACAATCTATAGATGTTGTTATCCCTGTCTTCAATATTTGCCAGAACATCCTGAACCTGGTTCATTTTCTTATTCAGAAGACCATACTGCAGTTTCATGTTCTGCAATTCGCGTTTTAATGCTTTTTCTTTGGGTGTTTCAATCTGCGGAATATTAAGGTAGATCACCAGCAGGATAAAACCTGCCAGGAAAGAGCCGAGTACACTCAGCATTATAATTCCTATACGGCGTCCCTTGCGGCGCTCGATTTTTTTATAGGAAAGTGTCTCGCTATCGTAATAGTATTTAACCTTCGACATGAGCTAAATTTGTGCTATTTTTGCCATTCAGTACTGCGCATTATTGTGCATAATTAAACGGTAAACGAACAAATATAAGAATTGTTTCATCGCCGTCATAATTTTGTAAAATTTAGAATAGAAGAGCTTCATGAAATCGCAAGATATCCGAAACCAATTCCTCGAATTTTTTAAAAGCAAATCCCATTCCATTGTTTCTTCGGCGCCCATGGTCATAAAAGATGATCCTACGCTGATGTTTACGAATGCAGGGATGAACCAGTTTAAAGAATTCTTTTTAGGAAATTCAGAACCTAAGAATTCCCGGGTTACCGACACTCAAAAATGTTTGAGGGTTAGTGGTAAACATAATGACCTGGAAGAGGTTGGGCATGATACATACCATCATACGATGTTTGAGATGCTCGGAAACTGGAGTTTTGGAGATTACTTTAAGAAAGAAGCGATTCACTGGGCCTGGGAATTACTTACTGAAGTCTACAAAATTAACCCTGAAAATCTTTACGTTTCTGTTTTTGAAGGAAGTAAAGATAATGACAAACTGGAGCTGGATTCTGAAGCTTTAGAACTATGGAAAGCCATTGTGCCTGAAGAGCGGATTATTTACGGAAATAAGAGAGACAATTTTTGGGAAATGGGCGACCAGGGACCTTGTGGACCTTGTTCTGAAATTCATATCGACATTCGTTCTGATGAAGAAAAAGCGAAAGTATCCGGAAGGGAACTCGTGAATGCCGACCATCCCCAGGTTGTGGAAATCTGGAACCTTGTTTTTATGCAGTACAACCGCAAAGCTGACGGTTCTCTTGAAGAGTTGCCGGCAAAACATATCGATACCGGGATGGGCTTTGAGCGTTTGTGTATGGTGTTGCAGGGGAAACAATCCAATTATGAAACCGATGTCTTTACTCCGCTAATCCGGGAGATCGAAACGGTTACCAATAAAAAGTATGACACCTCCGAAAAGGCAAATATCGCTATCAGGGTAATTGCAGATCATGTGAGAGCAGTAACTTTTTCTATTGCAGACGGGCAGTTGCCAAGCAATACCGGGGCCGGCTATGTGATAAGGAGGATTCTAAGAAGGGCAATCCGCTACGGATTCACGTTTTTAGATACCAAAGAACCTTTTATATATAAGCTGGTTGAGACTTTGAGCCGACAAATGGGAGAGACTTTTCCAGAGCTTAAATCTCAAAAGCAACTTTGTGAAAATGTTATCAGGGAAGAAGAAATCTCATTTCTTAGAACCCTGGATCAGGGATTAGTTTTGTTGGAGAATATTATTGAAGAAGCTGAAGGGAAGAAAATTTCAGGAAAAAAAGCTTTTGAGCTTTACGATACTTATGGATTTCCGATAGATTTAACTGCGCTTATTCTTAGAGAGCGTGGTTACGATTTAGATGAAAAAGAATTTGAAGCTGAATTAAAAAAGCAAAAAGACCGTTCCCGTGCCGCGACACAGGTCACCGCCGGAGATTGGACAGAATTAAATTCCGTAGAAAAGGAGGCTTTTATTGGTTATGATCATTTGGAGTCAGAGGTGAAAATTGCCAAATATCGAAAGGTAGAAAATAAAAAGCAGGGTGAGTTATATCAGATTGTACTGAATAAAACTCCGTTTTATCCCGAAGGTGGAGGACAGGTTGGTGACAAAGGCTATCTGGAAGCAGAAAACGGAGATGTAGTCTACATTACCGATACAAAAAAGGAAAATAATCAGATTATCCATTTTTCAAAATCCCTTCCCAAAGATCCTGAAGCAACTTTCAATGCAGTTGTAGATGCAAATCAGAGGGCAAGAACAGCTGCAAATCATACAGCTACTCACTTGTTGCACCAGGCGTTACGAAAGATTATTGGGGAGCATGTGGAACAGAAAGGATCTATGGTGCACAGTGGTTATTTGAGGTTTGATTTTTCTCATTTTAGTAAAGTATCCAAAGAACAACTGGAGGAGGTTGAGGCTTTTGTGAATGCGCGTATCAGGGAAAACCATGAGCTTAACGAGCAACGGAATATCGCTTACCAGGATGCCTTAGATCAGGGAGCGATCGCGCTTTTTGGAGAAAAATACGGAGATTCTGTGAGGGCCATTCGCTTTGGGGAATCCATGGAGCTCTGTGGCGGAATCCACGTAAAGAATACTTCAGATATCTGGTACTTTAAAATTGTAAGTGAAGGTGCAGTAGCTTCGGGAATCCGAAGGATTGAAGCAATTACCGGCGATGCTGTAAAAGATTATTTTGCTGAACAGGATAAAACATTGGGCGAGGTGAAATCCCTTCTGAAGAATGCAAAAGATCCCGCAAAATCAATAAGTAGCCTGCAGGATGAAAATTCAGAATTAAAGAAACAGGTGGAAATTCTGCTGAAGGGTAAGGCGAAATCTTTAAAAGCTGATCTTAAAAATGAAATTACAGCGATTAATGGCATCAATTTTCTTGCAAAACTAGTGGATCTTGATGCCGGCGGAATTAAAGACCTGGCATTTCAGCTGGATAATGAAATGGAAAACCTGTTTCTTGTTTTTGGAACAGAACAGAACGGGAAAGCCTTACTTTCCTGCTATATTTCAAAAAATCTGGTTTCCGAAAAAGATCTGAATGCAGGAATTATTGTTCGTGAACTTGGTAAGTATATCCAGGGCGGCGGCGGCGGTCAACCGTTTTTCGCCACTGCAGGAGGTAAAAACCCTGCCGGATTAAACGATGCTTTGCAGAAAGCGAAAGAGTACATAAAATAAACTGCTGTATTTTAAGAATTGATGGAGAGGAACGACATGGAGTTTAGGACGAAAATACCAATTGCCAATCAGGAACCTAAGATAGATTACAACTCTAAAATTTTTATGCTTGGCTCCTGTTTCGTGGACAATATTGGCGGGAAACTGGATTACTACAAGTTTCAGAATTACCGGAATCCTTTCGGAATTTTATTTCATCCTGCTGCGATAGAGAATTTTCTGGAGCGAGTGGTTTTGGGATATAAGTACAAAGATGAGGATGTGTTTTTCCATCAGGGGAGGTGGCATAGCTTTGACGCCCACAGCGAATTAAGCAATTCCAACAAGAAGAATTTGCTAAGGGATCTTAATTCCGCAATAAGAAAATCGGGTAAATTTCTAAAATCTGCCACACATGTGGTGATTACCCTTGGTACTGCATGGGGTTACCGTCACGACCAGCAGGATAGAACTGTGGCGAACTGCCATAAAGTTCCACAGAAGGAATTTCAGAAAGAACTTATGATGGTGGATGATATTCGACAGAGTTTGCTGAAGATCCTTTCTTACATTCACATGATCAATTCCAAAGTCTCTGTTATTTTCAATATTTCTCCGGTAAGACACCTTAAAGATGGTTTTACCGAAACCCAGTGGAGCAAATCCAATCTTGTGGCCGCCCTTCAGCAATGTTTGGGAGAATTCAGGCAAAATGAGGAATGGAAGAAGACGCTTTCTTACTTTCCGTCGTATGAAATTATGATGGATGAATTAAGAGATTACAGGTTCTATGCAGAGGATATGATCCATCCAAATGGCACAGCGGTAGATTATATCTGGAAGCGGTTTGATGAGGTTTGGATAGCGCAAGATACTAACGCGACCAAAAAAGAAATAGAAAAGATACAGAGAGCCCTTAATCATCGTCCCTTCAATAGCAAATCCAAAGAGCATCAAAAGTTTAGAGATCAGCTTAAGGAGAGGATAAATAAACTGGAATCTCAATTTCCCCATATCAGGTTTGCCCGATACAAATAATCAGGACAATCAATTTAGTAACGTTAGTAACGATAAATTAGCTCTAATAAAATTGAGTTCTCACAATAATTTGTACATTTATTTCACACATTTTAATTGTTAATTTGTCTAAAGCGAGGATGTGAGTCCTTTTTTTTGTGAAGTACAATTGAAATTTGTAATCTAAAATTTGTTGGGGTAAATTTTAGAATTTTAAAAGCTAATGGACGGGTGGGGCCGTCCATTGGCATTTTTACTAACGAACACTTTCTCGTTAAGCCTTTATATATAGTGCATTCTGTTAATCCTACTCTTTAAATCCTGAATTTTTGTAACTTGTTATAAAGGTTATACTATGAAGAAAATATTGCTTGGAGCACTCCTGGTGATCCTTGCTTTTTTTGGTTATCATTATTTTGAAAATCAGAGAACTGAGCGGGAAAATCTGGAAGAGAGTTCTTTACTTATTCAGGAGCAGATAAGAAATGTAGGAAAATTAGTGGTAACTGAAGGTTCCTTTTCGCAGGTATATTCTTACAAAGATTCCAGGAAATTCTATCTTGATGTACTTTCTGCAAGAAAGAAAGCGCTCATAGTGGTTAATGCAGAAGTTTCTGTGGCTTATGATTTGAGCAAGCTTGAAATAAAGGTCGATGAAAAGAATAAAACGGTAAATATTCTAAATATTCCGGAAGAGGAAATCACTATTAATCCAGACATCAAATATTATGATGTTACCCAGGATTATCTTAACCAGTTTGATGCTTCAGATTATAATACAATCAGGGAAAGGATCAATAAATCCCTGCAAAAGAAAGTTGACAATTCAAATTTGAAATCGAACGCCAAAAACAGGCTCGTAAGCGAATTGCAGAAGATTTATATCCTTACAAATTCTATGGGATGGACTTTGACTTATAACGAAATCCTTATTGAAGATTCGGAAGAATTTGGAGAAATAAAAATGTAGCTCCTATTTTACAAGGGATGCATTCACAAGTTCAATTCCATCTTCTATTAAATGTGAGATTTTAGGTCGTTTGCTTTTCAAGGCAGTTAAATGGTCTAATACTTTTTTTGCCAGTTTTCGATCCATATAGACAGCCAGCTCATAAATTTCAACTGAAAGCAGCCAGTCCTTGGGATGATCCTTCTTAACAATATCAAATGCTGCAGAAAGAGAGAACATTGTATTTTTTCCTTCCCTGATATTCCTTACAGATTCATAGAGATTTTCCAGTTCTTCTTTTTCCGGATTTTTTGCACTTTTTATCGTAGTTGAAGAGGTTTTGTGGGTTATCAGGTCAAAAGAATATACATCGGCAGGTCCTGCAAAAGCGGAAACCACTTCTTTACCAACCGCCATATCATATTTTCCCAATTCGGGTTTAAAGAGGATGCGATCGGCGTAGCGTACCGTGCAATTTCTGAAGCTAATAAGGATAATCTTACCCTGAAGATTTCTGGTGCCGGTGATTATTTCACCATTTACAACAATCCCTCCTTCAAATTCAAGATTTACATCTTCCCCTTCATAAATATTATAAGCTTTTAAATCCCGGGGGCTCATATCTTCAATGGCGAGATTTATTCCCTTAAGCTTTCCTATGGGCGAACCAAATCCGTCAAAATGATTTGCGGTGCCATGGCCTACCAGTTCTTTTTCTCTATAAGAAAGGGCTGTTTTTCCTGAAGTACTTACGTAGACAGGTTTTCCTTCTTCGGAAATAACCTCAGAAAAATCTCCGGAGATCTGAATACCCGTGCTCAACTCGATCGTGCCGAGGTTCTTTGAATCTATTAATTTCTGAATGCCTTTCAGGCCTCCCGTTCGCAGTGCCATTTTGTTGGCGAACTCCTCCAAAACCTGACTCAAATGTGCAAAATCCGGGGTGACGTACAATTGCGGCTGCGGTTTGGTGATATCAAATTCCTGTTCTACAGCAGCTATGGTATATGGCAGTTTTTTCACATTATCGGTCATACACCAGGTACTTTCCCCAATCGAAGATAAAAGTCCGGCGCCGTAAATTTTCGGGTTTTCCAAAGTTCCAATAAGTCCGTATTCTACCGTCCACCAGTGTAGATTCCTGATCTTTGCCATTTCACTGGTCTCTCCCAAATTATTCTGCAGGTAATCCACTTTTTCCTGGGCAGCTTCAATTTCTTCTTCAGAAATCCCTTCAGCCTCTTTTAAAATGGAAAGATGCCGTATAGCTTCGTACATCTCATAATCCTTTGAGCTGGAAATGGCTTTACAGCCAATTTCACCAAACCTTCTAAGATATTCAGCGTATTCAGGATTGGCAATTATGGGAGCGTGCCCCGCACCTTCGTGAATAATGTCAGGAGCGGGGGTATATTCTATGTTTTCCAGTTGTCGTATATCACTGGCAATTACCAACACATTATACGCCTGAAATTCCATAAATGCAGCTGGCGGAATAAAACCATCTACAGCAACGGCTGCCCAGCCTATTTCCTGAAGAATACGGTTCATTCCGTACATATTCGGGATATGTTCTATTGAAATACCAGTCTTCTCCAGGCCTTCGAGGTATGAAGAATGTGCTACTTTGCTGAGATAACTTACGTTTTTACGCATCACATAGCGCCACACTGCCTGGTTTATAGAAGTGTATTCCTCATAATTCTGTGGTTTTATGTACTGCCGGAGATGCGCGGGTAGGCGGTCCAGTATTTCGTTAGATTGTATTTTTTCCAACATAATTAGTCGAATGGGTACGATTAAAGATACAAAAATCAGATTGTCAAAGTTATGTAGTACAGGGGGATTACTGATATAAAAAAAGCCCCTAAAAAAGAGGCTTTTAATCATATATCCTGAGCAATGACTACTGTTCTGCTCCGGGAGGATATTTTTCCAGGATCTTTGAAACAATTTCATTTATTCTCTCCTGCTTTCTTTCAACCTTCTCAGCAAGAGCGGCGGTTCCCATTCCCTGCCATACAAGTTCTTTAGATTCAGCATCAATTAGATCGAGATACAAAGTTCCTTCGCTGGTTCGGTTTACTGTGTTATAACCACTTCCCCAGTACCACGGGCTCCATCCCCAGCCGTAACCCCAGCCCGGCATCATGTTATTTTGATAAACATTAATATTCTCGTTGGTTTTTGTGAAGATGCTCACTAAAAGATCAGGATTGTCAGATTTTGTAAATCCTTTTGCGGTCATTTCCTGTTCAATTGCTCTTAGTATTCTTTTCTTGTCCAGGTCAGAAATCTCTGCTCGATCAATCCCTGGCTTAAAAAAGGCAAATGTGTTATAAGAATTAAAATTTGCTTCGCGATCATAATCCGAAGCTACGCGTACAGTACTGCAGGAAGTAAGCAAAACTGTAAAAAGCAACAGGAACGGTGTAAATTTAAGGATTTTCATAGGTGTATAGTTTTGATAATATGTTCTTACTCTAACTTTGTAGCGAAAATTTACTGCTATTCAGCTCTGTGAGGTACCTTCCTTCAGGAGAAAGTAAAGCAACAAAAGCTTTTCGCTCCTTAAAACAGGCTCAACAATCGTGCCGATTCAAAAGCTTTTATTTCTATAAGGTACGTTCTGAAGATCTTAATCCTGTCGGTTGGTTTTTTTGTTGTAACCATACGGGCAGTGGCGGCAGCCGCTTTCACAACAATAACCTCTTTTTAGGTGGTACTGTTCTGTAAAACACTTATATCCTTCGGGCGTTAGGTAGTAATCGCCCTCTTCCAACGGAATTTTTTTCTTAAAAAAACTCATAGCACAAAAATACAATTCTTATCTTGAAAGTATGATTCTGGTCGTGAACAAATATTTGCCCGGCAAAGGTTTTAATGGCGTTAGTCTCTGGCCGTTTGTGATTGTAAAGTATGCATGGCTTAAAGACGACCGGCTTTTTATAAATCACGAACGCATCCATTTGCGGCAACAACTGGAGCTGCTCCTGGTTTTCTTCTATATCTGGTACTTTGCGGAATTTCTTATTGGTTTACTGAAGTACAAAAGCACCTATAAAGCCTACAGGAATATAAGTTTTGAACGGGAGGCTTATAAAATGGAAAGTGACTCGCAGTATTTAAACCGAAGAAGATTCTGGGCTTTTCTAAATTATCTGTAACATTCATTGCTTTACATCCCCGGCTTTTTGATCTTTGTACAATGACCGACTTTTTTAATACTGAAGAAGCTGCTGTTCCGAACCAGTTTATCGGAAAATTTTCGGCTAAGAATATTTCAGTGTATTTAAAACGTGAAGATCTTTTACATCCTGAAGTCTCCGGAAATAAGTTCAGGAAACTGAAGTATAATATTCAGGAAGCAATCGTGCAGGGAAAGCCGAAAATTGTCACTTTTGGAGGTGCGTTTTCCAACCATATCGCCGCCACAGCTGCAGCCGGAAAATTGGCAAATATCGGCACTTTGGGGGTAATTCGCGGAGAAGAACTTGCTGTAGATTTGCCGAAAACATTAAAATTTAACCCTACGCTTCGGTTTGCCAGCTCCTGCGGAATGAAATTGAAATTCATTTCCCGAGAGGAGTACAGAAATAAGGAAAATCCGGACTTTCTTGAAGCTTTAAGGCAGGAAGTGGGCGATTTTTATCTCGTTCCGGAAGGTGGAACCAATCAATTTGCCATAAAAGGATGCGAAGAGATCCTTCAGCCTGAAGATAATGCCTTCAATTACATTTGTACTTCAGTGGGAACGGGAGGTACTGTTTCCGGAATAATAAATTCATCTTCTGAAGATCAAAAAGTGGTCGGATTTTCAGCATTAAAGGGAGATTTTCTTACTTCCGAAGTAAAAAAGCTAACGAAGGCCGATAATTGGCAAATTTTGACCGACTTCCATTTTGGTGGCTATGCAAAGGTGAACCGGGAACTAATTGATTTTATTAATAATTTCAGAAAAACATATCATATTCAGCTTGATCCCGTTTATACAAGCAAATTACTTTTTGGTATTTTTGCAATGATTGAAAATGGCTATTTTCCTGATAATGCTAAAATTTTGGCCATCCATACAGGTGGACTCCAGGGAATTGATGGAATGAACAGGCATTTAGCGAAAAGGAATTTACCTCTAATTGAAGATTGATATGAAGATAAACCGGATTCTCTTACTGTTTGTACTGAGTATTTTTATCTATTCCTGCGGAAGCAGGAAAAAAGTGCCGGGAAAAAGCGGTTCCGAAAGGGAAGTAGTGGTGCAGGGAGATGCAAAACGACATATTCCGGAAGGAACTTCAGCGCCTATGGGACATGCAGAAAGTGTAGAACAATATATTGCCATGTTTGGGCCAATCGCCCAGGAAGAAATGCAACTTTATAAAATTCCTGCCAGTATAACCCTTGCGCAGGGCATTTTGGAATCGGGAGCAGGAAAAGGCAGGCTGTCCAGAAATGCAAATAATCATTTTGGTATTAAATGTCATGGCTGGAACGGCGACAAAATTTATCATGATGATGATGCCCGGCAGGAATGCTTCAGAAAATACAATCATCCTAAATATTCATATCGGGATCATTCGCTTTTTCTGGCGGAAAGACGACGTTATGCCGAATTATTTGAACTTGATATCGATGATTACAAAGGCTGGGCAAGAGGTTTGAAGAGAGCTGGTTATGCCACAGATCGAAAATATCCGAATAAGCTGATCGATCTAATTGAAAGATATCAGCTTTACCGCTTTGATGAAGAAGTACTGGGAAAACCGTCCGGAACTTACGCAGATGTTTCTGATGAAAGGGCAAATACCACCTATATTGTTAAAAAAGGGGATACCTTATATTCTATAGCAAAGCGCTATAGCACTACGGTCGCAGAATTGCAGCGATCTAACGACCTGGATGGTACCACTATTTCCATAGGTCAGTTATTGTACATTAATTAATCACAGAATTCCATATTTATGATTTATAAAAGAAGCAGCGAATTATTCGCTTCAGCTCAAAAAGTAATTCCCGGAGGAGTAAATTCTCCTGTTCGCGCCTTTAAAGCGGTGGGCGGAGATCCTATTTTTATAAAAGAAGCAAAGGGAGCCTATATTTATGATGAAGATGGCAATGAGCTTATCGATTATATTAATTCCTGGGGGCCGCTTATTTTAGGACATGCGCATCAACCGGTTATTGATGCACTAATTGAGAGGGCTAAAAAAGGAACTTCCTTTGGAACTCCAACCGAGCTGGAAACCAAAATAGCCGAACTGGCGGTAAAAATGGTTCCGAATATTGATAAAATAAGAATGGTAAATTCTGGAACAGAGGCTTGTATGAGTGCCGTACGGCTTGCCCGCGGCTTCTCCGGAAAAGAAAAAATCATCAAATTTTCAGGTTGTTATCACGGGCATAGCGATAGCTTTTTAATACAGGCGGGAAGCGGCGCCATTACTTTTGGAACACCAAATAGTCCCGGTGTTACTGAAGGGACTGCAAAAGATACTTTGCTTGCCACTTTTAACAATCTGGAAAGCGTACAGCAGTTAATTGACGCTAATAAAGATGAAATTGCCTGTTTGATCATCGAACCTGTCCCGGGAAATATGGGCTGTATTCCGCCTAAAGATGGATTTTTGGAAGGACTTAGAGAGCTTTGTGATGCCAATGATATTCTGCTGATTTTTGATGAAGTAATGTCGGGATTCCGGCTGGCACAGGGCGGAGTTCAGGAAAGACTTGGAGTAAATGCCGATATTGTATGTTTTGGGAAGGTGATTGGCGGCGGACTACCAGTGGGCGCTTTTGCAGCACGAAACGAAATTATGGATTACCTGGCACCGGTTGGGCCGGTTTACCAGGCAGGAACGCTGAGTGGGAATCCGCTTGCAATGGCAGCCGGTTTGGCAATGCTTCAGGAGTTGCATGATAATCGGGGCATCTACAAAAGTATAGACGAGAAAACGGAATATCTACATAAAGGAATAGAAAAAGCTTTAAAAGAAAATAATGTTCCGCATACGATTAACAGGATTGGTTCGATGATTTCGGTTCATTTTTCTGAAGAACCTGTGGTCGATTTTGCTTCCGCAGCTGCCGCGGCATCGAATGGAAAGTTTAATACATTTTTCCACGGATTGCTGGAAAACGGGATTTACATAGCGCCGAGTGCTTTTGAAACCTGGTTTATTAGCGAAGCCCTGTCTTATGAAGATCTGGATAAAACCATTGCCGCAGTAGAAAAAGTCGCGAAAGATCTTTAATATTCGGATTTATTGTCACTATAATTTATAATCCCCGGAAGACTTCTTTCGGGGTTTTTTGTTGAAAATTGGCATTTAAGAACATGGTCCGAAATGGCAATTTTCGGGTTCAAAGAATGGTAAAATGTGCTCTTTTACTTCTTTTTATCACTGAATCCTTTCTTACGGACATGTTTCTCTGTTTCCGAATTTAATTCAGCTCCAAGAAGTATGATAAAGCTGGTAAGAAAAAGCCACATAAGAAGTACCACTACAGCAGAGATAGAGCCGTAAACTTCACCGTAACTTCCGAAGTTGCTTACGTAATACGAAAAGCCCCAGGAGGCGACCAGCCATAAAAATGTAGCTAAAAGAGCTCCCGGCAACACCCATTTAAAAGCGGGAGTTGTTCGGGGAGGTGCGTATTTGTATACCAGGGAGAGAAAGAAAACTACGATGCCCGCCAATAGCAACCAACGTCCCCAACCAATTAATGTTTCAATTCCTGAAGGAAGCCCCAGCATATCTACAACGACAGGATAAGCAACAATAAGTGCCATACTAATTATCACAAGAATAACGGCTCCTAAAGTGAACAGCAGTGCAAGTGCGTTCTCTTTAATAAAACCGCGAGGTTCTTCTGTCCCGTAAGCAATATCTACCCCTATAAACAAAGATTTTGTGCCTTTATTGGCACTCCATAAACTAAAAAGAATACCCAGTGCTGTTCCCCATCCAAGGGTTTGTCCTGATGTGGACATAAAATTCTCTATCTGGCTTTCCAGTATACCAAAGGCTTCCTGGGGCATCATGCCCGATAATTGCGACAATTGATTTTGTATTTGCTCGGGGCTAACCGCGAGTCCGTAAATGGAGATGAGCGATAGGATTGCAGGAAAAACGGCAAGAAATGCATAAAAAGCAACACCGGCAGATACGATCGAAACATTGTCTTCGGCAATTTGATCTTTTACATTAAGAACAATATCTTTCCATCCCGAGCCTTTTATTTTTGTTGGTGATTTTACTCCTTTAATTTCTCTAACGTGCTCAGACATGTCTACTTTTTTCCTATTTTACGTCAAATTACAGGAAAGAGGCTGGTTATCAAAAGCCTTTAAAGGTACTTTAACTTTAGTTGAAATTATTTCCAGTCACTATTATGTTTGGATTGCAGAGGAGTAATCTACATTTTGGAAATATGATTTGCGAGATATTTGGCATCTTTTTCTATTCCGCCGAGTGTTGCAGAGCCGCGGGTGTAGAGCCAGGGCAGCCCTATAAAATAGAGTCCGTTAATGTTGCTCACTCCGCGATAGTGTTGAGGATATCCGTTTTCTGTAAGTTCAAGTCCTTCAATCCACTCAAAATTGGGACGATAACCCGTTGCCCAGACAATATTTTTTAAGTCGGTTATTTCTTTATTTTGAGTAAAGACAGTTTTTCCTTCAGCATCTTTAACCTTCCCCACAAGGTTTACATTTTCCCGGCGCAGGATTTCCTTTACGTCGGTTCCAATAATTGGCTGCCTGGATGTGCTTAATTTTTTTCCTATCCATGAATCTTTACTGAAGCCAAGGATTCCGGTTTTTTTGAGCCACCAGAATAATGTTTTTCCCAGGATTTCCTGCGGAAGGAGTCTCACGTTGCTTGTTCCGGAAAAATATACACTATTTCTTCGCTGAGATATTTCGTCCAGGATCTGAAAACCCGAATCTCCCGCACCAACCACCATCGTTTTTCCCTTCTGAAGTTGACCCGGGTTTTTATAGTAATTACTATGAACCTGAAAAATTTCGGGATCAATTTTTTCAGAAAACTGTGGAATGTAAGGTATATGAAAAGGTCCGGTGCCAATTATTACATTTTTCGCCTTTAAATCCCCTTGAGAAGTCTTCAGAAGAAAATGTTCTTCTTTACAGTTTATTTTTTCTACTAGCGTATTAAACTGAACAGGGAAATTAAATTTTTTTACGTAAGCCTCAAAATATTCGGCGACCTCGTCTTTGGAAGGGTAATGACCTTTAGGTGCCGGAAAATCTAAACCGGGAAGATTGTTAAATTCCGAAGGTGTAAAAAGGGTGAGCGAATCCCAGCGATTGCGCCAGGAAGCACCTATGGCACTTTCTTTATCTACCAGAAGAAATTTTTTATTCAGTTTTTTTAAGAAGTAAGCCATGGACAAACCTGCCTGTGCGGCTCCAACAACTATAAAATCCAGCATTTTCTGAGTTTTTTCAAAAGTAGGATTTTATTAATTACTGCTGAATTTTTTCAACTTAATGAATTTAGACTGGATGTCTAAAATGTAATTATCATAAATTATGCTGCAATTTGGCTAAGTAGAACAAATATTTCAGAGACTAGCTGAGAGCTTCATTCGGACAAAAATGCGCTATTCATTTTTATGATCTAAAATCTGTAGTTTGCTCTGCTTTACCCCGAAAATAAGCAATTATAGAAGGAGCAGTAAGGCCATGGAGTACAATAGAGAATAGGATGATATAGGCCGTAATCGCATAAAGCTCATTCTTATATTCAAAATTATCGAACTGCAAAAAAGCCCAGGATAAATAAAAGACAGAGCCTATCCCGCGTATTCCCAAGAAACTAATCGCCAGTTTTTCCTTAATCTTTTCCTTTTTAATAAATATAAGGGGAATCATTCCTGCAATTGGTCGTATTAGTAAGACAAATATAAGGGCAAAAACGACTCCTTTCCAGTCAGTTAGACCCAACATCCCGTTCATGATAGAGCCACCAAAAAGGATGATCCAGACTACGAGAAGTAAATGTTCCACTTCTGTTATAAAATCATGGAGTTTCTTTTTATAGTCACCACTTACTTTTTCATAATAACGCAGACTAAAGCCCGCAAAGAAAACTGCTAAAAATCCGTAACCATGCAGGAGTTCACTAAGTCCATAAGTCATTATGGTTAATGAAAGGGAAAGGAAACCTACAAAAGTTTTTACGCCAGATACGTGGTGGAGCCTATCAAAGAGGAAACCAATAAGCCTTCCAATAACAAGTCCAATAATTATCCCAAGTGCGATTTTCAATAGAAATTCGTCCAGGATCCAGCCGGTTAAATCAAAAGCGGCCCAACTTCCTGCCTGGGCAACGAGAACAGCCATGTAAGAGAAGGGAAAAGCTATACCATCGTTTAAACCCGCTTCTACAGTTAAAGTGAATCTTACATTATCTTCCGGACTTTTTTCTGCAAGAGGATCATCTAGTTGGACTTCTGCTGCCAACACAGGATCTGTTGGAGCGAGAATAGCAGCCAATAGAAGTGAAGATGGCAGACTGAGTAGAAGAAAATAAGAACCCAAAAAATATGCAGAAACCATACATATAGGCATTGTTATGAAAACCAGCAGCATTGGCTTTAGCCAGGATTTTAGAGAAAAATTATCTCCAATTTTCAGTCCGGCACCCATAAGGGAGATAATTACTATGGCTTCAGAAAAATACATTAGCTCCTTGTCGCTCCACAAGGGGTCTGGCCATCCAAGAGGTATGGCTACTGCATGCATGGCAAAACCAATAAGCAATAGAATAATTGGGGAACTTACCTTTATTTTTTTTGCGATAGAAGGAAGCCACGCCATGATAAGAGTAGCAAATCCAAGTCCGGCAAGAATAATGTAATGATCTTTCATAGCAATTTGAAGGTGTGAAAATAGAATATATTCACCTGTCACTAAAACTTTTTGCAAAAGGCTAACATTTGTAGCATATTTCTAAAAAATGGTCCTGCTTCCAAGCGTATGAAAAAGATAAGGAATTACAAGAAGGATTTGCTAGAACCTGCATTGCGAAAAGGATGAGGTTTAGAAGTGTGGCACCTGCAGGAATTAAAGAGCATCTTTGTGATGTAATAATTCTTTTAGTGGTGATATAAAAAGAAGGCCATCTTCAATTCCCTGAAGATGGCCTAATAGTTATAAAACTTTTTAGCCAGTATACTATTCTTCTGTAGTTATAGTGTCTATCTCTGTACTATAACGCGAAGTATCTATACTTGAAGGGGAGATTGGTGCGCTGTTAATTTCAGCATCCATCTGCCTTAGTATATCGGCCGCTTGAGTAAAAAATTCCCCGAGAAAAAGATTCCGATCTTCCGGACTACTATCTACAGCCAGCTCATCAAGATGCGTTCTTAAGTCCTGTACTTCGTCCTCCAGTTCCGGATATTGATCTCTTTGAATTTCCTGAAGATTGTCGACAATCACTTTACCCGTTTGCCTAATACTATCCACCTGGCGCTGAGGCTCCCATTGGCTGATGCTCTCCATCTCCTCTCCCGGAGTATGGTTAAGCTCAATTGTTTTTTCTTCTACAGCCTCTAAAAGCAACATCATTGCCCTTTGCTGTGATCTGGGATTAGTACCAAGAGCATTATCATCACTCCCTCTGTTTACGTAACTGAGATACTGTCCTATAGCATTTTCAGGATAGTCTTTTGCAGAAAACTCCTCAGTTTCATATTGCTCCAGTTGTTCGATTTGATCGTCGTCCTGTAAATCATCATCAGATTCATTTCCGTCTGCCCATACAAAGAAATACAGGAGTGCCAGGATTATTAAAATAGCTACTAATATCCACGGCCAAACCGGCTTTTTCTTTTCTACACGTATTTCTGCCATATTTTCTTTTTTAATTGATTAATTCAGTTCTCTGATAAAATTAAATAAAATTGAAGAGGAGTAGGATTAAACCTCTACTAAACAATTGTTAATTATACAGTTATGATTTTATTCAGATTAAAATGGAATACAAAAAAAACGAATCATGGATCAGATTTCATCTATGGATAAATAGCTAAGGTTTATTTTTAATCATTTGGTATTGTTGGGGTTATATGACAAAAATCATATTTTCAAGGGAGGTGCGTGGCTATATTTGATGTGTTAATAAAAATACATTTTATTATGACTGTAGATATAAATTGTGCAGAAGCCTCCTGCAACGGAAATCTTTATGAATATGTCATCAAACAACTTTTAAAACTGGAAGCCCGGTATAATTGGCTGAAAGGTTCTAAAGTGCTCTTTAAAGATCTAGGTGAAGCTGAAGGAAAAAATAAGATCTGCGAAATTGAATTGGATATCCCAGGATCCGGAATATATGTTTCTGCGAAGAATTCAGATTTTAAATTAGCAGCGAAGGAGGCGATAAAGATTTTGGATACTGGTCTTAGAAAACGCAAAGACACATTGTATGCCTGGCATTCTCCTGGGCTGCCAGAATCCTTCGGCGGTTTTTTTATCGAAAACTGTCAATTTTGAGGTGTCACTATAATTTGAGATTCTTCAGGAAAAAATCAGGTTTCTATAGTCCCACAATTTCAGAAGAAAAAGGATAAGAAAAATAAAAGCGACCATAAATTCCATAAACGTAGAGGCCAGGAAGCCAATAAAAGATCCAAAAGCTGCTCTTAAAGCGGTTTTTGAGTCGCTTTTATTTACAAGTTCCCCAATGAAAGCCCCCAAAAACGGACCAATTAAAATTCCAAAGGGAATTGGAGCAATAATACCGGCAATTAGACCTATAGTAGTACCAATCATTCCTGCTTTACTACCGCCAAAGCGTTTTGTTCCCAAGGCAGGAACAATTAAATCCAGCGCATAAATAACAACAGCTACAATCAAGGTTATGGCAAGGAACCAGTAATTTATAGGAACAGAAGGTGCCAGTTGAAAAACCAGAAGTCCCAGCCAACTTATCGGAACACCCGGCAAAACGGGCAAAATACTTCCAATCATTCCCAAAATTATCAAAAAAGCAGCAATACCTATAAGAATTATGTCCATAGCAATTTATAAATAAGGATTTTTTAGCTATACTTATTTTTTAAGAAGGAGCTGAAAAAATTCTTTTACTTCGTCAATATTTTCTAAGGAATAATCTGCGTAGGTTTTATTTCCGTGTTCACTTACGAGGATTCCAATTCCGTTATCAACATATTTAAAAGCATCTTCATCGGTAACATCATCTCCTATATATACTGAAAATTTCTGATTCTTTTCACCCAAATGCTCTTTTAAAAACTCCACAGCTTTTCCTTTGTGCCAGTCTATTGCCGGGCGTACTTCAATTACCTTTTTGCCATCGGCTTTTAGTAATTGGGGATAATCCTTTAGAACTTCAGAAACGCGGGTGTGGACTTCAGAAGTACGGTTTTCGTCTACTTTACGGTAATGGATGGCGAGCGTAAACTTTTTTCGTTCAAAGTCGACTCCGTTAATGTCTTTCAGCTTTTCCTTAAGTATAGGTTCAATTTTGTCAAATATCGGCAGTACCTTTTGTGCTTCATCATTTTCTTTGAGAAAATTATTCGGTCCGGAAATTTCAAAACCATGACTTCCGGCGTAATAAAGTTCAGGTAAGTTCACACGCTGGTTAACATCCTTCATGCCGCGACCACTCACGACTGCCGTAGGATAAACTTTTGATAATTGCTGAACCAGGTCGCGCATTTCTTCAGAAATTGCTGCGTCTTCATGGTTTTCTACTATAGGAGCAAGCGTTCCATCAAAATCCAGAAATAGTAAGGCCTTTTTATCGCTGAATTCTTTTTTAAGTTCCTCTGCTTTTTTAAGGGCAGAAGGCAGTTGATTTGCCATTTCAAAAATTTTTAGTTTTTATCAATTACTTTTTAAAGATAACATTAGAAATCTAAGGTGTGACCTTTTAAGGCAGGTAGTCGAAAATTGTCATTTTCGGTCTCTGCTTTTGTTACACGTTCTTGTGATTCGACAATAATTCATCGTACAGTCTTTGGGCGTCTTCTTTTTTCAGAAGTTCTGTGCCCGGAGAGATCAAAGTCGCACTGCCACATGCAAGTCCGAACAATACAGCTTCCTCCAGTGACTTGTTATTAGCAAGGCTATAAACAATTCCTGCAACCATACTGTCTCCTGCGCCAATAGAGCTATTGATTTTAACTTTTGGTGCGGGAAAATGCTTTATTTCGTTTTTTGTTGCCAGGAAAGCGCCATCGGGACCAAGTGAATGGACAACCACTTCTACAGGGTAATCCTCCAGTATCTTTTTCAGCATTTGTTTCCGTTGTTCGTGTGTTTCAGCTTTTTGGCCGGTAAGATCCTGAAGTTCGTCGAGATTTGGCTTTACCAGGTATGCACCCTGCTTTAAACCTTTGGCTAAAGCTTTGCCTGAAGTGTCCAATATAAATTTCACGTTCCTTTCCTGTGCTATTTTAGCCACTTTTGCATAAAAATCGGTTCCAACTCCGGGAGGAAGGCTTCCGCTGGCGACGAGAAATTCTGAATCCTCAAGGTTTTTCTCCAGTTTCTCGAGAAGAACATTAGCTTCAGATTCTTCCATCTCGGCTCCGGGAAATCCAAAACGATAGAGTTCACCGGTGGAATTTTCGAAAACTCCAAAATTCTGGCGCATGTCATTTTTTACTTTAAAAGGCTCGTGATCTATATGCTCTTCATCAAGAAGTTGAGAAAAAATGCTGCCTGTGAATCCGCCGGAGGCGTAAAGCGCTTTAGTTTCTGTACCCATACGCTGCAGCACCCTGGAAATATTGATGCCTCCTCCTCCGGGATCTTTCTTGGGAGATTCAGAGCGCATCTTGACTTCAGGTTCTACCTTTTCAACGGTGGTGTAAATGTCTAGTGCAGGATTAACAGTTAGCGTGAGTATTTTGTTCATATCTGGATAATTTGTAAGTCCTGGAAAATTTAATTTCCCGATGTTCTCCTAATTTAAATTTTTCTTCTACGGGAAATCCTATTCTGCTTAATATTTGGAATTATTTAACAGGTGGAGGAACGTAAAATTCTTTTCTACAGAATATTTTTCAACTAATCTATTAGTTTAAACTAAATATTTAGTTATATTAGCAATAGCTTAAATATGAAGAAAACAGTTTACAGACAATAAATTAAAACCACGATGAAACAATTGACCAAGGCCGAAGAAGAGATTATGCACGTTCTTTGGGATTTACAGGAAGCCAATGTGGCTGCAATAATTGAAGAGCTTCCTGAACCAAAACCGGCCTATAACACGGTTTCCACGATTGTAAGAATTTTGGAAAACAAGGAGTTTGTAGATCACCGGAAGAAGGGAAAGGGATATATCTATTTTCCGGTTATCGAAAAAGAGACTTACAGCAATCAAAGTATGAATAAACTGATCAATAGTTATTTTAATGGCTCTTTTAAAAGCATGGTGTCCTTTTTTATGAAGAAAAATGAACTTGATACCAAAGACCTTGAGGCAATTTTAAAGGAAATTAATAAAAAAGAGGAATAATGCTACACTATATTCTACAAACATTATTTTTTCAGCTTTGCTTTTTGCTGGCGTATGAGCTGTTGCTAAAGAAGGAAACCTTCTTTGGTTATAACAGGTGGTATTTACTATTGATGCCTGTTATCGCAATGCTGTTGCCTTTGCTGAAGCTGGAGTTCCTGGCAGAAGCAGTACCAGGAAATGCAAGGATTATGCTTCCGGCGGTTGTAATCGGAGGTGAGACAGCTCCGGAAACCTTGCCGGTAGCAAATTTCACTACGGAAGAGGGAATGAATATCATTTGGGGGGTAATATATTGTGTTGGCTTAGCAGCGGGTTTTGGACTATTTCTGAAAAAGGCTTACCACCTTAATCAATTGTTCAGGTTTGGAAAAACTTCAGAGGAGAAAGATTTCCAGATCATTGAAATTCCAAATTCCAACATCGCCTGCACATTTTTTAGTACGGTGTTTCTGGGCGATCAGCTTTCCGAAGAAGAAAAGCAGCAAATCCTTTCTCATGAGTTGGTGCATGTAAGGCAGAAGCACAGCCTGGATTTAATGTTCTTTGAGCTACTGAAAATTGTGTTCTGGTTCAATCCGCTAATGTACATCTACCAATCCAGGATTGCGGGACTTCACGAATTTATAGCCGACCAGGAAGTGGTGAAAACCGCCGGGAAAAAGAATTACTACGAGCAGTTGCTCAACACCGCGTTTAACACGCAGAATATCTCATTCATCAATCAATTTTTTAATCATTCATTAATCAAAAAACGAATCGTTATGTTACAAAAATCAAAATCAACAGCAATCGCAAAATTTAAGTTTCTAATCATTATTCCGCTAATGACGCTAATGCTTACTTATGTAGCATGTTCAGAAGAGAATCCAGCAGGAAGTGAAGAACAGGGAACAGTTTCTGTTTCAGAAAAAATTGCAGAACTTGATGTCTATCTTGAAACAAAGGATAGTTTAACGGAAGAAGAAAAAGAGCAATTCCTGAATTTATTAAAGAAAAGGGAAGAGTTATTATTAAAACAAAGAAAAGCCAACGGAAGCGGGATAATTGAAGTAGTAGAAGAGCAGCGGGATAATTCAGAAATTCCTTTCGCTGTAATAGAAGAAACTCCGGCCTTTCCCGGATGTGAAGATATTTCTTCAAATAAAGAAAGAAAACAATGTACTTCTCAAAAAATCACTGAATTTGTGGGTGAGAATTACGATTCCGGTTTGGGTGAAAAACTCGGTCTAACAGGAACAAACAGGGTAATTGTTCAGTTTAAAATAGATAAAAACGGAAATATACAGGAGGTGAAATCCCGTGCCGCTGCGCCAGAACTGGAGCAGGAAGCCGAACGTGTGATCAACAGCCTTCCCACTATGACGCCGGGGAAACACAGAGGTGAACCTGTAGGAGTAATGTATTCCCTGCCAATTGTTTTCCAGGTAAATGAATAAAAATTTTTCTAGAGCTCTAACTTACCGGGAGAACCGCTCAGTTAACACTAATAAGAAAACTATGTTAGAAAAGTCAAAGTCAAAATCCGTGGCGAAACTGAAATATGTTGTCCTTGTGCCGTTGGCATTCATTATGCTGACTTATGTCGCCTATTCTGCAAACAGAATGAATACACCTATCCAGGTGGAAAGTGAAAAATTAACTAAAGAAACTCCTCTAATTAAGGCTGCTGAGCTGCCGGTTCAGGAAATGGATATTCCTTTTGCGATAGTTGATGAGGTTCCTATATATCCCGGGTGTCAAGATATTGCTTCGAACCAGGAAAGAAAGAAATGTACTTCCCAAAAAATCTCGTTGTTTGTTAAATTCAATTTCGATAAAACTGTTGGTGAAGCATTAGGATTAACAGGTCAAATCCATGTGACCGTTCAATTTAAAATAGATAAAAACGGAAACATCCAAGATGTAAAATCCCGTGCCCCTGCGCCAGAACTGGAGGATGAAGCCGAACGCGTTATTAACAACCTTCCCACGATGACTCCTGGAAAACAAAATGGTGAACCGGTAGGAGTAATGTATTCGCTGCCAATTGTTTTCCAGGTAAATGAATAATTCTTTTTTACTTAATTTTTTGCAGCCTGCGGAGCCGGAGTTTTAACTTCGGCTCCGGCTGTTTTGAGATATGTTCATTCCTGCAACTTTTAAAATTTTGCGTACAGCAATTAATAAGCTCCCAGGAAAGAAGCCGATTTTCTTCCCTTCAGATTCTCCTCATTTTCATTACTTTTGCCTAAAGTCAATCGCCAATTGGGTATGAAAAGAACTTTACTGCTAATTTCAATTTTTCTAATTTTTACTTCCTGTAATTTCGAAACCAAAAAGATTTCTTCGGAAGAGGTTTTGGACCAGGAAAGCAAAATGCTTAACTGGAAAGAGGTAGACGAATATCCCGCTTTTGAAGATTGCCAACAGGAAACGGAATTGGCACAGGCGAAAAACTGTTTTGAAAGAAAAGTCGCTGAAAATATTTACGCTTATCTCGCCAAACAACAGCCGGTAGTGACCGAAAGTATTGACGACACCCTGTATTTATACCTCGAAATAAGCAAGCAGGGCCGACCAAAAATTGACTCGATTGTTTCCATAGATACCACTTTAACCAACCAGTTACCAAAAATCGAGGAATGGCTTTACCAGAGCATAGATTCCCTGCCAAAAATTTATCCTGCCAGTAAACGCGGTATTCCGGTTTCTACAGTATTTAGAATGCCGGTCTTAATTAAAGCAGAGTAGATCAGTTCAATTAATAATTGGTAATTGACAATTATTCCCCTCCGCCGGAGGGGTGTCCGAAGGACGGGGTGGAAATTAGCTAGTGCGTATCTCCCACTGCTACATTCCACTTTCTCACACTCCATTCTTTTACAAGTCCGTTTTTGATGTATGGATCTTTTTCGGCGAAAGTTTTTGCGGCAGCATCATTGGGAGCTTTAAAAATTAGCAAGGCTTCATCTGCGGGATCATCCATTGCTCCGGCCAGAACAAGCGTTCCGGTTTGAGCAGTTTCCTTAGCCAGGTTTAAATGCTCTGTACGATATTTTTCGCGGTCTTCCAGGTAATTTTCTTCAAGTTGATATTTCAGGATATAATAATTCATAGCTTTTTTTGACAATCTACGGAATATTGGTGAAAGAGTGAAGTAGGTAAGAAGTGAAAAGTTGTTTAAGGACGCAGTGTCTGCGGAAATCTGTGTGCTCTGCGGGAGATCTTTTAGGAAGAGATATAGAACACCTATAGCTTGAAGCTAAGCAAATTTTAAAAAAATTGGAACCAAGCCTTCTTAAAAACTTTCTTTTTTATAATAAATTTTGCCACATAACACTTTTGTTATAATTTTGGACAATGAAGTCGGATGCTTTAATAAAAGTTATAAGGAAAGACGGATGGTACTTAGTTAGAACAAAAGGCAGCCATCATCATTTTAAGCATCCGGTCAAAAAAGGAGTTGTGACAATACCACATCCTAAAAAGGATATCCCGAAAGGAACGTGTAATTCAATTTTAAAGCAAGCAGGGCTTAAATAGAGTAACCAATTAATATGTTGATGATGAAAAATGCGGTAGAGGTTTACGTAGAGAAAGCAGAAGATGGAACGTATTGGGGGAGTACACAAAATATCCCCGGTGGAGTTTCTGCCTATGGACAATCTCTGGAAGAATTAAAACTGAATTTATTAAAAGCCTTTACAGATTATTTGGAGGTGTCTGAAGACCTGGAAGAGGATTGGCTGGAGGAAGTAAAAGCAATGGACGGTTTTGAATATAACTTGGATATTCCTTCCTTTTTCAAACTTTTACCCATAAAAATTTCTGCTATTGCCAAAAAAACAGGAATTAATCCTTCTTTAATGAGACAGTATGCTACTGGAAAAGCCAATGCTTCTGAAGAACGCGCCAAACAAATTGAAAAAGCAATTCACGAGCTTGGGGAGGATTTGTTATCTGTTTCTCTCTGAAAAAAGTGAAAGAGTAAAAGAGTGAAGAATGGAAAAACGGAAGAAAGAGGAGAGGCGTTTTAGAGTATTTTGCTCTTTAACTCTTTTCCTCATTAGCTTCTTTACATTCAACTCCTAAACTTTCTCCCTTTCCACTCAAATCCTGAAAACAGCGATTTTAAAGCTACAAATCCGGAAAAGAAAGGATAGACAATACTGCACCAAAAGTAATTGCGCATCAGGAGTTCTTTTTTAAAAAATTTCGCTGCGAGGAAGATCAGGATAAAGTCGGCGTTGAATTTTAGCAGAAAAATTACAAGAATCGGTTGTTCCGGAAGTTGTTCAAAAAGCACCAAAAAAGCAGCGATTATCAGCAAAACATTCATTAGCAGTACACTGAGTCCGGCAAATTTCGAAAATGTAGATTTATAGGCAGGAGCTTTTGCAGCCCAACGTACCCGCTGCGAAATGAGCTGAGGCAATGTTTGCTGAGGTTTTGTTGCTACAATGGCTTTTTCGGATTTTAAAAACTCAACTTTCAATCCTTTTTTCTGAAATTTCTGAAGCAAAAAAACATCGTCCCCACTGGCGATTTTGTCATTTCCAGAAAAGCCTTCCGCAGCCAAAAAAGCTTCTTTTTTATAGCACAAATTTGCGCCGTTGCACATAAAAGGCTGCTCCATCCCAAATGCGCCAACGGTGGTGGCCTGCAGGCTCATAAAATCCAGCTCTTCAAACTTTTGAAACAGCTTTTTTTCTTCGGAAGTCCTAAAACAAACAGGTGCGCAAACCATATCAGCATCAGTTTTCAGGATAAAATCGTTAAAGGTTTGTAGCCAGGATTCCGGCACAACACAATCGGCGTCTGTGGTCACGATATGCCGAAAATTGCCATTTTCGATACCTCGCTTTAGCGCGTCTTTTTTTGGTGATTTGGACAATAATTCATTGTCCAGAATGCTAACCTTAAGATTTTGATGTTCAAGCTGAAATTCTGAACAAATTTTAACCGAAATATCTTCAGAAGCATCATTAATCAGTAAAATTTCGAACTGAGAAGCCGGATATTTCAGTTTGGAAAGCGATTCTAGTAAATCCGGAAGGTTTTCAGCTTCATTTCTGAAAGGAACTATGATGGAAAAGCCAGTTTTCGGTTCAAAATGTTCAGTTGTAAACTCAGGAACCTGTTTCCAGCCGTAAATAAGCGTAATTATCAAAACCAGGTAGCAAACCGCGATAAAAATGAAGATACTTAGCACCATTTGGCAATTTTAATGCTGGTTGAAAATTGATAGTAACAAAACAGAATTCCTTAGCTTTGTGAGGCTGTTCGAAAATACACAATTTCCCACAGCCTCACCCCGAAAATGGCAATTTTGAAGAGCGAAAGAATAATTTTAGGTATAGATCCGGGAACGACAATTATGGGTTTCGGACTCATAAAAGTGGAAGATAAAAAAATGCAGTTTTTGCAGTTGAATGAGCTTCAGCTTCAGAAATACGACGATCCTTATGTGAAACTGAAGTTGATTTTTGAGCGTACAATAGAACTTATCGACACCTTTCATCCTGATGAAATTGCGATTGAAGCACCGTTCTTCGGGAAAAATGTACAGTCTATGCTAAAGCTGGGTCGGGCGCAAGGAGTGGCGATGGCAGCGGGACTTTCCAGGCAAATTCCTATCACAGAATACCTTCCGAAGAAAATAAAAATGGCGATTACCGGCAACGGAAATGCCAGCAAAGAGCAGGTTGCCAAAATGCTCCAAGGTTTACTTAATCTGAAAACTTTACCAAAAAATCTCGACTCAACCGACGGACTCGCAGCTGCGGTTTGCCATTTTTACAATTCAGGAAAAGTTGTGGGCGGAAAAAGCTACACCGGCTGGGCGGCGTTTGTAAAACAGAATCCGGGAAAAATCAAGTAGCAATTATCAGTTAACAATTAACAATTAACAATCAAGGATGAGTCAGGCAAAGGATAACCCACTAGCGCAAAAATCGTATTCCTTTGCTTTGGATATAATTTTTCTCTGTAAAATCTTGATGAATGAAAAACGGGAATATATTCTCTCCAAACAATTGTTAAGAAGTGGAACATCAATTGGTGCAAACATTGCTGAAGCTAACGGAGCAATTTCCAGTGCTGATTTTTCAGCTAAAATTTCTATTGCTTATAAGGAAAGTCTGGAAACGAAGTATTGGCTTTCCCTTTTAAAAGATGCGGAATACATAAATCTTGAGGAATTTGATAAGTTACATCCTTTAGCCGACGAACTTTCCAGGATTATGTTTTCTATTCTGAAGTCTACCAGAATGAAGAAAAATTGATCATTGTTTATTGTTAACTGTTAATTGAAGATGAGCGGTATCTACATCCACATCCCTTTTTGCAAGCAGGCCTGTCACTACTGTGATTTTCATTTTTCGACTTCTATGAAGAAAAAAGATCAGTTGGTGGATATGCTTTGCCGGGAGCTGGAACTTCGGAAAAATGAACTTCCGGAACAGGAAATCAGGACGATTTATTTTGGCGGTGGAACGCCGAGTTTATTGACTTCGGAAGAACTTCGACAAATATTTACTACAATTTTTGCCAATTATCAGGTCGCTGAAAATCCTGAAATCACGCTGGAAGCCAATCCAGACGATCTTTCTGAAGAAAAACTTCAGATGCTGAAAGCTTCAAAAATTAACCGACTCAGTATTGGCGTGCAGTCATTTTTTGAAGAAGATTTAAAGCTGATGAACCGCGCACATAATGCTAAAGAAGCGCTGGAAAGTATTCAGCTGGCGACAAAGTATTTTGATAATATTTCTATCGATTTAATTTACGGAATTCCGAATATGAGTGCAGAAAAATGGCAACAAAATCTGCAAATCGCCCTGGATCTTGGTGTGCCGCATATTTCCAGCTACGCGCTTACGGTAGAACCGAACACCGCACTGCATAAATTTATTGAAAAAGGAAAAATAAAACCAGTAAACGACGAGGCTGCAAAGGCTCATTTCGAGATTATGGTAAGCATGCTCAAAAATGCCAATTTTCGGCATTATGAATTTTCTAACTTTGGGAAAGATGGTTATTTCTCACAGAATAATACCGCATATTGGCTTGGGAAATCTTACCTGGGAATCGGCCCTTCGGCACATTCGTATGATGGGAACTTCAGAAAATGGAATGTGAGCAACAATTCGCTTTATATAAAAGCACTGGAAATAAATAAACTTCCTTTGGAAACCGAAGGGCTGACGATTACAGATAAATACAACGAATATGTAATGACGCGGCTGCGAACGCAATTTGGAGTCGATATTACTGAAGTTGAAGAAATCTTTGGTGAACATTACAGAGATCATCTTCTTAAAAACGCCGATGTGCTGCTAAAAAAGGAACTGCTAGAAAATAGGAATCAGGTGCTGCATGTCTCTTCTAAAGGAAAATTTTTAAGTGACGGGATAGCTTCAGATTTGTTTTATCTTGATTAGTGAAAAGTGAAGAGTGAAAAGGAAAAGAAACTTTCCACTTTCCTCTCTTTAACTGACCCTTTGACTCCGCTCAGGGGGACATTGAGCCCATACTCCGAACTCCGAACTGAAAAAATCCACAACCAAAAACCTTTCCTTTACTCTTTTCACTCCTTCACTCCTTAACTTATAACAAGGAGCAGACTTTTTCCTAATTTAGCCTTATGAAGGCAAAAATTGATCATGGCTCTAAAACCTATAATATCGACCTGTCGAAGCCGCTGGATATTTCTATAGGTTTACGCGGAGACAGTAAAAATCCCGTTGCCTGGTATCTTTCGGCGCCCGAAATATATCCGGTAAAGGATGGTGATTTTATTGGGAAGGTGAGTGAGGGAGCCTCGGTTAATTTCAACAATATCAGGTTTAATCCGCATGCGCATGGCACTCATACCGAATGTGTGGGGCATATCTCGCGGGAATTCTTCAGCATTAATCAAACGCTGAAAAAATTCTTCTTTGTCGCCAAATTAATTTCCGTAGAACCAGAGAAAAGGGGAGAGGACTCGGTTATTTCCGAAGAACAAATAAAGTCGAAAATTGCCAAAAATGAAGCTGAAGCTTTAATTATAAGAACGCTTCCGAATTATATCGAAAAGCGGAGCAGAAAATACTCCAATACCAACTGGCCGTACCTGGAAGAAGCTGCGGCGCGGTATATCAGGGATTGCGGAGTGCAACATTTGCTTATTGACCTGCCTTCTGTAGATAAAGAACGCGACGGCGGCAAATTGCTGGCGCATAAAGCTTTTTGGAACTACCCGAAAAATACGCGGCTGGAAGCTACAATTACTGAATTTATCTATGTTTCCAATAATATTACAGACGGGGAATACCTGCTCAACCTGCAAATCGCTTCGTTTGAAAATGACGCTTCCCCGTCGAAGCCGATTTTATATAAAATTCAGCAATAAATGAAAAGTACATTACAACTTGAAGAAATGGCAGTGCTAGCGCTGGGCATTTACGCCTTCAGCTTTCTGGGACTCTCCTGGTGGTGGTTTGTCGGACTATTTTTTGCGCCAGATGTCGGAATGTTGGGGTATCTGGGAGGAAATAAATCCGGAGCTTTTGTTTATAATGTTTTTCATCATAAAGGCCTGGCGATTTTGCTGTGGATCGTGGGTTTCGCTCTCCAAAACGTGATTTTACAATTAATAGGATTAATTTTGTTTTCACATTCGGCTTTTGATCGTATTTTAGGCTATGGCCTCAAGTACGAAAAAGGCTTTAAATTCACACATCTGGGAGAAATTGGTGATTAATTATGGAGCTTTTATTTATCGGGCTGGCCGTGGGTGCGGTGGTTGCGTATTTTATTTTTGCGAGATTCAACAGTAATCGTTCAAAGGAAAAGACCAGCGAACAATCGGTAGTGCTAATGGATAAAATCCGTAGCGTTTGCAAATTTATTACGGTAGAGGGCGATTTTGCTGAAATTTACCACTACGAAAATTTAAAGGAAAGGTATGTAAGCCTTTTTCTGGGGAAAAAGAAAGCCATAATCCTCATTAATGCCAAGGCGCATATTGGTTTCGATTTAAGTAAAATTAGCATGGAAAGTGATACCGAATCGAAAAGGATCATTCTTACCAATTTTCCGCAGCCGGAACTGCTTACCGTAGAAACAGATTTTAAGTATTACGACAAACGCGAAGGCTGGGCCAACCCTTTTACTACTTCAGATTTAACCGATATTAACCGCGATGCAAAGAGGCATATTGTAGATAAAATTCCGGAAAGCGGACTCTTTGAGCAGGCAAAAAAGGAGGCGCTTGGAACGATTTTGCTTATGGAAAAAATCGTGGAAACCATCGGCTGGAAACTGGATTATACGGCACTTACTTTAAAAGAAGCCGAAGAAAATAAGAAACTAAAATCATAGGTTTCTCCTAAAATTTTGGCAATATGGACATCGAAATCTTCAGAAATTACTGCCTCGCTAAAAAAGCGGTGACCGAAGAGCTGCCTTTTGGTCCTGATAGTCTTGTTTTTAAAGTTATGGGCAGGATGTTTGCACTCGCCTCGTTAAATGATGTTCCGTTGCGCATTAATTTAAAATGTGATCCCGAAAAGGCGATTGAGCTGCGGGAAGAGCATGAAGAAACTATATTACCGGGTTATCATATGAATAAAAAGCACTGGAATTCGTTAATCTTAGACGGCAGATTGCGTCCCGAAATAATTTTTGATTTAACTGATCATTCCTATAATCTCGTCGTGGCGGGATTAACCGGAAAACAAAGAAAAGAACTGGAGAATTTAGAATGAAAAATACCTTAGAATTTTACACTCATCAAAAAAGTATTCACGAGCAGCAGTTAGCTGTACTTTCCAAAAAATTATTGTTTTCCAGCCTTATCAGATTGCTGGTTTTCCTGGCGATTTGCTACGGAATTTATTTTTTCTTCGGAAATGTAAATGCGATCGTTCCGGTAATTATCGGCGGGATTGTCATCTTTCTTTTTCTGGTTTCCAGGCACAGCGATATTAAAGAAAAGAGCGATAAACAGAAGGAACTCATCAGGATTAATGAAACCGAAATTGATATTCTAAAGACGCGCAATTTTCAGGATTTGCCTTCAGGAAGTGAATATGACGATCCTTTGCATGCTTATAGTCAGGATATCGATCTTTTTGGAAGAGGTAGTTTTTTTCAATATCTCAACCGCACTGCCTTGCACGAAGGAACCAGGAAACTTGCTGCGATACTTAAGAAAAATGCGATTGACGGTATAGAAACCAAGCAGGAAGCTGTAAAAGAACTCGCTGAAAAGGCGGTATGGCGTCAGGAATTTACTGCTTTGGCCAGGTTGGTGAAAACCGAAACTGCATCTGTCACCGTTTTAAACTGGTTTAAAAATTACCGCTTTTTCGTCCCCGCGATCATGAAATGGCTGCCAATCGTCTTCAGTATCATATCGATAATTGCCATTTTAGCCTATGCTCTAGATTATATTAAAGGAATTCACCTGCTGCTGTGGTTTTTAGTAGGTGTCCTCACTACCGGATATTTTCTGAAGAGGATAAATTTGCTTTCCGGCAGTGTGAGTAAGGTACAGGATACATTTCACCAGTACCACAGGCTTTTGGGGCTTATAGAAGATGAAGAATTTACTTCTGAAATCCTGAAAAAGAATCAAAACATGATCCGTTCTGAAAAAGAAAAGGCTTCAGCGATCTTCAGGAAGTTTTCAAAGGCAATTGATGCTTTGGATCAACGAAATAATATGCTGTTTGGCTTTTTTGCCAATGGATTTTTACTCTGGGATTTGCAGCAGTCCTATAAGTTAGAGCGCTGGATTGACAATTATCGGCAAAATGTTGAAAACTGGTTTGAAATTATAGAATTTACCGATGCCTTTAATTCGCTGGGTAACTTTGCTTTTAACCATCCGCAGTATGTTTTTCCAAAAATTAGCAGTGGAAGTACAGGGATTTCAGCTAAAAATCTGGCGCATCCGCTTCTTAATCCGGAAAAGAGGGTTGCGAATGATTTCAATATCAATAATGAAGAATTTTTTATCATCACCGGGGCGAATATGGCGGGAAAGAGTACATTTTTACGTACTGTTTCCCTCCAGATTGTGATGAGCAATATCGGGCTTCCGGTTTGTGCTGAAGCATGTACATATTCGCCAATTAAACTCATTACCAGTATGCGTACCAGTGACTCACTGAATGATGACGAATCGTATTTCTTTTCAGAATTAAAACGACTGAAGTTTATCGTGGATAAAGTGAAAACCGACCGCTATTTTATCATTTTAGACGAAATTCTGAAGGGCACAAACAGTACCGATAAAGCTACAGGAAGTAAAAAATTCGTCCGGAAACTGGTAAAATCCCATTCCACCGGAATTATTGCTACTCACGACCTGAGTTTATGTGAAATTTCTACGGAATTACCAGAGGTGAAAAACCATTATTTTGATGCTGAAATTATTAACGACGAACTCAATTTCGACTACCAGTTCAAAAACGGAATTTGCCAGAATATGAACGCATCTTTTTTGCTTAGGAAGATGGAGATTGTGGATGAATAGTGGTTTATGGTTCGGAGTTTGGGGTCACTAGCATCTCGACTCCGCGTTATGTGACATTTTGTGGTCACACTGAGCTTGACGAAGTGTCTGTGTCTGTTGTGAGTTTTAAATGACAACTCCAGGCTAGATTGAAGTGG